>NZ_JAGGML010000001.1:3834512-4138415 GCF_017875275.1 Xanthobacter flavus | reverse complement strand
CGGCAATCGACATGCCCTTGTTCCCGTAGTCCTTGATGCGGTTGTAGAGGTCTTCCCAGATCACCTCCACGTCAAACGGGTCGCGGCCGAGAATGCGCGGGCCGAACTGGGTCTCGATGAAGGCCTTGGCGACCGCCGAGGGGCCGTAGCACTCGCCCCAGCCGACGATGCCGTCGGCCGTCTCGATCTCCACGAGACAGGTGCCGCGCGTCTTGTAGAGCCAGCCCCGCGAGGAGGTGAACGGCTTCTCGACGGGCGCCGCCATGACATGGGCCCGGACACTCTTGATGACGCTCACGTCGCGCCCTTTCTGAAAAATCGGAAGGAAGGTGCGGGCTGGCCGCACCCTGGTTTCGTCATGCCCCGGCTCGTCCGGGGCATCCACTCCACCGCCCGGGCGGTGCTTCTCATCCATTCCGCCCGGCCCCGCCGTGGATCCCCCGGACGAGCCGGGGGATGACGGAGCCAAGGCGTCGTTCAGATTATTCCGCGCCCTTGAACACCTGGGTGGCGACCGCGTTCAGCGACTTCTGGACGGCGTTCACCTCGGCATCGAGGGCATCGCCGGTGAGGTCGTCCACGAGCACGCCGTTCTCCGCCGCGAAGGTCTTGAAGCGGGGGTCCTGGATCGACTTGCGGAAGGCGTCGATGAGCGTCTTGCGCACATCCGGCGGCATCTTCGCCGGGCCGACGATGTAGGCCATCTGCACCACCGGGCCGTAGGGGAAGACGTCGAAGCCCTTCTCCTTCATGGTCGGCACGTCGGGGAAGACGGTGAGGCGCTGGTTGTCGAAGATGGCGATGGGCTTCACCTGCCCCGCCTTGATCTGCGCGATGCTCTCGGACGGCTTCAGCACCGCCGCGTCGATCTGGCCGCCGGCGAGATCGGTGATGACCTTGGCGCCGCCCGGATAGGGCACGTTCACATAATCGACGCCCGCCGACTTGGCGGTCATGGTCGCGAAGATGTGGTTGATGTTGTAGCTGCCCGGCGTGCCGATGGTGACCTTGCCGGGATTGGCCTTCATCTGGGCGATGAAGGCGTCGATGTCCTTCGCCCCGTCCGTCTTCACCAGCAGCATCAAAGGATCGCTGGACACGCGGGCGATGCCGGCGAACTGGTCGTTGCGCAGCGGCGTCTTGTTCTGGGCGATCATGGAGAGGGTGGACGAGGTGCCCATGCCCAGCGTGTAGCCGTCCGGATTGGCGCTCGCGACGCGACCCATGCCGATGGTGCCGGTGCCGCCGGGCACGTTGTCCACGATGATGCGCACGCCATTCTCGGCGAGGATCGGCGCCAGCACGCGGGCGGCGATGTCGTTGGAGCCGCCGGCGTTCCACGGAACGATGAGGCGCACCTCGCGGCTCGGGAACTTGTCCTGTGCGGTGGCGCTCCCGGCGGACGCGAGGAGGACCGCCCCCAACGTGGCTGCGAGGCCCAAGGCTGGAGCGAGGGCCGGGGCAAATCCCCGGGCGAGGGCAAGGCTGTGCTTCATTGGCGCGTCTCCCTTTTGTTGTTTGTTATAACAAACGACATATAAGCTGCTTGTCAACGCGCTTTTCCAGTGCTCCCCTTGGAAGATGGACACGCAAGCCACCGTCGCCGACCGCAACCTCTCCCGGCTCTCCCGCGAGCCCTTGTGGGACCGCGCCCATGCGCAGCTGCGCGAGGCGCTTCTGGCCGGGCGGTTCGAGCCGGGCAGCGCGCTGGTGCTGCGGCAGCTGGCGGAAACCTTCGGCACGTCCATCACCCCGGTGCGGGACGCCCTCGCCCGCCTCGTGGCGCAGGGCGTTTTGGAACAGGGGCCGCGCAATTCGGCGCTGGTGCCGGACCTGCGCAAGAGCGCGCTCGTGGATATCACCATGGTCCGCTGCGAGCTGGAAGGCCGCGCCGCCCGCGAGGCGGCCGTCAAGGCAAGCCCGGCGGACATCGACGCGCTGGACGCCCTGCTCGCGCAGATGCGGGACATGATCGCGCGGCGCGCCCTGGACGCCTATCTGGATGTCCACCGCCGCTTTCATTTCGGCATCTATGCGCTGGCCCGCATCCCCCTCCTCGACGAGATGATCGAGAATCTCTGGCTGCGCTGCGGGCCGATCCTCTCCTTCGTCGTGCCCGAATATGTGGTGCTGCTGAAGGGCACGGACCATCACCAGGCCGCCCTCGACGCGCTCCGCCGCCGCGACGGCGCTGGCGCCGAGGCGGAGATCGTCGCCGACATCGAGGAGGCGGGGCGCTATCTCCTCGGCCTCGCCGACCCCTCCGGCCGCATCCGCCGCCGCGCGCCGGCCTGACCGCACAAAAAACCCCGGCCTGATGGACAGGCCGGGGCGATTTCAGTCGGATGTGCGGAGCGCGCTGGCTCAGCCCTTCACCATCGGGCACTTGCCTTCGGCCATGGGACGGAAGGCGTCCTTGGCGGGGATGGTTTCCACGAGGTTGTAATAGTCCCACGGCCCCTTGGACTGGTCCGGCATCTTCACCTGGAACAGGTACATGTTGTGGATGTGCCGGCCGTCCGGGCGCACCTCACCCTTGCCGAACAGCGGATCGTCGGAGGGCATCTCCTTCATCTTCGCCACCACCTTCTGGCCCTCGGTGGTGTTGGCGGCAGCGGCGGCGCGCAGATAGTGGAGCGCGCCGGAATAGACGCCGGCCTGGTTGGCGGTGGGCCGGCGGCCGTTCATCTGCGCCGCGAAGCGGTCGGCATAGGCGCGGGTGCCGTCATTCATGTTCCAGTAGAAGCCTTCCGTGAGGAACAGGCCCTTGGCCACCGGCAGGCCGAGGGAATGCACGTCGGTGAGCTGCATCAGCAGGGCGGCGAGGCTCTGCTTCTGGGTGAGGCCGAACTCGGCCGCCGCCTTCACCGAATTGATGGTGTCGCCCACCGCATTGGCGAGGGCCACCACCTGCGCGCCGCTGGCCTGCGCCTGCAGGATGAAGGAGGAGAAGTCCGAGGCGTTCGGCGGATGGCGGACGGAGCCGAGCACCTTGCCGTTCGGCGCCGCCTTCACCACGGCCATGGCGTCGGCTTCCAGCGCGTGGCCGAAGGCGTAGTCGGCGGTCACGAAGAACCAGGTGTCCTTCTTCGCCTTCAGGAGCGCGGCGGCGGTGCCGTGGGCGAGCGCCCAGGTGTCGTAGGTCCAGTGGACGGAATTCGGCGAGCACTTCTCGCCGGTGAGCAACGCCGTGCCGGGGCCGGAGGCGATGAAGGCGACGTTGGTGCCGCGCACCACCTCCTGCACCGCCAGCGCCACCGAGGAGAAGGGCACGTCGAGGATGGCGTCCACCGTGCCGTCCGCCACCCACCTGCGGGCGGCGGCGGAGCCCACGTCCGGCTTGTTCTGGTGATCGAGGGAGATCACCTCCACCTCGATGCCGGGATGGGCCTTCTTGAAATCCTCCGCCGCAAGGCGCGCCGACACGACGGAGCCGGTGCCGGTGGAATCCGCGCCGTTGCCGTTCAGGTCGGTGAGCACGCCGAGGCGGATCTTGTTGCCGGGAATGTCCGCGCGGGCGGGCGTCGGCGCGGCGAGATGCGCCGCGGCGAGGAATGCGGCGCCCGCGGCGAGCACGAGCCGGGTTGTCCTGAGCATGGTTCTCTCCCTTGTGTGTTCTTTTGACTGTTCTTGAAACGCCACGGTCAGCTGCCGCGCACCTCTTCGAGCACCTTCTGCGCCACGTCCATGCGCACGCTGGCCCGCTCCACGAGCAGGCGGGCCACGCGGTCGATCTCCTCGCCCACGGCACCCGCCATCATGGCGATGTTCTGGGCATGCAGCGCCATGTGGCCCTTCTGGATGCCGGTGGTGGCGAGCGCCTTCAGCGCCGAGAAGTTCTGCGCCAGCCCCACCGCCGCGATGATGCGCGCCAGCCGCTCGGCGGTGGTGACGCCGAGGATGGCGAGGCACGCGCGCGCCGTGGGATGCACCTTCGTGGCGCCGCCGATGAGGCCCACCGCCAGCGGCAACTCGATGGAGGCGGAAAGGTTGCCGTCCTTGTCCACCTCATAGGTGGTGAGCGAGGTATAGCGGCCCGAGCGGGCGGCATAGGCATGGGCGCCCGCCTCCACCGCGCGGGTGTCGTTGCCGGTGGCGAGCACCACGGCGGAAATGCCGTTCATGATGCCCTTGTTGTGGGTCGCCGCGCGGTAGGGATCGGCCGCGGCGAATTCGTAGGCGGAGACGATGCCGTCGCGCACCGCCTCGCCGCCGATGTCGGCCGCCTTCCACACCGCCCGGGCGCGGGCGAGACGGCGGTCGGCGAGATTGGAGAGGATGCGCAGATAGACCCGCCCGCCGCTCCACGCGGCGATGGAGGGCGCGAGCTTCTCCGCCATGGTGTTCACCGCGTTGGCGCCCATGGCGTCGCGCGTGTCGACGATGAGATGGGTGACCACCATGGTGCCCGACGGCGTATCGAGCAGGCGCACCTCGAGGTCGCGGAAGCCGCCGCCCAGCGACACCAGCACCGGGTCGCAGGCATCGCACGCGGCCTTGATCTCGTCCCGCTTTTCCAGGATGCGGATGCGCGCCCCGGCCGGGTCCGCCACCTCCACCGCCTGCACCTGCGCGATCATCAGATTGCCGGAGACCGAGGTGAGGAAGCCGGTCTCGTAAACCTGCTTCGCCGCGTTGCAGACGGCGGCGACCACGGAGGATTCCTCCGTCGCCATGGGGACCAGCACGTCCTCGCCGTCAATCTTCATGTTGGTGGCGACGCCCACCGGAATGTTCATGGTGCCGATGACGTTCTCGATGAGCTTGTCGGCGAGCACCGGATCGAGATTGCCCATGTTGGCGAGGTGGGCGACCTGCGTCTCGTCCAGCCCGGCGAAGGCGGCGACGAGATCGAGCCGGTCGCGCGGGCTCAATTTGTGAAAGCCGGCAATGCGGGAGGAACGGTTGGAGCCGGCGGCGATCGTCATCTTCGGGCCTTCCTGTGGTCGCGCGGCAGCGCCGGGCGGCGGACGCAAGGCAGGCGCGAAGGCAAGGCCCGCCGCACCCATTTCGGGTGGCGCGGTTCCGGCGTTTCCGTCCCTGTCTCTTGTCGGCCGCGCGTGGCGTGCCAGTTGGGGCGGACTTTCCGCCGCGGCGAGGGGTACGGCAAGGAACACTTTGCGTTGGAAACGATGCAGCCGTACCCTTCATTTCATGGGTACGATTGAGACGCTTCTCCAGGAAGACGAGAGCCTGACGCGGGTGGACGCGGTGGTCCGCCTGCTGTCGCGCCGTATCGATGCGGGCCAGGTGCGGCCGGGGGAGAAACTGCCCTCGATCCGGGCCGCGTTCGCGGCCTACGGCGTGTCGCGCAACACGCTGGTGGAAGCCTATGAGCGCCTCGCCGCCTCGGGCCGCATCGAGGCGCGGCCGGGGTCCGGCTTCTATGTGATGCGCACGCGCGCCGCGCCGGTGCGTCCGCCCGCCGCCCCTGCCGTCATCGAGGCGGTGGACAGCGTGTGGCTGCTGCGCGAACAGCTGGAGCAGCATTACGACGTGCGCGTCGGCGACGGGCGCCCGCCCCCGTCATGGATGGAAGGCTCGGAGGTGGGGCGCTATCTCAAGCCCATCAACCGCCCCGGCCGCCGTCCCTTCCCGGCGAGCTACGGCAGCCCCTTCGGCTTTCCACTGCTGCGCGAGGCCATCGCCGGCCTCCTGACGGAACGCGCCATCGCCGCCGATCCCGCGCGGGTGCTGCTGACGCAGGGCGCGAACCACGCGCTCGACCTGATCATCCGCATGCTGGTCGAGCCGGGCGAAACGGTGCTGGTGGATTCGCCCGGCTATTATCCCCTCTTCGGCAAGCTGCGCCTCGCCAAGGCGCGCACGCTGGGCATCCGCCGCACGCCGGAGGGGCCGGACGTGGCGGACCTCGCGGAGAAGGCGGCCGAGAGCGGCGCCAAGCTGTTCTTCACCCAGTCGCTGGCGCACAACCCCACCGGCTCATCCCTGACGCCGGCGGTCGCCTATCGCCTGCTGCAGGTGGCCACCCGCCACGGCCTGCTCGTGGTGGAGAGCGACCCGTTCGCGGACATCCTCCCCGCCTCGCATCCGCGCCTTGCCTCGCTGGACCAATTGGAGCGGGTGATCCATGTGGGCACCTTCGCCAAGACCCTCTCGGCGAGCCTGCGCTGCGGCTATGTGGTGGCCTCCGCCGATCTCATCGAGCGTCTTGGCGCGCTCAAGATGGTGACGAGCGTGAACTCCTCCGGATACGTGGAGCGCATCGTCCACGACCTCATCACGTCCGGCCAGTATCGCCGCCACCTCAAGCGCTTGCGCGGCCGCGTGTCCGCCGCGACCGATCAGGCGCAGGCGACGCTGGGCCGGCTCGGCCTGCCCATCTTCGGCCCGCCCGGCGGCGGCTTCTACCTGTGGTGCGAACTGCCGGAAGGGCTGGACGACAGCGCCCTCTCCCGCCGCGCCGCCGAGCGGGGAATCCTCTTGGCGCCGGGCGCGGTGTTTCATCCCGACAGCGAGCCGCGCCGGCCGTCTCTGCGCATCAATGTCGCCTATGCGGACGATCCGCGCTTCGAGAAGTTCATGGGCGAGATATTGGGCTGATCTCAGTCGAAGCTGTAGAGCGCGGCGGGATTGCCCACGAAGATGCGGCGGCGCGTGTCCGGATCGGCACGGTCGAGGCCGAGCAGGAGAGCGGGGTCGAGGTCTTCAGGCATCGCCTCGAACAGCTCGGTGTGCGGCCAGTCGCTGGCCCAGAGCATCCGGTCGCTGCGACAGGCGATCAGCGCAGCCACGTAGGGCGCGAGCGCCGCGTAGCCGTCCGGCTCGCGACGGCACAGGCGGTAGGGCGCGGAGAGCTTCACCCAGAGGTTTCCTTCGGCGACCAGCTCCAGCACCTCGCCGAACGGGCCGCCCGCGAGCGGCAGGCCGGGGGTGAGGAAGCCCATATGGTCCAGCACCACCGGCACCGGGCAGGCGCGCACGATGGGCGCGAGGCTGAAGCCTTCGCGGATCACCGCCTGAAGCTGGATGTGCCAGCCGAATGCCCCGATTCGGGCGGCAAGGCGCGCCAGGTCCTCCAGCGAGAGCCCGCCGGGATTGCGCCGGTTGACGCGGATGCCGCGCACGCCCAGCCCATGCAGCCTTGCGAGTTCCGCGTCGCTCACCTCCGGCGCCACCACGACCACCCCGCGCAACTGCGCCGGATCACGCCGCAGCGTGTCGAGCAAAGCGGAATTGTCCGTGCCGTAGACGCTCGGCTGCACCAGCACCGCGCGGTCGATGCCCAGCGCCGCCATCACCGGCCGGTAGGCATCGAACATCACCGGCTGGGGCGTGTAGTTGCGGCCGGCGACCAGCGGATAGCGCTCGGGCGGGCCGAACACGTGCATGTGCGTGTCGCAGGCGCCGTTCGGCAGCACGCGCTCGGCCGGCGGCGTCGTGATCGGGCGCGGCGGCAGGCAGAGCGGAGCGTCGGCGCTCATGCTCGCGCGCCTCAGCGCGGGACCATGAAGTCGAAGTCGCAGCCCTCGTCCGCCTGCAGCACGCTCTGCTGGAACAGCCGGGCATAGCCCCGCTCCGGCAGCGGCCGCTCGGGCACGTCCGCGAGGGCGGCGCGGCGGCGGGCGAGTTCGTCCTCCGCGACCAGAAGGTCGATGCGCCGGCCTTCCACGTCGAGGCGGATCATGTCGCCGCTCTGGACCAATGCCAGAGGCCCGCCCACCGCCGATTCCGGCGTGATGTGCAGAACGATGGTGCCGAAGGCGGTGCCGCTCATGCGGGCATCGGAAATGCGCACCATGTCCTTCACGCCCTGCCGCCCGAGCTTCTTGGGGATGGGCAGATAGCCCGCCTCCGGCATCCCCGGCGCGCCCTTGGGGCCGGTGTTGCGCAGCACCAGCACATCCTCGGCGGTCACGTCGAGGTCGGGATCATCGATGCGCGCGGCCATGTCGGCCACCGAATCGAACACCAATGCGCGGCCGGTGTGCTGGAGCAGCCGCTCGCTCGCCGCCGCCTGCTTCAGGATGGCGCCGCCGGGCGCGAGATTGCCGCGCAGCACCACCATGGAGCCCTGCGCCTTGATGGGGTTGGAGCGGGGCCGGATGACATCCTGTCCGGGCACCTCCTCGGCGGCCTCGACCATCTCGCGCAGGGTGCCGCCGTGCACCGTCGGCGCGTCGAGATCGATGAGATCACCGAGCTGTTTCAGGAGCTTGGGCACGCCGCCAGCATGGTGGAAGTGCTCCATGTAGTGCGCGCCGGAGGGCTTGAGATCCACCAGCACCGGCACCTCGCGGCCGATGGCGTCCAGCGTCTCCAGCTCCAGCCGCACGCCGGCGCGGTTGGCGATGGCGGTGAGGTGGATGATGCCGTTGGTGGAGCCGCCGATGGCCTGCATCACCACCAGCGCATTATGGAAGGCCGCGGGGGTGAGGAGTTCGCTCGGCTTCGGGCCGCCCTCCACCGCGAGCCGCGCGGCGACCTTGCCGCTCTGCTCGGCGAGCCGCACGCGCTCGGCATGCGGCGCGGGGATCGACGCGCTCATGGGCAGGGAAAGTCCGAGCGTCTCGGTGATGCAGGCCATGGTCGAGGCTGTGCCCATGACCATGCAGGTGCCCACCGACGGCGCGAGGCGGCCGTTGACCGTATCGATCTCCGCCTCGTCGATCTCGCCGGCCCGGTGCGCGCTCCACAGCCGCCGGCAATCGGTGCAGGCGCCCAGCACCTCGCCACGATGATGGCCCACCACCATGGGGCCGACAGGGACCACCACGGTGGGCAAATCCACGCTCGCCGCCGCCATGATCTGCGCCGGCAGGGTCTTGTCGCAGCCGCCGATCACCACCACCGCGTCCATGGGCTGGGCGCGGATCATTTCCTCCGTGTCCATGGCCATCAAATTGCGCAGGAACATGGAGGTTGGATGGGCGAAACTCTCGTGGATGGAGATGGTGGGAAACACCATGGGCATGGCCCCGGCCAGCATCACCCCGCGCTTCACCGCCTCGATGAGCTGCGGCGCGTTGCCGTGGCAGGGGTTGTAATCGCTGTAGGTGTTGGTGATGCCGACGATGGGCCGGTCCAGCGCATCGTCCGAATAGCCCATGGCCTTGATGAAGGCCTTGCGCAGGAACAGCGCGAACCCGTCGTCGCCGTAGCTCGTCAATCCTTTTCGCAGTCCCCGCGCCATCCTCGCCTTCCTCGTGCCGATCATCGCCGACCTGAAAGCGGACAATTTCCCTGCTGGGTTTGATTGTCAATAATATACGCCTTCATAAGCGCATTGAGATGAAAATTGCGCCCATCTTCGGAATCATTATTGACAATAACTCGACCGCCGCCCAGTCTCCCCGCAAACCCGGGGCATAACGGGACTTAGCGGGAGGAACGTGGATGACGAGCATTCGAGGCGCTGGAAAAACGTCGTGGGGCCGCGGCCTGTGCGCGGCGATCGCCATGACGGCAGCGATGGGCGGAGGCCACGCCTTCGCGCAGACCGAAATCACCATGTGGAGCAACTGGCCTGACGAGCCCGCCAAGAAGGAGTGGGTGACGGCGCGGGTGAAGGAGTTCGAGGCCGCCAACAAGCAGTGCACGGTGAAGCTCAGCTTCATCCCCAAGGCCGACATCTATACCCAGGCGAAATCCGCCGTGCGCACCGGGCAGGCCCCGGACATCTTCTACATGGAGCCGGACCAGCCGGAATTCCTCGCCGGCGGCTTCCTGGAGCCCCTCGACGGCTATATCGACCTCAACGGCCTCGAAGACTGGGCCAAGCCCGCCTGGACCTCCAAGGGCAAGGTCTATGGCGTGCCGGTGGAGGCCTATACGGTCGAGCTCTACTACAACAAGGATCTGGTGAAGAAGGTGGGCGTGGACGTGCCGGCCTCCTTCCAGCTGACGCAGGCGCAGTTCACCGACCTGGTGAAGAAGGGCGTCGCTGCCGGCATCACGCCGGTGTCGCAGGGCGTGGGCGACCGGCCTTTCCCGGGCGGGCAGCTGCTGTTCGAATCCCTGCTGCGCAAGCTCGGGCCGGATGACTACATGAAGCTCCTCAACGGCGAGCTGTCCTTCAAGGACCCGCGCGTGCAGGAGGTGATGACCTTCGTGAAGGAACTGGTGGACGCCGGCGCCTATCCCAAGAGCTTCTCCACCCTGAAGCTCGGCGAGTCCCACTTCTACTTCTACAATTCTCCGGGCTCCCTCACCTTCCCCGATCCCAGCTGGTTCACCGGCCGCGCCTTCGCCGCGCCGGAAAAGGGCGGCATGCCGGCGAACTTCCCGCTCGGCATCATGAAGTTCCCGGCCATGGACAAGGGCGCCTGTCCGAACTGCAAGACGCTGGCGGTGGCCGGCAGCTTCGTCATGTATTCCAAGGGCAAGAACAAGGATTGCGCCGGCGCGCTGCTGAAGTCCATGGCCAATGCCGAGAATGGCACCAAGTGGATCAGCGAGGTGTCGCTGCAGAGCGGGCTCAAGTCCGATCCGGCGAAGATCGTCAGCCCCCACAAGGCCTATTTCGACGAGCTGAACGCCCGCAACAAGGACGTGACCTATTTCTTCGGCACGCCCTTGCTCTACTATCGGGCCAAGTGCGCCGAGACCTATATCCAGGTCATGAACAACGCCTTCCCCGCCGGCCTCATCAGCGTTGCGGATGCGGCGGAGAAGATGGACGCCGCCTGCCTGAAGAAGTGAGCGATGCCCGACGCCATTTCCATCCGAACCGCGGCCAAGAGCGGGGAGGCGAAAGCCTCCTCGCGTGCCACCCTCGCCGACCCCAGGCGCGCCACGCGGCTGGTCCTCGCCATCTTTCTCGGGCCGGCTCTGCTGGTCTATTGCGGGCTCACGGCCTATCCGGCCTTCCGCACCATCTTTGACAGCTTCTTCACCATCGAGGGGATGGATGCGACCTTCGTCGGCCTTTCGAACTATCGCGAGCTGATGGGCGACGAGACCTTCTGGGTCGCCGTGCGCAACACCTTCATCTGGTCCTTCGTCGCTCCCGTCATCGATGTCGCCACCGGCCTTCTCCTCGCCCTCGCGCTCTATGCCGGCGTGCCCTTCGCGCGCTTCCTGCGCGTCGCCTGGTTCACGCCGGTGCTGCTCTCCTACGTGGTCGTCGCGATCCTGTGGATGTGGATCTACAATTACGACTGGGGCGTGCTGAACGTGATGCTCCGGGCCGTCGGCCTCGGCGATCTCGCCTCCTCCTGGCTGGGCGATCCCAACCTCGCGCTCGGGGCCGTCATCGTCACCCATGCGTGGAAGTGGGCCGGCTTCAACATGGTGGTGTGCCTCGCGGCCATTCACTCCCTGCCCAAGGAAGTTCTGGAAGCCTCCGACCTCGACAATTGCGGCTGGGGCGCGAAGCTGCGCTACATCATCATCCCCATGCTGCGGCCGACATTGCTGTCGCTCTACATCCTCTCCTTCATCGGCAAGATGAAAGTCTTCGATCTCGTCTGGATCATGACCCAGGGCGGACCCCTGTGGGCGACGGAGACGGTCTCCACCTACGTCTACAAGCGCGCCTTCAACTGGAACACCTTCGACCTCGGCTATCCCTCCGCCATTGCCACCGTGTGGTTCCTGGTGGTGTGCGCCGCGGTCATCATCCTCAACCGCGTGCTCGGCTCGCGCGAGCGGCTGGAGTATTGAGATGGCCGCAACCCTCGCCGCCAACGCCGGCCGCGCGCCGCTGCCGCGCCTGTTCTCGCGGGGCATCCTCGCGCTCGTGCTGGGTGTCTACACCATTTACCAGCTCGGGCCGTTCCTGTGGCTCGCCACCATGTCGGTGCGCACCACGGCGGAGATCAGCGCAGACCCTTACGCCTGGCCGAGCCCGATGCACCTCGACCAGTTCCGCACCGCCTGGGTGGATTCCGACTTCGCCACCTATTTCTGGAACTCCACCCTCGTGGTGGTGGGCGCGGTGGCGGTGCTCACCTTCATCGGCGCCGCGGCGGCCCACGCCCTGGCGCGCTACCGCTTCCGGGGCAACCGGATCATCTACGGCATCCTGTTCTCGTCCATCATCTTCCCGCCGCAGATCACCCTGATCTCGCTCTACCAGATCCTGGTGGACTACAATCTCTACAACAGCCTGTTCGGGCTGGCGCTGGTCTATATCTCGCTCCAGCTGCCGCTGACCGTGTATCTCTTGGAAGGCTTCTTCGCCCGCATCCCGCAGGACCTGTTCGACGCGGCCAAGATGGACGGCTACGGCGACCTGGAAATCTTCTGGCGCATCGTGCTTCCCGTGGGCATGCCGGCCATCGCCACCACGCTGATCCTGAACTTCATCCAGCTCTGGAACGAGTTCCTGTTCGCCGTGGTGCTCATCACCGATCCGGACAAGCGCACCCTGCCCATCGGCATCCGCGCCTTCATGGGCGACCATTTCCAGGACATCGGCATGATCGCCACCGGCGTCATGATCTCGGTCATCCCGGTCATCGTCGTCTACGTCTTCTTCTCCGAAAAGCTGATCCGCGGCATGACCGCCGGCGCGATCAAGTGAGGCTGCCATGGCAGTGGTGAAACTCGACAAGATCGTGAAGCGCTATGGCGGCGGCGGCCCCGTCGTGGTGGAGGACGTGGACCTCACCATCGACGACGGCGAGTTCATGGTGCTGCTCGGCCCTTCGGGTTGCGGCAAGTCCACGACGCTGCGCATGATCGCGGGGCTGGAGACCATATCCGGCGGCACGCTCTCCATCGACGGGCGCGTCGTCAACGACGTGCCGGCCAAGGACCGGGACATCGCCATGGTGTTCCAGTCCTACGCGCTCTATCCGCACATGAGCGTCGCCGACAATCTCGCCTTCGGCCTGCGCCGCCGGGCCATTCCGGCCGGCGAGATCGAGCGGCGGGTGAAGGAGGTGGCGGCGCTCCTCGGCCTCGCGCCGCTGCTGACGCGCAAGCCCAGCGCCCTCTCCGGCGGCCAGCGCCAGCGCGTCGCGCTCGGCCGCGCGATGGTGCGCGAGCCGCAGGTGTTCCTGTTCGACGAGCCCTTGTCGAACCTCGATGCCGCGCTGCGCGTGAACACCCGCAGCGAGATCATCAAGCAGCACCACCGCCTCGGCTCCACCATGATCTACGTCACCCACGATCAGGTGGAGGCGATGACCATGGGCACGCGCATCTGCGTGATGAACGCCGGCAAGGTGGCGCAGATCGGCGCGCCGCTCGATGTCTACTGGCAGCCGGCCAACACCTTCGTCGCCCGCTTCCTCGGCTCGCCCCCCATGAACCTCATGGATGCGACGCTCACCGCGGCCACCCGCCGCGCCGCGAGCCCGGCGCTGGATGCGCCGCTCGCCCGCTGGAGCGACGGTGTGCTTCAGACGCGGGACGGCCGCAAGGTGACGGTGGGCGTGCGCGCGGAGGACATGGCGATCGATCCCGCCGCCCTCGACGGCGCGCCGGGCGGGCGCGTCACCGGGCGCACCATCGCGGTGGAGCCGCTGGGGGCGGAGACGCTGCTCCTGCTGGAACTGCCCGGCGGCGGCGAGATCACCGCCCGCCTGCCTCGCCACGTCACCGCCACGCCGGACGAGACGGTGGAGCTGTTCTTCCGGGCCGACGCCGCCTATCTGTTCGACGCCGAGACGGGCGACGCCATCGCCCCGCTGGAGACCGGCGCCGCCGCCGTTCGCGCCGCCGTGCAGCGGAGGACGCACTGATGGCCGCGCCGCTTCGCGTCGGGCTGATCGGCGCCGGCTGGGTCACCCAGCATCACCTCAGGGGCTGGGCGGCGCTGGGCGAGGCGGCGAAAGTCGTGGCCATCGCCGACCCGTCCGCCGAGCGCGCCGCCGAGCGGGCGGATGCTTTCGGCATTCCCGCCGTCTTCACCGGCGCCGAGGCGATGCTGGCGGCCGGCGGCCTCGATGCGGTGGACATCGCCGCGCCCCGCGCCGTCCATGCGGAACTCGCCCGCATCGCCGCCCGGCATGGCCTGCCCATCCTGTGCCAGAAGCCCCTCGCTCCGACCTTGCCGGAGGCGGAGCAACTGGTGGCGGACATCGGCGGGCGGGTGCGCCTGATGGTGCATGAGAACTGGCGTTTCCGCGCCTACTACCGGCAGGCGGCCGAATGGCTCCGCGCCGGGCGCATCGGCGCGGTGCGCGCTGCCCACGTCTCCCTCGTCACATCAGGCACCGTGCCGGACGCGGAGGGGAGGTTCCAGGCGCTGGAGCGCCAGCCCTTCATGCGCGAGGAGCGGCGGATGCTGGTGGCGGAGGTGCTGATCCATCACCTCGACACCCTGCGCATGCTGCTCGGTCCGCTGAAGGTGGAGGCCGCCGCCCTCAGCCGCACCTGCAATGCCATGGCGGGCGAGGATGGCGCCGTCATCCAGCTCTCCACCGCGAACGGCGCCGGCGTTTCCATCTTCGCCAGCTTCGCGGCCTATGGCGTGCCGCCGCAGCAGGCGGACCGGCTGACCATCCTCGGCGAGGCCGGAACCTTGCGTCTCGACGGCTCCACCCTCAGCCTCGCCGGCCCCCATGCCGAGCGGCTGGACTATGATCCCGAGGCGACCTATCTCGGCTCCTATGCCGCGACGATCGCCCATTTCGTCGGGTGCCTTGAGAGCGGCGCGGCCTTCGAGACGTCGCCCGAGGACAATCTGGAGACCTTGCGGCTGGTGGAAGACTGCTACAGGCTTTCCGGATTCGAGACGGCGAACAGGAGCGCCGCATGAGCGAAGCGTCCCTACCCGCATCCCGCGCCGACGAGCAGGCCGAGGTCCAGCGCCGGCTGGAGGATGACATCATCTTCGGCCGTTTCGCCCCCGGCTCGCGGCTGGTGGAAGACACGCTGATGGCGCGCTACGGCGCCTCGCGGCACTACATCCGCCAGGCGCTGGTGCAGCTGGAGCGCACCGGCGTGGTGCGGCGCGAGAAGAATGTGGGCGCCACGGTCTGCTCCTATTCGGCGCAGGAGGTGCAGCAGATCTATGCGGTGCGCGAGATGCTCACCCGGCAGGCGGCGCTGATGATCCCTTTGCCCGCCCCGCCGGAGCTGATCGCCCGCCTCAAGGAGATCCAGGCCGACTATTGCCGCAACGCCGACGCCGGCAACCTGCGCGGCATCCACGAGACCAACGACCTGTTCCACCTGACGCTGTTCTCGGGCTGCGGAAATCCCTATCTCGTGCGCACGCTGCACGACTACATGGGCTATACCCTGCCCATGCGCGCCAAGAATCTCGCCGACCACGCCGGCCTCCAGCTCTCCCGCCGCCAGCACGACATCATGATCGAGCTGCTGCAGGGAACGGACAGCTGGGCGCTCGCGCAGCTCTGCGTCGATCACATGCAGTACAGCAAGGCCGACTACCTCGCGCGCACCGCCGGCACGGCGGCCTCCGGCCGGCTGGCCATCGCCGACTGAATGCCCGCGGACGGATCTGCCGCGCGCCGACATGACGAAGGAAGACCCATGGATCTCGGACTGAAAGGCAAGACGGCCCTCGTGCTCGGCGCAGGCGGCGGGCTCGGCAGCGCCATCGCGGCGACGCTGGCGGCGGAAGGCGCCAAGGTGGCGCTGGGCGACATCGACCTCGCCGCCGCCGGTGCGGTGGCGGAGCGCATCGCGGCCGTTGGCGGAGAAGCGATGGCGCTGAAGTTCGACCTCTCCGACCTTGCGGGCATCGATGCGCGCATCGCCGAGATCGAGGCGAAGCTCGGCCCGGTGGACGTGCTGGTCAACAACACCGGCGGCCCGCCCCCCACGCCGGCCGCCGGCCAGGACCCGGCCCTGTGGGCGAAGAGCTTCAATGACATGGTGCTCTCGGTGATCGCCATCGCCGACCGGGTGCTGCCCGGCATGCGCGCGCGCAAGTGGGGCCGCATCATCACCTCCACCTCCTCCGGCGTGGTGGCGCCCATTCCCAACCTCGCCATTTCGAACGCGCTGCGCCTGTCGCTGGTGGGCTGGTCCAAGACGCTCTCCCGCGAGGTGGCGCGCGACGGAATCACCGCCAACATCATCCTGCCCGGCCGCATCGCCACCGACCGCATCAAGTTCCTCGATGCCAAGAAGGCCGAGCGCGAGAACCGCTCCGTGGAGGAGGTGTCGGCGGAAAGCACGGCCTCCATCCCCGTCGGCCGCTACGGCGACCCGCAGGAATATGCCAACGTGGTGGCCTTCCTCGCCGGCACGCCCTCGTCCTATGTCAACGGCTCGGTCATCCGCGTGGATGGCGGCCTCATCGCCAGCATCTGATCGGGTTCATCATGCTTCTCGACGCCAGCGCCTCCGGCCTGTTCCCCATCGCCCCCACCCCGTTCACGCCGGACGGGAAGATCGACGAGGGCTCCCTCGACACCCTGATCGCGCGCTATCTCGCAGCCGGCGCCACCGGCGTCACGGTGCTCGGCATCATGGGCGAGGCGCCCAAGCTGGAGCCGGAGGAATCGCTTGCCGTCACCGCGCGCTTCATCGCCGGCTTCGGCCAGCTGCCGGTCATCGTCGGCGTCTCGGCGCCGGGCCTTGCCGCCATGCGCTGGCTGGCGCGCGCTGCCATGGACAAGGGCGCGGCGGGCGTCATGATCGCCCCGCCGCCGAGCCTGCGCACGGACGACCAGATCACCGGCTATTACCGGCAGGCCATCGAGGCCATCGGCGACGATATCCCCTTCGTCATCCAGGATTATCCGCTCACCCTCACCGTGCAGATGACGCCCAAGGTCATCCGCCAGATCGTTCAGGAGAACCCCTCCTGCGTGATGCTGAAGCACGAGGACTGGCCGGGGCTGGAGAAGATCTCGGCGCTGCGCGCCTTCCAGAAGGAAGGCTCCATGCGCCCCATCTCCATCCTCACCGGCAACGGCGCGCTGTTCCTCGATTTCGAGATGGAGCGCGGGGCGGACGGCGCCATGACCGGCTACGCCTTCCCCGAGATGCTGGGCGATGTCGTGAAGTTGCAGAAGGCCGGCGAGCGGGAGGCGGCGCATGACCTGTTCGACGCGCATTTGCCGCTGCTGCGCTACGAGCAACAGCAGGGCGTCGGTCTCGCGGTGCGCAAATATGTGATGATGAAGCGCGGCTTCATCGCCTCCGACGCCCAGCGCAAGCCGGGCTCGTCCCTCTCCGCCACCGCGCGGGCGGAAGTGGACTACCTGCTCTCCCGCCTCGCCCGGCACGACCCCCGCGCGCTGGTCTGAGCGACGCGATTTGAAGTCCGACCGGGGCGGCTCCATCTGCTGGAGCCGCCCCGCCTCATTTTAAGGGCCGAACTACCGCGCCACCCACGTGCCGCTGCCGGCGATCTCCTCGGAAATCCGCCGCCCCGCGTCGATGACCGCGGCGCGGATGGCCGGCGAGGCGCCGGCGAGGTCCTCGGCCGCGAGCACAAGGCTGACCCCGGCGATGACCTGCTTGTTCACGAGCACCGGGGCCGCGACACCGGCGCGCCCCTCCGCGACCTCGGAGACCGTCTCCGCCACCCCGTCCCGGCGGATGGCCCGCACCTCGGCCTTGAAGGCCTTCCAGTCGCCATGTCCGAGCCGGGCGCGGATGATGTCCTCGTTGTCGAGATAGATCCGCTTGAGGGAGCGGTCGTCGAGATGCGCCAGCACCACCTTGGATGACGCGCCGGCGAAGAGCGGCATGGCGACGCCCCGCTCGTAGGTGGTGATGGGATGGGGCGCGCTGCCGTGCTCCTGATGGACGCACATCACCGTGTCGCGATAGCGCCGGCACAGGATGGCCGTCGCACGTTGGGTGGTCTGGTCGAGCAGGTCGCGCATCACCCGCGAGGCGATGGGGATCAGCGTGTCCCCCTGCCGCAGAAGCCGGTCGTACTCGATGAAGGCGGGGCCGAGCACATAGCCCGCGCCGATGACCGGATCGAGGAAGCCGGCCCGGCAAAGTTCCTGCACGTCGCGATAGGCGGAACTCTGGGACACGCCCGTCTCCTGCGCGATGTCCTCCACCGTCAGCGGCCATGGGCGCCCGCGAAACAAGCCCATCACCTGAAGAATCCTGCTGGCCACGTCCGCCCCCACTCGATGATACGTTATATCATTGACCGGGAATTTCACAAAATTCCCAATTGCTGCGAATTATGCTTGAAGCTCCGCGAGAGATCGAGCACTCTTTGGTTCAGGTGACGCGCGGTAAGACGCGTCCTTCTTCCCGGAGAGAGATGATGACGCGCGTCGTGACACGCCGCCTCGCAGCCGCTCTGGCGGCGACCTTCGCCCTGAGCTGCGCAACCGCCCTGCCCTTCTCGCCCGCCGCTGCGCAGGGCGCTCCGAAGACCGAGGTGAAGCTCGCGGTCCTCGCCCCCAGCGCCCTGCTCTGGCTGCACGCCATCGCCGTGGAAAAGGGCTTCTACGACAAGCGCAACATCACCGTGCGCGAACTGCGCGCGTCGGACAGCCCGGCGCTGCTGCAGGCGGTCGCATCGGGCAGCGCGGACGCGGGCATCTCGCTGGGCGACCTCGCGGTGCGCGCCATCGACAAGGGCGCCCCGGTCATCATCGCCGGCGCGGTGCTCGACAAGACCATCCTGCGCCTCTACGGCGCCAAGGGCACGGCCTCGGTGAAGGATCTCGCCGGCAAGCCGCTGACCGCCGGAGCGGTCAAGGGCGGCACGGCCAACCTCCTGAAATTTCAGCTGAAGCAGGCGGGCGTGGACCCGGCCGGCGCGCAGATGGTGTCCATTGCCAACTCGCGCGACCGCATCATCGCCATGGGCAACGGGCAGGTCGCGGGCGCGCTCCTCATCGCCCCCTTCGACACCCTCGCGGGGCGCGACGGCGCCGTGCTGCTCGATGTCTATCGTGAGCCCTATGTGCAGACGCCCCTCGTGCTGAACAAGTCCTGGGGCGAAGCCCCCGCCACCCGCCCTGCGGCGATCGCGCTGACGCAGGCGCTGAAAGAGGCGGCCGCCTTCATCGACGACCCGGCCAACAAGGATGCGGCCATCGACGTGCTCGCCGCCTACACCAAGACGCCGCGCGACGTGGTGGAGGATTCCTACGCCTTCATCGTGAAGGAGCAGAAGGCGATCCCCGCCGATCTCGCCGTGAAGGCGGCCGGCCTCGAAAACCTCTACAAGATCGACACGGCCGTGGGGGGCGATCCCCAGACCCAGGCCTTCGACCTCAAGCGCTATTACGACCCGAGCTACATCGCCGGCAAGTGAGCCCGAGGGGAGCCGGCACCATGGCCCATTTTCGCGACATGCGGACGCCGGTGACGCTGCTCACCGGCTTCCTCGGATCGGGCAAGACCACCCTGCTCAACGGGTGGCTGCGGGATCCCGCGCTGAGCGACGCGGCCGTGATCGTCAACGAGTTCGGCGAGATCGGCATCGACCATGCCCTCATCGCCGCGAGTTCGGACAACACCATCGAGCTGTCCACCGGCTGCCTGTGCTGCACCGTGAAGGGCGACCTCGTGGAGACGCTCCGCGACCTCACCGAGAAGCGCGCCCGCGGCGAGGTGAAGGCGTTCGCGCGGGTCATCATCGAGACCACCGGCATGGCCGATCCCGGCCCGGTCATCCAGGCACTGATCACCTTCCCCGTGGCCCGCGCCTATCGCCTCGGGCGGGTGGTGACGGCGGTGGACGCGGTGCAGGGCATGGGCACGCTCGACCGCCACGCTGAGGCCCGCAAGCAGGTGGGCGTCGCCGACGAGGTGGTGCTCACCAAGGCCGATCTGGCGGGCAGCGACCTCGCCCCGCTGGAAGCCCGCATCGCCGGCCTGTCCCCCGGCGCGCGGCTGCATCGCTCCTCGCTCACGCATCTTGCCCAGCCGACATTGCTCGACGGCATCGACCCCGCCGATCCCAACACCCGCCCCAGCGAAGTGCGCGCCTGGCTGCGCGCGGAAGCCTTCGAGGCGGCGGACCCGGTGACCCACCGGGAGGACATCGGCTCCTTCTGCCTCGCATTCGAGGAGCCCCTGCACTGGGAGCACGTTTCGGCGTGGCTCGATGCGCTGGTCATCGCCCATGGCGACGATCTGCTGCGGGTGAAGGGCATCCTCGCCATCGCCGGCCGCCCCAGGCCGGTGGTGGTGCAGGCCGTTCAGCGGCTGTTCTCGCCGCCGGTCGAGCTTGCCGCCTGGCCGGAGGGCATGGCGGGCTCGCGCATCGTCTTCATCACCCGCGGCCTGTCGCAGGCCTACGTGACCGAGGTGCTGGACGTGATCCGCACCCGCCCCGTGGCGCTCGATCTCGCATCCTGACGCGCCGCCGGCCCTTCACTTTCAAATCGGCCCGCGCGGGCCTCGTCCTCAGGAGAGTAGTGTGGACACCATCATCAAGAACGGCCTCGTCGTGACCGCCGACGGCCGCTTCGAGGCCTCCATCGGCATCAAGGACGGGGCCATCGCCGGCATCTTCGAGCCGGGGCTGGAGCCCGCCGCCGCCGAGGTGATCGACGCCAAGGGCCTCGCCATCCTGCCCGGCGTCATCGACATGCACTCGCACCACCGCGAGGGCTCGCTGCCGGGCTTCGAATACAAGGACACCATCTACACCTCGACGCTCCAGTGCGCCGCCGGCGGCGTGACCACCTCGGTCGCCATGCCCAACGTGACCCCGCCGCCCAACACCCTGGACCTGCTGGAGAAGCAGTTCGCCATCTATGAGCGCGACGCGGTGGTGGACTGGAACTTCAACCCTGCCCCCACCATCCTCGATGAAGTCCCGGGGATGGCCGCGACCGGCATCGCCGCCTTCAAATTCTTCATGGTGGTGGACACCGGTCGCTCCTATCCGCACATGCCGGGCATCGGCGTGCACGACCACGGCAAGATCCTGGAGATCATGCAGGCAGCCGCCGCGCAGGACGTGCCGCTCATGATCCATCCCCACGATCAGGCCCTGATGGACGTGATCGAACAGGAGTTCTGGGCGCGCGGGGAGCGCGACGCCCTCGCCTACGCCAAGGCCTACGCCGCCCATGACGGCGTGATCTGGGAGACCGCAATCGCCACCCTGCTGCGCCTGCAGAAGGCGGCGGGCTGCCATCTCCACATCCTGCACACCCAGACCGCCGGCTCGGTGCAGCTCATCCGCGAGGCCAAGGCGCGCGGCCAGAAGGTGACGTGCGAACTCAATCCCTGGGCGCTGTTCCTCGGCTGCGAATGGGCGGCGATCCAGCGCCTCGGCTCCTATGCGCTCTCCTACTGGGTGCCGGAGAAGAACGTGCCTGGCCTGTGGGAAGGCGTGCGCGACGGCACCATCGACATCATCGCCACCGACCATGCCCCGCACACCCGCGAGGAGAAGGAAATCGGCTGGACCGACGGCTGGAAGGCGCACACCGGAACGCCCTCGACCCAGTTCTACCTCTCCATGTTCCTGACAGCCGCCACCGAGGGCAAGCTGCCTCTGGAGCGCGTGGTGGAAGCGACCTCCACCCGCCCGGCGCGCCTGTTCCGGCTCGA
The DNA here is from genome assembly GCF_017875275.1 of Xanthobacter flavus. Classification (NCBI taxonomy): domain Bacteria; kingdom Pseudomonadati; phylum Pseudomonadota; class Alphaproteobacteria; order Hyphomicrobiales; family Xanthobacteraceae; genus Xanthobacter; species Xanthobacter flavus. The sequence goes on along the minus strand of NZ_JAGGML010000001.1, from coordinate 4,117,034 downwards.
CCGCAAGGGCGAGATCAAGCCCGGCTTCGACGCCGATCTCGTGCTGGTGGACCTCGACACCGAATATGAGGTGCGCGACGAGGACGTGCTTTCCCTCGTCGGCTGGAGCCCCTATGCCGGCCGCCGCTTCAAGGGCAAGCCGGTGCGCACCATCCTGCGCGGCCGCACCATCTATGTGGACGGCAAGGTGGTGGGCGAGAAGGGTTACGGCAAGCAGGCCGTCTCCACCGCCCGTCACGCGCACAAGGCCGCGGCGGAATGACCGCCGCCGCTCCCTTCTGGCGCAGCGTCTACGACTTCCTCGAAGGGCGCTCGCGCGCGGCCGGCATCCTGCGGATGCTCATCTCGCTCGCCTTCGTGCTGGCGGTCTGGCAGGTGCTGGCGACCTATGTGGTCACCAACAAGCTGCTGCTGGTGCCGCCGGCCGAGGTCTTCCAGGCGCTTGCCAAGGAGAGCGCCAACGGGGCGCTGTGGACCAACGCGCTTGCCACCGTGAGCGCGGTGGCGGCGTCCTTCCCGGTGGCGGTGCTGATCGGCGTCGCCATCGGCCTCGCGCTGGCGTCGAGCCGGCTGCTGGCGCTCACCGCCGGGCCGATGCTGACGGCGCTGAACTCGGTGCCTCTGGTGGCGCTGGCGCCGCTGTTCATCGCGTGGCTCGGGCTCGGCTTCGCCTCCAAGTTCGTGCTCGTCACCATCTTCACCATCTTCCCGGTGCTGGTGACGACCGAGACCGGCCTCAAGGCGACCGACAAGAACCTCATCGAGGCGGCGCGCTCGTTCAACGCGTCGCGCTGGCAGGTGTTCACCACGGTGACGCTGCCCTTCGCGGTGCCGTTCATCGTCTCCGGCATCCGCGTCGCCTGGGCGCGGGCGCTGGTGGCCATCATCATCGCCGAATTCTTCGGCTCGTTCGCCGGCTTCGGCTTCGCGATCCTCGCCGCCGGGCAGAGCTTCGACACCGCGACGCTGCTCGCCTACGTCATCATGCTGGGCGCGCTCGGCCTGATGGGCAGCATCTTCTTCGAGTGGCTGGAACGCCGGCTCGCGCCGTGGCGGCAAGAATGAACCAGGGAGTGACCCCCGTGAACCAGATGGCACAGGCTCTCTCCATCGAAGGCATCAACAAGGTCTTCGAGCGCACGGGCAAGCCCTCCGTGGAGGCGCTGCGCGACATCAACCTCTCTATCCGCGAAGGCGAGTTCGTCTCCATCGTTGGGGCGAGCGGATCGGGCAAGTCGACGCTGCTGCGCATCATCGACGGCCTCCTGCCAGCCTCCTCCGGCGTGGTGAAGGTGTCCGGCCACACGGTGACGCGCCCGGGCGCGGACCGGGCCATGGTGTTCCAGCAGGATGCGCTCCTGCCGTGGAAGCCGGTGATCGACAATGTCGCCTACGGCCTCACCATCGCCGGCACGCCCAAGCGCGATGCCCACGCCACCGCCCAGCGCTTCATCGACATGGCGGGGCTGAAGGGCTTCGAGCAGCACTATCCGCACCAGCTCTCGGGCGGCATGCGCCAGCGCGTGAACGTCGCCCGCGCGCTGGCGGTGAATCCGAAGATCCTGCTTCTCGACGAGCCTTTCGCCGCGCTCGACGCGCAAACGCGCGAGATCATGCAGACGGAGCTGCTCAACATCTGGCAGAGGAGCGGCACCACCGTGCTGCTCATCACCCACCAGATCGACGAGGCGGTGTTCCTCTCGGACCGCGTGATCGTCTTCTCCGCCCGGCCCGGCTCGGTGCGCGAGGAAATCCCGATCCCCCTGCCGCGCCCGCGCGCGCTGGAAGTGAAGCGCCACGAGGCGTTCGGCGCGCTGGTGGATCGCATCTGGCACCTCATCGAACACGAGGTGCGGAGCGCGGTCGCCGATAACCGCGCCTGAGGACTTGCGCGCCTGAGAACTGACGCGCCCGAGGACTGGCCCCGGCACTCCTCACGCCGCCGGGGCGATGCCTTCGCGGAAAGCCACCGCCTGCCGCGCAGGGTCCGACATGTGGGAGCCCGCCTGACACAGATCGAGCGCGCGGGCGAGGCTGCGCTCGATCTCCGCCTTGCGGATGCCGCGGGCGATGAAGACGAGGAAGGACGGCCCGCCGTCGTCCGCGCCGAGGTGCGTCGGCGGGTGCATCACATGCTGCACGCCGTGGATGGCCAGCGGCCTGTTAGAGGATGTTGTCCGCAGCAGCCCCTTCACCCGCAGGATGCGGTCGCCATGGGCGTGGAGCAGCGCCGACAGCCAGAGCGTAAAGGCCGGCCAGTCCAGCGCCCCCTCGATGGGGAGCGTGAAGGAGGAGACCTCGGAATCATGCTCCGGCGCATCGGCCAGGAATGGCGACGGCGGGGCATGCAGGCTTTCTCGCCCGGCCAGCACGTCGCCCAGCCGGAACGTCTCGTCCTGAATGTCGAGGATGCGCGCGTCGGGAGAGATGGCGCGCACCGCCGCGGCGAGGTGGGCCGTCGGCTCGGCGGCGCGCATGTCGCCCTTGGTGATCACCACCGTATCGGCGATGGCCACCTGCCGGCGCGCCTCCGGCCGGTTTTCAAGATTGCGCAGGCCCGCCACCGCGTCCACCACCGCCACGACGGAGGCGAGGCGCACATGCGCCTTCAGCCAGGGGTCACGGGCGAGGGTCGCGATGACGGGAGCCGGGTCGGCAAGGCCCGACGTTTCCAGGATGGCTCGGCGCAAGCCGCCGCCGGCCCGGGAACTGTCCTTCGCCATGCGCACCAGATCGTGCATCGCCTTGGCGACATCGGAGCGGCGGGCGCAGCAGAGGCACCCGCCGTCGATCAGTTCCATCGCCTCGCTGGCATGCACCAGCAGGCGATGATCGACGCCCGCCTCGCCGAACTCGTTGACCATGAGCCCGGAATCGCCGCCCTCCGACGTTTCGATGAAGCGGCGAATGAGGGTCGTCTTGCCCGAGCCGAGAAAGCCGGTCACGACGATCAGGGGCAGGCGTTCATCCATGGGCCGGAGCCTCCCGCGCGGGCGCGATAAAATCCTCGGACAAGGGGTCGATGCCGCGACCCGAGAGACTTTCCGCGATGGGCCAGACGTCTCCGAGGGTCGGCGCGATCTTGGTGCGGCCGCGCGCGTCGGTGAGCGCCAGCGCCTCCCCGTCCCAGTCCTCGCAGACGAGGCCGAGCGGGCCGACCAGCGCATTCAGCATGGCGATGCGCCGCCGGCGTTCCGCCCGGTAGTGCAGGATGTCCTCGAACGGGAAACGCGCGTCGCGCTGCCGGGCGAAATCGCTCCAGTGCTCGCCGGCGCCGAAGATCGCGCAGACCTCGCACATGCGGGCTTCTCCTTCTGAAATTCAGGCGAGGCTGTCGGGCGCGCCGCCGAGCGGCAATTCCATGTCCGACAGCATGCTCTGGGTGAGGCATTCGGACACGCGCTTGCGCGCGAGCCCGGCGTGGGAACTGCCCAGCGCGTCGGCCCGGTCGGCATCGCGGGCGCGGATCGCCTCCACCATCTCGCGGTGCTCGCGGATGATGTTGCCGATGTGCGCGTCGTACGCCTCCTCGGTCGCGAAGCAGTCGTAGGTCATGGCAAGGCGCGAGATGCGCAAATTGGTGGTGAGCAGCTGGAGATAGAAGCGCTCGACCACGCTGTTGCGGCAGCAGGCGGCGATAGCGGCATGGAAGCGCCAGTTGATCTCCAGCATGGCCTCGGAATCCCGCTGCGCCGCCGCCGCCTCGAACGCCTCCCGCTGGGCGTCGATGGCGGCGATCTGCGCCTCGGTCCGCCGCAGGGCAGCCCATCGGGTGACGAGGCGCTGGGAGAGGTCGAAGGCCTCCAGATGCTCGCGAATGTCGTTCCAGCCCATGGGCGCGACGCGCGTGCCGCGATTGGGCAGGATCTGCACCAGCGCCTCCCGCAGCGGCGTGCGCGAGAGGCCGAGGCGGCTCACCAGCGCCGCCTCGTCGAGGTCCGAGCCGGGAGCAAGCGCCAGTGAGACGATCTCGGCGCGGATCACCTGATAGGCGAATTCGCTCGACCCCCCCTTGGAGATTCCGGCCTTGGGGACGGCCGGCGCCGAAAGGCTGCCGCGTGCGGAGGCACGGGTGCGGCTTCTTTGTGCGTTTCGTTCAGACATCGTTGTTGCATGACTCGATTTATTTTGCATAAAATATGTATAAATAAGCCTTCCGTCAAGCATATAACATCGCAAAATCAACGATTTGGAGGGGTAACGGTGCTTTGGCAAGCCACCGCCAACGGGCTGCTGCTGGGCGGTCTCTACGGCATCGCCACCATCGGTTTCTCGATGGTCTGGGGCGTCATGGGGGTGATCAACCTCGCCCACACCGGCTTCATCATGCTGGGGGCCTACATCACCTACGGCCTGTTCCGGTTCGCGGGGCTTGACCCCATCGCCTCCATCCCGGTGTCCATGGTGGCGATGTTCGCGCTGGGCTATGCGCTGCAGGTGCTGGTGCTGAACCGCATCATCCGCACCAGCCTGCTGCTGTCGCTGGTGGTGACCTTCGGCATCGAGCTGGTGATGGTGGATGCGGTCTCCATCGCCTTCACCTCCGACGTGCGCTCGGTGAACTCGTCCTATGCGGCGAGCTCCATCGAGATCTTCGGCATTCTCGTGCCGGTGGTGCGCCTCATCGCGGCTGGCTTCTCCATCGCCCTCGGCATCGCCTTCTTCGCCTTCCTGCGCTTCACCCGCGCCGGACAGATGATCCTCGCAACCGCGCTCGACCGGGAGGTCTCCTCCCTCATGGGCATCAATCCCGAGCGGATCTACGCGCTGACCGCCGGGGCCGGCGCGGCGCTGGCCGGTGCCACGGGCTCTCTCGCCTCCATGCTGTTTCCGGTGATGCCGGGCATGGGCGTCACCTTCCTGAGCGCGGTCTTCGTCATCACGGTGCTGGGCGGCATCGGATCGGTGGAGGGGTGCATCGTCGCCGGCTTCATCTATGGGCTGGTACAGGCCTGGGCCGGCTACTTCCTCGGCGCCAATTATCAGGAGATCGTCGGCTTCGGTCTGTTCCTGCTGGTGCTCGCGCTGCGGCCTCAGGGCCTATTCGGCCGCGCCTTCTTCGGGGAGCACGCATGATCTCCCCCTCTCCCCCCTCGGGCGCGCGGCGCCGCGCGCTTCTCTTCTGGGCGTTCTTCGCCGCCGGCGCGGTCGTCCTCGCCCTCGCGCCCCTCGCCCTCAACAATTACTGGCTGCGGGTGCTGACGACCGTGTTCATGTACGCCACGGTCACGCAGGGGCTGAACGTCATCGTCGGCCTCACCGGCTACCATGCCTTCGGCAATGCGGTGTTCTTCGGCTTCGGCGCCTATGCCTCAGGCGTCGCCATGACGCTGGGGGCGCCCTTTCCCGTGGCGCTCGTCGCGGCCGTTGCCTTCTCGGCGCTGGTGGCGGGCATCATCGGCTGGCCCATCCTGCGCCTGAGGGGGCACTACTTCGCCATCGCCACCGTCGCGCTAAATCTTGCCGCCATCCAGCTGGTCATCCAGGTGGGCGGCGTCACCGGCGGCGCCGAGGGCTTGCCGCTGCCGCTCTCGGACCTGCCGCCGGGGCCGCTCTACCGCGCCATCTATCTGGTGATGCTGGCCGGGATGGTCGTCTCCACCCTGCTGGTGGCCTTCATCCTCACCCGGCCCTTCGGCTATGCGCTGCGGGCCATCCGCGATGGCGAGCGCGCGGCGGGGGTGATGGGCATCGACACCACCGCCACCAAGGTCGCCGCCTGGGCCATCTCCGCCGGCATCACCGGCTTCGCCGGTGGCGTGTGGGCCTTCTGGATCACCTTCATCGAGCCGGCCAGCGCGTTCGATCCCGCCATCGGCGTCAAGGCCTACATGATGCTCATCCTCGGCGGCATGGGCACGGTGATCGGGCCGGTGCTGGGCGCCTTCGTGCTGGAATTCCTCTCCACTTTGGTGTGGGGCGGCTTCCTGCAGGCGCACCAGATCGTGTTCGGCGTGCTCATCGTCGTCATCTGCCTCGTCGCCCCCAACGGGATGCTGGTGGCCGGGCGTTCCCTGATCCAGCGGTGGAGGTCGCGCCATGGCGCTGCTTGAGGCGAACGACCTCGAAATCCGCTTCGGCGGCGTGAAGGCCCTGGCCGGCGTCTCCTTCCGTGTGGAAGAGGGCGAAGTGTTCGGCGTCATCGGCCCCAACGGCGCCGGCAAGACCACGCTGCTGAACGCCATCTCCGCCGTCTACAAGCTCAATGGCGGCTCGATCCGCTTCGCCGGGGAGGACGTGACCGGCCTGCCGCCGCATCGCCTCTCCCGCCTCGGCATCGCCCGCACCTTCCAGATCGTGCAGCCGTTCAAGGCCATGAGCGTGCGGGAGAATGTCGCCATCGGCGCCATGTTCGGCCATGCACGGCTGCGCACCCGCGAGGCGTGGCTCGCCGCGGCCGATGCCGCGCTGGAGCGCACCGGTCTCGCCCCCAAGGCCGCCTTCATGCCGCCGCAGCTCACCCTCGCCGACCGCAAGCGGCTGGAGGTGGCGCGCGCCCTCGCCATGGGGCCGCGCATCATCCTCTTCGACGAGGTGATGGCGGGCCTCAACCACACGGAGATCGAACGCATGATCGACCTCGTGAAGAGCCTCAAGCAGGCCGGCCTCACCGTGGTCGTCATCGAGCATGTGATGAAGGCGGTGCTGGCGCTCTGCGATCGCATCATGGTGCTGAACTTCGGCGCCAAGCTCGCCGAGGGCGTGCCGGACGACGTGGTGTCCGACCCCAAGGTGGTGGAGGCCTATCTCGGCCAGCGCTTCGCCAAGGCCCACGCGGCTGCGGGAGGCGTGCGATGAGCCTTCTCTCGGTCGAAGGCCTCGCCGTGGCCTATGGTGACAGCCGCGTCTTGTGGGACGTGGGCTTCGACATGGCGGAGGGCGAGATCGTCGCCCTCGTCGGCGCGAACGGTGCCGGCAAGACGACGCTCCTGCGCGCCCTCACCGGCCTCATCCCGGTGCGCTCAGGGCAGATGCGCTTCGCCGGCGCGGACCTGAACCCGCTGAAGCCTTATGAGCGCGCCCGGCGCGGCATCGCCATGGTGCCGGAGGGCCGGCGCCTGTTCGCCGGCCTCACCGTGCGCCAGAACCTCAAGCTCGGCGCCACCGCGCGCCCGAGCCGGGAAGGCGAGGAGGATGACCTCGCCTTCGTCTTCCAGCTCTTCCCGGAGCTGGTTCGGCTGGAAGGACGGCTCGCCGGCCTCATGTCCGGCGGCGAGCAGCAGATGTGTGCCATCGGCCGCGCGCTGATGGCACGCCCGAGCCTCCTGCTCATCGACGAGATGTCGCTGGGCCTCGCCCCGGTGATCGTCGACCGCATCGCGGACGCGGTGCGCCAGGTCAACCGCGAGCGCGGCATCACCGTGCTCTTGGTGGAGCAGGACGTAGGCCTCGCGCTGGAGATCGCCACCCGCGGCTACGTGCTGGACACCGGCCGCATCACCATCGACGGCCCGGCGGACGACCTCCTGCGACGCGAGGACATCCGCGCCGCCTATCTCGGCCTCAACTGACCTGTTCGGAGAGCGTGACGTGTCCCGACCCTATGACCTCGTGATCGAAAACGGCACGATCCACACGCCGTCCTCCTCCTACAAGGCGGACATCGCAGTGCTCGACGGCAAGATCGTCGCCATCGGCGGACCGTTCACGGAGGCAGCGAAGCGCGTGGACGCCAAGGGGCTCGCCGTGCTGCCGGGCCTGTGGCACGTCCACTGCCACTTCCGCGAGCCGGGCCACACCTACAAGGAAGATTTCCAGACCGGCTCCGCGGCGGCGGCGGTCGGCGGCGTGACCATGTGCATCGACATGACCAACAACACGCCGCACCCGACCACGCTCGAAGACTATGAGATGAAGAAGGCGCTGGTCGCGCCCAAGGCCCATGTGGACTACGCGCTCTATGGCGGCGGACTCTATCCGCGCACGGTGGAGGCGCTGGCCAAGGCGGGTGCCATCGGCATCAAGATCTTCAACACGCGCCACATCAAGGAAGTCTATCCCTACATCTCGGAACTCGGCGTGCTCGACCACGGCATCCTGTTCGAGCTGTATGAGGCGACGCGGGACATGGGGCTGGTCGCCTCGGTTCACCACGATGACCCTGAGTGGTGCAAGCGGCTCACCTTCCGCGATTACATCGACAAGGGCCGCACCGATGCCATGGCCTATCACGAGAGCTTCTCGAAGGGCTACATGTACGGCCACGGCATGGTCGCGGGCCTCGCGGCCTCGCTCTATTACGCGCGCATCTGCGGGGTGAAGCTGCACGTGCTGCATCTCGGCGTCATGCCCAAGGGCGCCAACGAGATGATCCACCACGCCAAGTATGACCTGGGGCAGGACGTGTCGTGCGAGCTGGAGCTCGGCACCATGTTCATGAGCCGGGCGCAGATGGAGAAGGTGGGGCCGCGCACCTACAATTGGGCCTACGACCCCGAGGCCGGCTGGGACGCCATCAAGGACGGCACCGCCGACATGATCGTGCTGGAGCACGCCCCCCATACCAAGGAGGACGTGGACCCGGGCTGGAAAGACCTGTTCTCGGTGCCGCTCGGTGTCACCGGCGCGCAGGAATACATCCCGCTGCTGATGAACGCCGTGAACGAAGGGCGCCTCACCCTCAACGACGTGGCCCGCCTCGCCGCCGAGGCCCCCGCCCGGCGCTTCGGCATCTTTCCCCGCAAGGGCGTGATCCAGCCCGGCGCGGATGCCGACTTCACCATCGTGGACATGAGCCGCGAAGGTGTCTTCCGCAATGAGGACATGCTCTCGCGCACCGGCTTCTCCAGCTGGGAGGGCATGGCCACCAAGGGCGCGGCCACCCACACCATCGTGCGCGGCACCATCGTCGCGCAGGACGGCAAGCTCGTCGGCGCGCCGGGCTTCGGGCGTTTCGTGCCCGGCACCGCCGCATCCGCCTGAGACATCCACAAAACCAAACCTTCCGGACCAGCAGGAGCGAGATGATGCACAGACGAACTCTGGTGAAGAGCGTGGCCGCCCTCGGCCTTGCCACCCTTCTCGGCGCGGGCACAGCCGCCGCGCAGGACAAGATCAAGATCGGCGCCGCCGTCAGCCTCACCGGCAACTTCGCCCGCGAGGGGCATCTCCTGAAGAACGGCTATGCCTATTGGGAAAAGCTGGTGAATGACGCCGGCGGCATCAAGGTCGGCGACAAGAAGATGCCCGTCGAGGTCATCTATTACGACGACGAGAGCAAGCCGCAGACCTCCGCCCGCCTCACCGAGAAGCTGATTACCGAGGACGGCGTGGGCTTCATCCTCGGCCCGTATTCCTCGGGCATCGCCACCGCCACGGCGGCGATCAGCGAGAAGTACAAGGTCATCACCATGACCCCCATGGCGACGGCCGACAGCCTCTACCAGCGCGGCTACAAATACATCTTCTGCCCGGCGCCCCTCGCCTCCACCACCCTCGACCCGATGCTGGCGCTGCTGAAGACGGTGAAGGAGCCGCCCAAGACCATCGCCATCGCCGGGCCTGACGACTTGTTCCCGAACGTGTTCGCCGGCGCCGCCCAGAAGAAGGCGGAGGCCGAGGGCCTGAAGGTGGTCTACACCACCAAGTATCCGAAGGGCTCCGCCGACCTCTCCTCCGTCGCCACCGCGCTGAAGGAGAGCAACCCGGACGTGCTGATCCTCACCGGCTACGTCCAGGATTCCATCCTGCTCATCAAGACGCTGCAGACGCTGAAGGTGAACCCCAAGCTGATCGGCTTCGCCTTCGCGGTGGGTATCCCGGACTTCCTCAACGCCCTCGGCCCGGCGGCGGAGGACCTGTTCGGCGTGCAGATCTGGGACCCGGCGCTCACCTACAAGGGCGCGGTGGTGGCGGACAGCGCCACCTATGTGGAGACCTTCAAGAAGCAGTTCAACGGCGAGACGCCCACCTACATCACCGCCGCCGGCACGGCGGGCGCGCTGGCGCTCCAGCTCGCCATCGAGAAGGCCGGCAGCATCGACCCGGTGAAAGTGCGCGAGGCCATGCTCCAGCTCGACACCGAAACCTTCTTCGGCCCGGTGAAATTCAACGATGCCGGCGTCGATGTGAAGGCTTCCGCCGTGGTCGCGCAGGTGCAGGGCGGCAAGGCCGTGCCGGTCTATCCCGCGGCCATCGCGGCGGCGCCGGTGGTCTATCCGCGCAAGCCCTTCCCGTGATCGTCGACGTCCACGCCCATACCCTCTCGCGCGATTTCCTCGGCGAACTCGCGCGGGAGGGCGCCTTCGGCATCGAGACCTGTCCCGAAGGCTTCCGCTTCGCCGGCTACGGCCCGCTCGATCCGCTGCTGTTCGACATGCCCGGGCGGCTGGAAAGCCTGACGCGGCGGAACATCTCGCTCCAGCTCGTCTCGCCGCCGCCGCGCGTGGTCTCCCATGCCGGCTGGGCGGCGGACGGCGCGTTCGCGCGGCGGCTCAATGCGCAGACGCTCGCCGCCGCGCGGGACGGCGGACAGCGGCTCGGCGGCCTCGCCGTGCCTCCCATCGCCGAGCCCGAGCGCTGCGCGGACGCCATTCGCCGCGCGTTGGATGAGGGCCATGTGGGTGTCGCCCTGCCCACCTCGGCGGCGGGGCGCCCACTCGATGATCCGGCCTTCGAAGACATGTGGGCGGAATGCGCGCGGCAGGGCTGCATCGTGTTCATGCACCCCACCTCCGGCGTGGACCGGCCGGCCTTCGGCAGCTTCACCATGCTCCAGCTCGTCGGCTGGCCGTCCGAGACCGCGCTGTGCGTGGCGCGCCTCATCTTCTCCGGCGTGCTGGAGCGCCATCCGGGGCTGAAGCTCGTGCTGGCCCACGGCGGCGGCACGCTGCCCATGCTCGCCGGCCGCCTCGACCTCGCCTATGAGGCGCCGCTCTATGAGGCGAACCCGGCGTGCCGCGCCAACATCTGCCGGCCGCCATCGCACTATCTCGGCCAGCTCTATTACGACACGGTGGTGGCGCACCCCACCGTGCTGGACTTCCTGCTGAATCTGGTCGGTCCCGAGCGCGTGGTCTTCGGCACCGATTTTCCGTTCGAGATCGGCGATGCGGAAGGGGCCAAGGCCCTCGCCGCGCTGGATCAGCAGAGCACGGAGGTGCGCGCCCGCGTGCTCGCCGGCGGCGCACGGCTCATGGGCCTAGCATAGGACGGCCTGGCCTTAAGGGCTCGGCGCCGCCTTCGCCGGCCCTGCCCCCGTCTGGGTGGAGATCCACAGTCCGGCGAGGATGGCCGCCCCGCCCACCAACTGCAGCGGCGTGATCGTCTCGCCGAGGAGCGTCGCGGACAGCGCGACCGTCGCCAATGGCGAGAAGTAGAGGAAGGGGCCAGCGCGTGCAGCGCCCACCCGCGCTGCGCCGTAGATCCAGAAGAGGTTGCCGAGCAGCGTCGGCCCGGCCGCGATGTACAGCACCGTCAGGGTGACGGGCTCCACCCTGAACCCGCTGGTGAACGGATCCTGCCCGCCGAGGCCAAGGAACACCGCATAGACGGGACAGAAGACCAGCACGAAGCCGGCGAGCGCGGTCAGCGCCGTCAGGCTCAGGGCCGAGATGCCGATGGGGTTCTGCCCAAGGCTGTAGGTGTAGAAGGCGAACAGCACGGCGGCGGTGATCGAGAACAGATTCCCCGCGCCGAAATGGAAGCCCGCGAGCCCCGTCGGCATCCCCTTCATCAGCACCAGCGTGACGCCGGCCATGGCGATGAGGATGCCGCCGATCTGCGCGAGCCTCGGGCGCATGTGCCCGACGAAGGTGGCGATCAGCAGCACCCAGATGGGCGTGGTCGCATTCAGCAGGCCGACTTCCAGCGCCGGGCTCAGATAGGCGCCGGCATAAAGGCTCACCGAGAAGAGCCCCACGCCCACCAGTCCCAGCAGCGCGATGCGCCCGGCGTTGCGGCGGATCGCGGCCCGCTCCCGCAGGAGCCCGGGCAAAGCGATGGGCAGCAGGAGCGTGAGCGCGATCGCCCAGCGCCAGAACACCAGCGCGGGCAGCGGTAGGGCGTCATGGATCGCCCGTGCCGCCGTGTGGTTGCTGCCCCACAGGAGGGCCGTGGCCAGAAGGGCGAGGATGGCGGAAAGGGGCGCCTTCGCCGCGGCCGCCACCTTTAGTGACCGGATCCGCCACCACCGCGCTGGGACACATGCCACGGCAGCAGCAGGCGCTCGCACGCCTCGACCACGAAGAACAGCGCCGTGCCGAGCAGCCCGAGCAGCAGGAGGCAGACGAACACGCGCGGCGTGTCGAACTGGCCCTGCGCGGTCAGGATGGCGAAGCCCAGCCCCTCGGAGCCCGCCACGAACTCGCCGACGATGGCCCCCACCAGCGCGAAGGAAATCGCCACCTTCAGGCCCGCGAAGATGCTCGGCAGGGCGTTGGGAAAGCGGATCTTGCGCAGGATGGCGAAGGACGAGGCGCGGCTGGCGCGGGCAAGGTTCACCATGTCCGGATCCACCGACCGCAGGCCGAGCACCGCGTCGATGACCACGGAGAACAGTGCGAGCATGAGCGCGATGGCGATCTTCGGCTCGACGCCGGTGCCCATCCAGATCACGAACAGCGGCGCCAGCGCCACCTTCGGCACGCTGTTGAGCGCGACGAGGAGCGTATAGACCGTGCGCTCGATGAATTTCGAGTGGACGATGCCCACCGCCAGCGCCAGCCCCAGCACCACGGCGAGGCCGAAGCCCGCGAGGGTGGTGTAGAGCGTGAAGGCGGACATCTGGAGGAAATAGCCCGGCGACAGCAGGAATTCCTGCCAGATGACGCTGGGCGGCGGCAGGATGATGGGCGCCGGCTTGAAGACGTAGACCGCCACCTCCCAGAGGACGAGCACCGCGATCAGCAGGCCCACCACCATGCCCGCCTCCACCAGCGAGGCAGGCAGCCGCTGCGGCATGGGCGGATCGAGATTTTCGGTAGCGCTGTTCCCGGAGCTCATGGGGCATCGTCCTTCAGCACGCCGAGGCTGGCGAAGAGGTGGCGGACACGGGCGACATAGCGGCCGAATTCCGGGCTTTCCCGCATGGCGAGGTGCCGGGGCCGGGGCAGGTCGATGTCGATGATCTCGACGATCCGGCCCGGATTACGATCCATGATGACCACGCGGTCGGAAAGGAAGATGGCCTCGGTGATGCCGTGGGTCACGAACACCACGGTCTTGCGCGTGTCCTGCCAGATGCGCGCGAGCTCGAGGTTGAGGTCGTCGCGCGTCATGGCATCGAGAGCGCCGAACGGCTCATCCATCAGCAGCAGCTTGGGATCGCAGAGCAGCGCCCGGCAGATGGCGGCGCGCTGGCGCATGCCGCCGGAGAGTTCCCAGGGATGGCGGCTCTCGAATCCGCCGAGCCCGAAGCGCCCCAGCAGCGCCAGCGCGCGCTCGCGCACCGCCGGCCCCTTGAGGCCGGCGAATTCCGCGGTGATGAGCACGTTGTCCAGGATGGTCCGCCAGTCCAGCAGCACGTCGCGCTGGAACACGATGCCCATGTCCCGGGGCGGGGCCGTGAGGACGTCGCCGCCCACGCGGATCGTCCCGGCGCTCGTGCCTTCAAGTCCGGCGATGCACTTGAGCAGCGTTGATTTCCCGCAGCCGCTCGGCCCGAGGATGGAGACGAATTCCCCCTCGTTGACCTCAAGGTCGATGCCTTTCAGCGCGGTGACCGCGCCGCGCGGCGAGCCGTACGTCTTGCGCACGCCGGAGATGGAGAGATAGGCCATGGTTTTGGCGTCCGTCATCGAGGCGACGTGCGCGTTCACTGGATGAACTCGTTGGTGAAGTAGGTGGCGGGGTCCGTGCCGGGCTTGATGGCGCCAGCATCCACCGCCGACTTCGCCGCCTTCGCCCAGTCTTCGGGCGACTGGTAGCCGATGGGCTTGCCCTTGGTGTTGGGCGTGTCGAAGAAGTCGATGGTGAGCTTGATCTGGTCGGCCAGCACCTTCTTGTCCAGCTTGGCGTTGGGACGCTGCTTGATGATGGCGTCGGCCGCCTCGTCGATGTGGCCGTCGCGGATGTAGGCCCACGCCTTCTGCTGCACCTCGACCAGCTTCTTCAGCGCCTCCTTGCGGCTCTCGATCGTCTTCTCGGTGGCGATGAGGCCGTAGCTCGGGAAGGTGATGCCCACATCTTCGGCAAGGATGGCCTTGGAGGGACGGTTCGCGGCGGCGACGGGAATGGCGGAGGGCTCGGTGGACATGAGGCCGTCCGCCCGCTTGGCGGTGTAGGTGCCCCACACGGCGGCCGGGTCCACGAACATCACGTTGACCGTGGTGCGATCGAGCCCGCCCTGCTTGAGCCAGTAATCGATGAAGGGCGCCCAGGGGCTCGCGGCGAAGACCACGAGGCTCTTGCCCTTGAAGTCGGCGACCTTGGCGACGGGCGAATCCTGATCGACGAGGACCGCGAGGTCGGTCCTCTTGTCGAAGCCGGCGAACGCCTTGGCGGTGGAGCCGTTCTCGCGCGCCTGCGGCAGGAGACCGACCTGGATCTGGCCCACGTCCACCTGCCCCGCATTCACCAGCTGCAGCGTGTTGCCGGAGCCACGACCGTCCTGGATATCCACGTCGAGGCCGGCATCCTTGAACCAGCCCTTCTCCTTGGCGAGGTGCATGCCCGCATGCACGCCCCAGGGCGAGAAATCGAGACGGATCGTCATCTTCTCCTCTGCCGCGGCGGAACCGGCGGCGAGCGGGCCGGCCAGTAAGGCGGCGGCAGCGGCGGCCCGGACGAGACGGGCGGCGATGGACGTCATCTTCATTATTGCGATCCCCTCTTCGGCATCGAAATGAGACTATATGGTCCAATATGTCATGCAAGAGGATTTATGCACCAATCGCAGCAAATCGTTTGTGCAAATCGTGTCTTGACGGAGGTGGCGATCATAACTAACCATCCAGTCCAATAACGAAGGAGATATGTCGTGGGGACACTCACCGGCCTGGAGCGCACCTCGACAGGCGCGCGCATCGGCGTCGATATTGGCGGCACCTTCACGGACCTCGTGCTCGCGGATGGACGCGGCGCGGTGTTCCACCGCAAGGTCGCCTCCACCCCCGCGGCGCCCGAGGAGGCGGTTCTGGAGGGTGTCGCCGCCATCATCGCCGATGCCCGGCTGACGCCCGCGGAGGTGACGGAGGTGGTGCACGGCACCACGGTCGGCTCCAACACGCTGCTGCAGAAGGTCGGCGCGCCCACTGGCCTTATCACCACCAAGGGGTTTCGCGACGTACTGGAGATCGGCCGGCTGCGCACCCCGTCCATGTTCGATCTTCAATGGGAAAAGCCGGTTCCGCTCGTCGCCCGTCGCCATCGCAAGGAGGTGGCCGAGCGCATCGCAGCCGATGGCACCATCCTCGTGCCGCTCGATGAGGCGGCGGTGCTGGAAGCTGCGCAGGAACTGGTCGATGCCGGCATTTCGTCCTTCGCCGTCTGCTTCCTCAACAGCTATCGCAATCCCGCCCACGAGCAGCGCGCCGCCACGCTCATCGCCGAGCACTTTCCGCAGGTGCGCGTCACAAGCTCCATCTCGGTGCTGCCCGAGGCGAAGGAATACGAGCGCACCAGCACCACCGTCGTGAACGCCTATGTGCGGCCGGTGCTCGAAGCCTATCTCACGCGGCTGGAGCGCGGCCTTGCCGATGCCGGCATCGACGCGCCCTTGCTCGTCTGCAATTCCAATGGCGCCCTCGCCTCTTCCGGCACGGCGCGTGAAAAGCCGGTGTTCTTCATCTCGTCCGGCCGGGCGGCCGGTGTCGTGGGCGGCTCGCGCCTCGGCGAAGCGCTGGATATCAAGGATCTCGTGGTGTTCGACATGGGCGGCACCACCGCCTCCGCCTCGCTGGTGCAGAATGGCGAGCTGACGCGGGTGAGCGAATACGAGTTCCGCGCCGGCATCTCCACGCCCAGCCGCTTCATCAAGGCCGGCGGCTACATGATGAGCGTGCCCACGGTGGACGTGGCCGAGGTGGGCTCCGGCGCCGGCTCCATCGCCTATGTGGACCAGGGCGGGCTGATGCGCGTCGGGCCGGTCTCGGCCGGCGCCGATCCCGGCCCCGCCTGCTACGGCAGCGGCGGTTCGCGGCCCACGGTGACGGACGCCAACCTTTTGCTCGGTTATCTGCCCGCCCAACTCGCCGGCGGCTCCCGCGCGCTCTCGGTGGAGGCGGCCCGCGCCGCCATCGCCCGCGATCTTGCCGACCCGTTCAATCTCACCCCCGAGGATGCCGCCTGCGGCGTGCGCGACGTGGTGAACGCCAACATGGCCCGCGCCATCCGGGCGGTGACGGTGGAGCGCGGCGTCGATCCGCGCGACTTCACACTGGTCGCCATCGGCGGCTCGGGCCCGGTGCATGCGGCGGACATCGCGCGCCTCCTCTCCATGCCCCGCGTGCTGGTGCCGGCCTCGCCGGGCGTGTTCACCGCCATGGGCATGCTGGCGGGCGATGTGGAGCGCTATTTCATCCGCCCGTTCGCCGTGAAGCTCGCCGATTTCCAGCCGCCCGAGGCGGAGACGGCCTTCGCCGCGCTGGAGGCCGATGCCCGCGCCGCCCTCGCCGGCGAGGCCGTGGCCGAGCACCTGATGAGTGTGACGCGCGAGGTGGACATGCGCTTCCGTGGCCAGGAAATGTCCCTCTCCGTGCCGTATCTGGCGGACCGGGATGCGCTGCACGCGGCCTTCAAGGCGGCCTATGAGGCCATCTACAGCTACTCCTCCTCCGACACCATCGAGGTGGTGAGCCTGAGGGTCATCGGGCGCGGCCTCCGGCCCGGCAAGATCGACTTCCGGGCTGCCCATGCGCGGGTGGAGGGTTCGAGCGAGCCGGAAAGCATCCGCAAGGTCTATTACGGCGCGGAGCAGGGTCACATCGACACGCCGGTCTATGTGCGCACGCGCTGCCCGGCGCGCATCGTCGGCCCCGCTGTCATCGAGGGGGCGGACAGCACCGTCGTGGTGCCCCCCGGCGCCACCGCGGAAGCCGACGCCCACGCCAATCTCCTGATCACCCTCGCCTGACGGGATCGCGCCATGCTCGACCAGACCGACAAGACCATCGATCCCGTCACCTTCGCGGTGCTCAAGAGCGCGTTCGAATCCATCGTCGATGACATGGCCTACACGGTCATGCGCACCGCCCGCTCGCCCATCGTGCGCGACGTGCTGGATTATTCTGCCACCATGTGCGACGCGCAGGGGCGCATCCTCGCCCAGGCCAAGACCGTGGCGCTGCACCTCGGTGCCGTGCCGGACGCCATGGAGGCCATCCAGCGCCACTATGGCGACGACCTCAATCCCGGCGACGTCATCATCCTGAACGACCCCTATGACGGCGGGATGCACCTGCCGGACATCTTCATGTTCAAGCCCATCTTCGACGGGGCGCAGCACATCGGCTATGCCGTGGTGATCTGCCACCATTGCGACGTGGGCGGCCGGGTGCCGGGCTCCAACGCCTCGGATTCCACCGAGATCTTCCAGGAAGGGCTGCGCATTCCGCCCCTGAAGCTGTTCGACAAGGGCGTGCGCAACAAGACCCTGTTCGACATCATCTCGAAGAACGTGCGCCTGCCCGATCTGGTCATCGGCGACCTTGAGGCGCAACTTGCCACCTGTGCCCTTGGTGAGCGCGAATTCCTGCGCCTCACCGAGAAGTACGGCATTCCGCTGGTGGAAAAATTCCTCGCCGAATTCCTCGATTATGGCGAGCGCCTCGTGCGCAAGGCCTTCGCCGCCTGGCCCGATGGCGCCTATTCCTTCACCGACTACATCGACGGCGACGGTTTCGACGAGAGCGAGATTTCGATCCATGTGACCATCACGGTCAAGGGCGATCACATCGGTGTCGATTTCGAGGGCTCGGCGCCGCAGGTGAAGGGCGCGATCAATTCCACGCTCTCCTTCGTCAAGTCAGCCACCTATCTCGCCGTGCGCTGCGTGCTCGACCCAGATGTGCCGAACAACGCCGGCCTCTATCGCTGCGTCGACGTGAGCGCGCCGAAGGGCAGCGTGCTCAATCCCGAATTCCCCGCCCCCGTCGCCGCCCGCGCCCTGACCGGCTACCGGGTGGTGGACACCGTGCTCGGCGCCCTCGCCGGCATCGTGCCCGAGCGGGTGTGCGCGGCGGGCGAAGGCGGCAACACGGTCGTCTGCCTCGGCGGCTACGACAGCGAGACGCGCGAGCCCTTCATCGTGGTGGACATGATCAACGGCGCCCTCGGCGCGCGGGCGACGCGGGACGGCATCGATGCGGTGACGAACCCCTCGCAGAACATGTCGAACATGCCGGTGGAGATCATGGAGGCGACCTACCCGCTCATGATCGAGGAATATGCGCTGCGCGACGATTCCTGCGGCGCCGGCAGGACGCGGGGCGGCCTCGGGGTCGTCCGCCAGTACCGCCTCCTCGCCGACGAGGCGGTGATGCAGCTGCGCGCGGACCGTTACGCCCATGCGCCCTACGGCCTGTTCGGCGGCAAGCCGGGCGCGCTCTCGCGGAACCTCCTGTCCGAGGCCGGCAATTTCGAGCTTCTGGCCAGCAAGGTCACGCGCAACGTGACCAAGGGAACGGTGATCCGCCACGAGCAGGCCGGCGGCGGCGGCTATGGTGATCCCCTGACGCGCCCGCCGGAAGCCGTGCTGGAGGATGTGCTGGACGGCAAGATCAGCCCCGCCTATGCCCGCGACGGCTTCGGCGTGCTGGTGGTGGACGGCGCCGTCGATGCGCAGGCGACGGCCGCGCTGCGCGGCGCCATGGCGGGGACCGCGTCATGAGCATCGTGCCCGGCGATTTCTCCCGCTTCGCCGTCAACCAGATCACCACCCCCTCCCTCTCCCTCGCGGAGGCGGTGGACACCTATGCGCGCCACGGCGCGCGGGGCATCGGCGTGTGGAACCAGTATCTGGAAGGCATCGCCCCCGCCGTCGCCGGGCGGCTGATCCGCGAGGCGGGCCTGTTCGTGCCCTGCCTGTGCACGACCGCATGGGTAAACCTCGCCGATCCCCTCGCCCGCGCGGCGGCCATCGACGAGAACCGCCGGCGGCTCGATGCGGCGCACGATCTCGGCGCGACGAGCCTCGTGGTGGTGCCCGGCGGCCTCGCCACCGGCGAGAAGGATATCCGCGCCGCCCGCAACCGTGTGGAGGACGCGCTCGCCGAGCTTCTGCCGCATGCCCGCGCGGCAGGCGTATCCCTCGGCCTCGAACCCCTGCACCCCATGTTCGCGGCCGACCGCTCCTGCCTCAATACCTTCCGCCACTGCCTTGATCTGGTCGAGACCATGGGCGCCGGCACGGGCATCGTGGCCGATGTCTATCATTGCTGGTGGGATCCGGATTTCGCGGACGGACTGAGGGAGGCCGGACCCGCGCGCATCCTGACCTTCCATCTGTGCGACTGGCTGGTGCCGACGCGGGATGTCTATCAGGACCGGGGCATGGTGGGCGACGGCGTGATCGACATCGCCTTCTATCGCCGTCTCCTGGACGACATCGCCTACGACGGCCCGTTCGAGATCGAGATCTTCTCCAGGCTCGACTGGTGGACGCGCGACGCCGCCGAGACCACGCGGATCAGCCTGGAACGCTGCGAGCCGTTCGTCGCACCGCGCGCTGGCGCCACAGTTTGCGGTTGACGGAAGCGGTGCCGCGCATCCTCATGGGATCATGGTTGAAAAGGAAGGCTCGGTCGTGAGTGAAAAGCCTCGCAAGCGTGATTCCATCGGGACGCAGGACAAGATCCTCGCGGCTGCGCAGATGGAATTTGCCCGGCGGGGGTACGACGGTGCGCGGGTGGACGCCATCATCGCCCGGGCGAAGATCAGCAAGAACCTGCTTTATCATCACTTCAGCTCCAAGGAGGAGCTGTATGTGAAGGTGCTGGAGCGCACCTACGAGGCCATGCGCCGCCGGCAGGAGGAAATCCCGCTCACCGGCCTTGAGCCCGTGGCGGCGATCCGCCGCCTGTGCGACGCGACCTTCCAGACCTTCATCGAGGAGCCCGAGGTCATCGTGATGATGAACTCGGAAAATATCCATCGGGGCCGCCACGTCGCCAAGTCGCCCATCATCCGGCAGCTCTACAGCCGCCTCGCCGGCGCCGTGGACGTCATCCTGCGGGAGGGCGAGAGCAAGGGTGTGTTCCGGCCGGGCGTGGACGCCATAGACCTCTACATCTCCATTTCAGCGATGGGCTACTTCTACATTTCCAACCGCTTCACCCTGTCGATGATCTTCGACCGCGACCTGATGCGCTCCGATTATCTGGAACAGCACAGGAAGACCATCATCGACATGACCCTCGCCTATCTCACCGAGGGCGCCCCCAACCGGCCGCAGGACGATGGCGAAAAGCCACAAGACGCTTCAGGGCGCGCGACGCCCCAATCCGAAACCGCCGCCCCCGTCCGGAGGAAGCGCGTGATCGCCAAGGTCTGACGCCCTGGCCGAAGCGACAACGCGCCCTTTCCGCGAGGAAAAACGACACGACATGCTGACGCCCTCCCACGCGCCCGACCGCCTTCTCATGGCCGGAGGGCTCGCCACCGCCTTCCGCTCCATTCCGCCGGACGAGGCGGTCTCCGTTCTCGCCCGTCATTTCGGCGTGTCAGGGACGCTGACGCGGCTCGACACCGAGAAGGACGACACCTTTCTGGTGGACGGCGCGCAGGGCCGCCACATCGCCAAATTCTCTAATCCGGACGAGGACCCGCGCGAGATATCGCTGCAGGCCGAACTGCTCGATTACGTGGCAAAAACCGATCCCCGCCTTCCCGTGCCGCGCGTGGTGCGCACGGCGGCGGGCGACGCCTTCCTCTCCCATGAGGACGGACACGGGCAGGTGCGGCTCGTGCGGGTGCTGACCTATCTGGACGGCACGCCGCTCGACCGGATCGACGCGACGGCGGACGAGCGCGCGAAACTCGGGGCCATCCTTGCCCGCCTGCGCCTCGCCATGGCGGGCTTCTCGCACCCCCACGACACCCGCGAGATCGCCTGGGACGTGCAGCATCTGCCCAAGCTCGCCTTCCTTGTGGAGCGGATGGAGGACAGGGCGCGCCGACGCCAGCTCGAACGCGGGCTCGATCGCTTCCGTGCCCTCGAAGGCCGGCTGTCATCCTGCCGCACGCAGGTGCTGCACAACGATTTCAGCCGCTCGAACGTGGTGGTGAACCGTGGTCAGCCCCAGTTCATTTCCGGCATCATCGACTTCGGCGATGTGGTGCGCACCGCCATCGTCATCGACCTGTCGACGGCGCTGCTCAACCAGTTGAGTCCGGTGGGCTCGGACCGCATGTTCGATGCCGGCCGCGACCTGCTGCGCGGCTATCTCGGCGTCGCGGACCTGACGCAGGACGAGCTGCAGCTCCTGCCGCACATGATCATGGCCCGCGTGGTGGCCCGCGCCCTCATCACCACATGGCGGGCCGAACAATTCCCCGACAACGCGACCTACATTCTGCGCAACACGCACCAGAGCTGGTCGCAGCTCGACCATTTCCTCAGCCGCTCCGCCGAGGAGGTCAGCGAGACCTTTCTCGGCGTCGCGGCCTCGCCCGTTTGAAGGAGGCGTTTCCCACATGACCGCAGTGAAGGAACGCAAGATCAACGTCGGCATGGTGAACGGCTTCGACCCGTCCAACATGTCCGCCCTCGACCCCGCGACGCAGGACATGGTGGCGCGCCGGCAGGCGCTGCTCGGCCCCGCCTATCGCCTCATGTACGCCCATCCGGTGGAGATCAGCCGGGCGAAGGGCACCCGTCTCTGGGACAAGGCGGGCAACGAATATCTCGATGCCTACAACAACGTCGTGTCCGTGGGCCACTGCCATCCGCGCGTGGTCGAAGCGGTGCATGAGCAGATGCAGACGCTCTGCACCCACACGCGCTATCTGCAGGACGGCATCCTCGATTTCGCGGACGAGATCGTCCCGACCTTCGGCGATCCCATCCGCCACATCATGTTCACCTGCACGGGATCGGAGGCCAACGACCTCGCGCTGCGGATCGCCATGCACCACACCGGGCGCAAGGGCATCGTCATCACGTCCGAGGCCTATACCGGCAATTCCTTCCTCACCGCCGGCCTGTCGCCGTCGCTCGGCAAGAAGTCGCCGCTCGGCGAATGGGTGCGGCGCATTCCGGCGCCCGATTCCTACCGCATGACCCCTGCGGAGATCGCGGCGACGATGATCCGCCAGCTGAAATACGAGATCGAGGAGCTGGAACGGCGCGGCGAGGGGCTGGCCGCCTTCATCGCCGATTCGCTGTTCTCGTCGGACGGCATCTATGCCGATCCCACCGACATCCTCGGCCCCATCGCGGAGGTGGTGCGTGCGGCGGGCGGCGTGATGATCGCCGATGAGGTGCAGGCGGGGTTCGGGCGGTCCGGCGACCGGCTCTGGGGCTTCCAGCGCCATGGCCTTCAGCCTGATATCGTCACCATGGGCAAGCCGATGGGCAACGGCTTCCCCGTCGCCGCCGTGGCCGTGGCCCCGCACGTCATCGAGCGCTTCGGCAACGAGATGCGCTATTTCAACACCTTCGGCGGCAACACCGTTGCCATCGCGGCGGCGCGGGCGACCTTCGATGTGCTGATTTCGGAAGCGTTGCAGGAGAATGCCGCCCGCATCGGCCGGATGATCCAGGACGGCATCCGGGAGATCGCCAAGTCCGATGGGCGGATCGGCGACGTGCGGGGCGCGGGGCTCTATATCGGCGTCGAGTTCGTGAAGGACCAAGCGACCAAGGCGCCGGATTCCGCCACCGCCCTCGCCGTGGTGGACGGGCTGCGCCAGCGCCGGGTGCTGATCTCCGCCACCGGCTACCACGCCAACACGCTGAAGATCCGCCCGCCGCTGGTGTTCTCGGCGGCGGACGCGGACCGCCTCCTCACCACCTTGGCCGAGACGCTGAAGGCGGTTTGACGATCCAAGCCGCCGCAAGTGCCCCAAGGCCCCTGCGGCGGCTCATTTCCGGCGTCAGGCGGCGCTTTTCAGCGTGTCGCCGATGACCGAGACGATGGTGTCGATCTGGTCCTTCTCCACGATCAGCGGCGGCGACAAGGCGATGATGTCGCCGGTGACGCGGATGAGAAGCCCCTTGCGGAAGCATTCGACGAAGATCTCGTAGGCACGGGCGCCCGGCGCACCATCGCGCGGGCGCAGCTCGATGGCGCCGACGAGGCCGAGGTTGCGGATATCCACCACATGGGGCAGATCCTTTAGCGAGTGCAGCGCCTCCTGCCAGTATTCGGCAAGCGCCGCCCCGCGGGTCAAGAGCCCCTCCTCGGCATAGATGCCCAGCGTCGCGAGACCGGCCGCGCAGGCCACCGGATGGCCGGAATAGGTGTAGCCGTGGAACAGCTCGATCTGGTTCTCCGGGCCGGTCATGAGCCCGTCGTGGACCTTGCGTGAGGCGAACACGGCGCCCATCGGGATGGCGCCGTTGGTCAGGCCCTTGGCGGTGGTGACGATATCGGGCGTGACGCCGAAATAGTCCGTCGCGAACGGCGTGCCGAGGCGGCCGAAGCCGGTGATGACCTCATCGAAGATCAGCAGGATGCCGTATTTGTCGGCCGTGGCACGCAGGCGCTCCAGATAGCCCTTCGGCGGCAGGACGACGCCGGCGGAGCCCGCCATGGGCTCGACGATGACGGCGGCGATGGTCTCCGCGCCATGCAGGGCGACGAGCCGCTCCAGATCCTCGGCCAGTTCGATGCCATGGGCCGGCAGGCCCTTGGAGAAGGCGTTGCGCTCGATATCGAGCGTATGGCGCATATGGTCGGCGGGGATCTGCGGAAAGACCCGCCGGTTGTTGACGAGGCCGCCCACCGAGATGCCGCCGAAGCCGACGCCGTGATAGCCCTTTTCGCGGCCGATGATGCGGGTGCGGGTGCCCTGCCCGATGGCGCGCTGGTAGGCGATGGCGATCTTGAGGGCCGTATCCACCGATTCCGAGCCGGAGCCGGTGAAGAATACGCGGTCGAGGCCGCCGTCCTTGCCGCCGGGAGCCATGGCGGCAAGCTTTTCGGCGAAGGCGAAGACGATGGGATGGCCCATCTGGAAGGTGGGCGCATAATCGAGTTCGCCCAGCTGGCGCGCGACCGCCTCGGCGATCTGGGCGCGGCCATGGCCGGCATTGACGCACCAGAGGCCGGACGTGCCGTCCAGAACCGAGTTGCCGTCGATGTCGGTGTAATACATGCCCTTGGCACCCGACAGCAGGCGCGGCGCCGCCTTGAACTGGCGGTTCGCGGTGAACGGCATCCAGAAATTATCGAGACTGGGCTGGTTGGACCGGACGTGAAGGGTCATGCCGTTCTCCTCTTGGCTGCCTCCACATCGGCCAATTGCGCAGGCCGAACAAGTCGTTTTCTGGAACCACCTATCTCATTGATATTTCTTCATCCGAGTGGCATGATTTTCGATATATTCAACACCCGAAACAGGGCTCGCCATGGACATCGGGGACAGGCTGCGCCAGTTGCGGCTCCTGCACGGCATTTCCCAGCGCGAGCTTGCCAAGCGCACGGGCGTGACCAACTCCACCATCTCGCTGATCGAGTCCAACACGTCCAACCCTTCGGTCGGCGCGCTGAAGCGCATTCTCGAGGGCATCCCCATCGGGCTCGCGGAATTCTTCGCGTTCGAGCCCGAGGCGCCGAAGAAGACCTTCTACGCCGCCGAGGAACTCACCGAGATCGGCAAGGGCGCCATCTCCTACCGCCAGGTGGGCGAGCGGCTGTTCGGCCGGAAGCTTCAGATTCTGAAGGAATGCTACCAGCCCGGGGCCGACACCGGCGTGGTGCCGCTCGTCCACGAAGGCGAGGAGGGCGGCGTCGTCCTGTCCGGGCGGCTGGAGGTGACGGTTGACGATGTGCGGCGCATCCTCGGCCCCGGCGATGCCTATTATTTCGAGAGCCGCCGCCCCCACCGCTTCCGCTGCATCGGCCCGCGCCCCTGCGAGGTCATCAGCGCCTGCACGCCGCCGAGCTTCTGAGCGAACGTCCTATCCCGCGTGCGCGACCCAGGCCGGGAAGAGGTGGCCCAGCGCGTCGGTCAGCATCTCCATGGCGATGGCCGCGAGCACGATGCCCATCAGGCGCTTCGAGATGCTGAGCGCGGTGGCAGACAGGACGGAGGAAAGCGCGGGCGCCACGGCCATTGCGATGGAGAAGAACACCACATAGCCGATGAGCGCGAGATAAAACCCCGCCGCGCCGCCTGCCGTGGCGCTGGAGCCCGAGAAGACGATGATCGTCGTCATGGTGCCCGGCCCGATGGAAAGCGGGATGCCCAGCGGGTAGACGCCCATGCTGGAGGCCGAGCTGAAGGTCTTCTTTTCCGCCTCCGTGCCCGCGTGCGCGCTGTGCTCCTCGCCGCTGAGCATGGAGAGCGCGAGAAGCAGCACGATGAGCCCGCCGGCCAGCTGGAAATGGGTGACATCGATGCCGAAGACGCCCAGCACGAAGCGCCCGCCCAGCGCGCAGATCAGGCAGCCCAGCGCCACAGTCGCGTTCAGCACCAGCATGGTGCTGCGCCGCTCGGCCGGGGAGCGGTCCGCCGTCAGGCTGAGGAACACCGGAATGATCGTCAGCGGGTTCATGATGGCGAACAGCGCCGCGAACAGCTTGGCGGACAGCGTCAGATCGATACCGGCGAAATTCACGTCGCAAGCCCCCTGCGGCGGACGAGTCACTGTCCGCCGACCCTAGTGCAGGGGGGCCTCCGGCTCAATGAGGATCGCTCAGATGCGGACCACCGTGCGCCCGCGCACGCCGCCGACGATGATGTCTTCCGCCACCTGCGGGAGATCTTCCAGAGTGACCTCGCGGGTGACGAGATCGAAATCGGCCTCTGTGAGGATCTCGCCCAGCCGTGTCCAGGCGGCGAGGCGGCGCGGGGTCGGGCAGTTCACCGAATCGACGCCCAGCAGCGCCACGTTGCGCAGGATGAAGGGGAAGACGGTGGTCGGCAGGTCGGTGGCCGCAGCGAGGCCGCAGGCGGCCACCGCGCCGCCGTAGCGGGTGGCGGCGAGCACGTTGGCGAGGATGGTACCGCCCACCGTGTCCACGGCGCCATGCCAGCGCTCGCCGGCGAGCGGCTTGCCCGCCGCCGCGTAGGTGGCGCGGTCCACGATGTCGATGGCGCCGAGGCTCTTCAGGAAGTCGGCCTCCGCCGGACGACCGGTGAGCGCGCTCACCTTGTAGCCGAGGCGCGAAAGCAGGCGCACCGCGACGCTGCCCACGCCGCCGGCCGCGCCGGTGACGAGCACGTCGCCGCCTTCAGTGATGCCGTAGCGCTCGAGCGCATCCACGCAGAGCATGGCGGTGAGGCCGGCCGTGCCGATGGCCATGGCCTGGCGCGGGGTGAGGCCGGCGGGCAGCTTCACCAGCCACTCGCCCTTCACCTTGGCCCGCTCGGCGAAGCCGCCGGACCAGTTCTCGCCGACGCCCCAGCCGGTCAGCACCACCTTGTCGCCGGGGGCGAAGGCGGGATTGTCGCTCGCGCGCACCGTGCCGGCGAAATCGATGCCCGGCACCATGGGCAGCGCGCGCAGGATGCGGCTCATGCCCTTCAGCGCGAGGCCGTCCTTGTAGTTGAAGGAGGAGTATTCCACGTCCACCGTCACGTCGCCGGCCGGCAGATCGGCCTCGGTGATGGTCTCGATGGCGATGGCCTGCCCGGCGTCGGTCTTGCGCGCCATGAGGGCGCGGAAGGTCTCGGTGCTCATTGGACGTTTCCCTGTGATGTGCGTGGACCGCGCGGGCGGTGTACTCAGGGCCTTGCGGCCTTGCGGGCCTCTTCGGCCTTCTCGTACTGGGCGCGGATGTAGCGCACGAGCCCGCCGAGGGCGGTCACCGCCGCCTCGCCATCGCGGTCCCTCAGGGCCGCAAGCAGGGTCTCGTGGTGGGCGACGATCTCCTTCCGGTCGCGGACGCGGAAGATGATCATGTTGCTCACCGGCATGAGCGCTTCCACCACCGCATTCATGAGGAAGCGCAGCAAAGCGTTGCCCGCGGCGTCCACGATGGTGCGGTGGAAGCGCACGTCGGAGGCGCAGAAATCCTGATCCGATAGGGACGCCGTGCGCTGCAGGGCAATCTCCGCCTCCAGCGCCGCGAGGTGGGCGTCCGTCCGGTTCTGGGCCGCAAGGCGGCAGCAGACGGCTTCCATCTCGAGCCGCGCCGTCGCCATCTCCTCCAGCGAGACGCCGCCCGTGGCGACGAGGATCGTCACGGACGTGCCGAGGCTGGTGGCGAGTTCTTCCGGCGACGGGCCGGTCACGAAGGTGCCCCCCGTCGGGCCGCGCCGCGAGCGGATGAGGTGGCGCGCCGCCAGCCGCTTCAAAGCCTCGCGCACGGTGGGGCGCGAGACGCCGAACTGCGCGGCCAGTTCCTCCTCGGTCGGCAGGCGCTCATCCACCTTCAGCCGGCCGTCCATGATGGCCTGCTGGAGCTGATCGGCGATCTGACTCGCCGCGCTGGTGGTGACGATCTGGCCGTAGCTCGGTTCCATCTGATCCGTTCCGGGGACGCCTGTGGTCATCCCCTTGGTCTCAGATCGGCGGCGTCAAATCAACTAAAAATTATTCGTTTGACAAATCTTCAAATGAGCCTTTGGTTCTACAGATCGCGGACGGAGATGCCGCGGCAAAAAGAAGACACTGGAAACGCCGGGAGAGAAGAAATGCGCGCTGCCCTCGTAGCGGCGACCGTGCTGTCGTGCGCCGTCGCCGTCCCCATCACGACTGCTCACAGGGCCTCAGCCCAGGATCTGCCGACGTTCCGCATCGGCGTGATGAACGACCAGTCGAGCCTTTATTCCGACATCGCAGGTCCCGGCTCCGTCACCGCCGCCCAGATGGCGGTCGCGGACTTCAATCCGGAGAAGCACGGCTTCAAGGTGGAGGTGGTTTCCGCCGATCACCAGAACAAGGCGGACATCGGCTCCTCCATCGCGCGGCGCTGGTACGACCTCGACAAGGTGGACGCCATCGTCGACGTGCCCACCTCCTCGGTGGCCCTCGCCGTCGCCGATATCAGCCGCGACAAGAACAAGGTCTTCCTGGTCGCGAGCGCCGGCACGTCCGACCTCACGGCCAAGGCCTGCACGCCCAATACGGTCCATTGGACCTACGACACCTGGGCGCTCGCCAACGGCACCGCCCGCGCCATGATCAAGCAGGGCGGCGATTCCTGGTACTTTCTGACCGCCGATTACGCCTTCGGCCATGCGCTGGAGCGCGACGCGGCCGAGGTGGTGAAGGCCAATGGCGGCAAGGTGATGGGCCGCGCGCTGGCGCCGTTCCAGAGTTCGGATTTCTCCTCCTTCATCCTCCAGGCGCAGGGCTCGGGCGCCAAGGTGGTGGCGCTGGCCAATTCCGGTGGCGACACCATCAATTCGGTCAAGCAGGCGGCGGAATTCGGCCTGTCGCAGAAGCAGAAGCTGGTCAGCCTTCTCATCTTCCTGTCCGACATCCATTCTCTGGGCCTGAAAACCGCGCAGGGCCTCATGCTCACCAACGCCTTCTACTGGGACCTCAACGACGGCACCCGCGCCTTCGGCAAGGCCTTCGGGGCGCGCAACAACGGCCGCATGCCGACCATGAACCAGGCCGGCACCTATGCCGCCACGCTGCACTGGATGAAGGCCATCGCGGCCATGGACAAGGCGAAGGCCCATGACGGTGCCGCCGTGGTTGCCCAGATGAAGGCCATGCCCACGAACGATCCCCTCTTTGGCAAGGGCCACATCCGCGCCGACGGCCGCACCATCCACGACATGTATCTGTGGCAGGTGAAGACGCCCGAGGAGTCCAAGGGTCCCTACGACTATCTGAAGCTGGTGGCGACCATCCCCGGCGACGAGGCCTTCCGGCCCATGTCGCCCGAGACCTGCCCCATGCTGAAGAAGGCCGGCTGAGGTGACGGCGCTGGCGACAGCCGCCCGCACGGACGGCAAGGCCTTCTCCCTCGCGATCCTCGTGGTCGCGGAAGTGGCGGCGATGGCGACCTGGTTCGCCACCACCGCCTCTCTGGGGGCGATCCGGGCGCAGTGGAGCCTGTCGCCCTTTCAGGAGGCCTTGCTGACCAGTTCCGTGCAGGCGGGCTTCGTCGCCGGCACCCTCCTCAGCGCGCTGCTCTCGCTGGCGGACCGCGCCGATCTCCGGACGCTGTTCTCCGTCTCGGCCTTGGTCGCGGCGCTGGCCAACGGCGCCATCCTCCTGTTTGAGCCCACCCATCCGGCGGTGCCGCTGCTGCGGTTTCTCACCGGCATGTGCATGGCGGGGGTCTATCCCGTGGGCATGAAGCTCGCGGCGACCTGGGCGAAGGGCGACCTCGGCCTGCTCATCGGCATGCTGGTGGCGGCATTGACGCTGGGCTCGGCCTCGCCCCACGCCATGGCGGCGATGGGCGGGCTCGACTGGCGGGCGCCGGTGGCGGGCGCGGCGGCGAGCGCGCTCATCGCCGCCATGCTCATCCGCTTCGCCAAGGTCGGCCCCAACCATGCGAAGGCGCCGCCGCTGAAGCTGTCCAACGCCCTCGATGCGTTCCGGCGCCCGGCGCTCAGGCTCGCCAATCTCGGCTATTTCGGCCACATGTGGGAACTCTACGCCATGTGGGCGTGGATCGGCGCCTTCTTCGCCGCGAGCTTCGCCGCGCGCTATGGCGACGCCCCGCCCCTCGATCCTCGCTTCGCCACCTTCTGCGTGGTCGCCATCGGCGCCGTGGGAGCGCTGGGTGGCGGCTTCGCGGCCGACCGGCTGGGGCGCACGTTCGTCACGGCGCTGTCCATGGCGGTGAGCGGCCTTTGCGCGGTCGGCATCGGCTTCCTGTTCGGCGCCTCGATCTGGCTGGTGCTGCCGCTGGCGCTGGTGTGGGGCGTGACGGTGATCTCCGATTCCGCCCAATTCTCCGCCGCGGTGACGGAATTGTCCGACCGCAGCCTCATCGGGACCATGCTGACGGTGCAGACCTGCGTCGGCTTCCTCATCACGCTGGCGAGCATCCACCTCCTGCCCTATGCGGTGGATGCCTTCAGCTGGCGCTACGCCTTCCTCATCCTCGCCATCGGCCCCTTCCTCGGCGTCCTCGCCATGCTCCGCCTGCGCCTGCGGCCCGAAGCGGCGAGCATGGCCGGCGGGCGGCGCTGATCCCTCTCCACGAGGCTTCCATGACCTTCACCAAGATCGCCTACGAAACCCGAGACGGTATCGCCCTTCTCACGCTCAACCGGCCCGAGCGCACGAATGCGCTCGACCAGGAGATGCTCGGCGAGATCAACGCCGCCATGGACCGCGCCGAGGCGGATGCGGACGTGAAGGCGGTGATCGTGCGCGGCGCCGGCAATGCCTTCTCCTCCGGCTTCGACCTGAAGGCGCAGATGGAGGCGCGCCCGGTGGGCGTCGATGCGTGGCGGCCCGTGTTGCGCAAGGATTTCGACACGGTGATGCGCTTATGGCACTGCCCGAAGCCCACCATCGCCATGGTGCGCGGCGCCTGCCTTGCCGGCGCCTGCGAGCTGGCGCTCGCCTGCGACATGACCA
This sequence comes from Xanthobacter flavus, assembly GCF_017875275.1. Classification (NCBI taxonomy): domain Bacteria; kingdom Pseudomonadati; phylum Pseudomonadota; class Alphaproteobacteria; order Hyphomicrobiales; family Xanthobacteraceae; genus Xanthobacter; species Xanthobacter flavus. The sequence goes on along the minus strand of NZ_JAGGML010000001.1, from coordinate 4,086,493 downwards.
TCGCCTCGGACGACGCCTTCTTCGGCGAGCCGGAGCTGAAGTTCGGCGCCGGCATCGTGGTGATGCTGCTGCCGTGGATCGTCGGCCCGAAGATCGCCAAGGAGATCATCCTGCTCGGCGAGGACCGGGTGAGCGCGCAGCGCGCGGCGGAGATCGGCATGATCAACCGCGTGGTTTCCGCCGACCGGCTGGAGGCGGAGGCGATGCGGGTGGCCCGCCACATCAGCGCCATCGACCCCGGCCTTGTGAAGGAAACCAAGCGCGCGCTCAATCGCGCATTGGAGACGCAGGGCATGTTGCAGGCGCTGGAGAGCGCGCTGGAGATCGACCTTTCCATCGAGGGCGCGGGCTCGGCCGACAAGATCGCCTTCTTCGACGTCGCCCGCCGCGAGGGGCTGCGCGCCGCCATCGCCTGGCGCGATGCGCGCTTTCCCACCCGCGAAGGCTGAGGGGCCGTGATGGCGAAGACGGGCGCGCTCTGCCGCATCCTGGACGAAGCGGCCGGCACCGTCGCCGAGGACGGCGGCGCGATGCACACGGCCGACGCCTTACGGGCGGCCGCCGCTACGCTCGCCGCGCGGCTGCGGGCGGACGGGCTCGAGCCGCACGAGCCGGTGATCGTCGCCGTCGCCAACCGCGCAGCCGATCTTGCCGCCTTCTTCGCGGTCTGGCAGGCGGGTGGCGTCGCGGTGCCGCTCCACGCCGGTGCGGCCGAGACGACACGAGCCGCCATCCTCGAACAGACCGGCGCCCGCTTTCTCGTGTCCGATGCGACGGTGACCCGCATCGCGGAGGCGGCACCGCCCGCCCGTCCCCTGCTCGACGGCGCGGCGCTCATCGTCTTCACCTCCGGCTCCACCGGCAAGCCCAAGGGCGTGGTGCTCGGCCACGACCGGTTCGCCGGAAAGCTCGATGCGCTTCAGGGCCTGCTCGCCCTAACGTCGGGCGACAGGGTGGTGCTGCCACTCCAGCTCATCTTCATCTTCGGCCTGTGGGTGGCCCTGCTCTCGCTGAAGACCGGCGCGCGGCTGGATCTCGTGGGCAAGTTCTCGCCCGCCGGCCTCAAGGCGCGCCTTCCCGAGGCCACGGTCCTCGCGACCGTCCCCTCCATGCTGCGCACCTTGTTCGGCGAAGGCGATGTGCCAGCGCCGCGCCTGCGGGCCATCCTCACCGGCGGCGAAGGGCTGGGGACACACCTGGCCGGGGCCATCGCGGCGCAGCTGCCGGATGCCGGCGTGTTCGACCTTTACGGTCTCACCGAGACCGGCTCCTGCGACTTCTGTCTCAGGCCGGCCGAGGCCGAGAGCGGGCGCGGCTCCATCGGCCGGCCGACGCCCGGTGTCGATTATCTCATCTCGGACGACCCCGCTGCCGGCGCCACTGGGTCGGGGCCGGACGCGCCGGGCGAACTGCTGATCCGCACGCCCTTTGGCATGCTCGGCTATCTCGACAATCCGGACCTCACGCAGGCCGCCTTCCGCGACGGCTATTTCCGCACCGGCGACGTGGCGCGGCGGCGCATGGACGGGTGCGTGGAGATCGTGGGGCGCATCAAGGAAATCGTCTCGCGCGGCGGCAACAAGATCGCGCCGGCCGAGATCGAGACCGTGCTCTGCGCCCATCCCGCCGTCGCCCAGGCCCTCGCGGCCGGCGTGCCCGACCCGCGCCTCGGCGAGGCGCTCCACGCCGCCGTGGTGCTGCGCGCGGGAAGCACGGCCTCTGCCGAGGATCTGCGCGCGTGGTGCGCGGGGCGCATCGAGCGGTTCAAGGTGCCGGACGCCATCCATGTGGTGGCCGCGCTCCCCACCGGACCGACCGGGAAGGCCTACCGGCCGGGCGTGCGGGCGCTGGCCGAGGCGGCCTCGTCGGCCCCGACACAGGCCAGGTAGCCGGTCGAAATCCGCGCTCGGCACGAACCTTGACGCCCCGCCCCCGCCAGCGAGACCCAATGTCGCGCTCCCGCCGGGGAACCCGGACCGTCCTTCGCGGCTTCCTCCCAGCAGGCCGCCGAGGCATGTCCGAACAACCGGGGGCGGAGGGACGCATTGCTCGACCGCAGGACTTTCATGCTGGGCGCGGCCGCGATCTCCGCGCTTCAGGCCGCCGCGGCTCTTCCCGCGCACGCCCAGGAGGGCGAGCGGTTCGACGCCGAAACGGTGCGGAACATGGCGCGCCAGCTTGCCGCCAAGCCCTTCAAACAGGGCAACCAGTCCCTGCCGGCGGAACTCGACAAGCTCAGCTATGACGACTACCGGAACATCCGTTTCAACGCGGACCGCTCCATCTGGCGGGGGCAGCGGCTGCCGTTCGAGATGCAGCTCCTGCACCGGGGCTTCCTGTTCCGCGATCAGGTGGATGTCTTTGTGGTGGCCGAAGGCCGTGCCAGCCGCATCGCCTACGATCCCGGCCTGTTCCGCTTCGAGCACGGCGTAAAGGCGCCGCAGGGTGGCACCGACCTCGGCTTCTCCGGCTTCAGACTGCACGGCCCGCTCAACCGGCCCGATTATCTCGACGAGATCGCCGTCTTCCAGGGCGCGAGCTATTTCCGGGCCGTCGCCAAGGGGCAAGGCTACGGCACTTCCGCGCGCGGCCTTGCGGTGAAGACCGCCGCAGCCTCCGGCGAGGAATTTCCGGTGTTCAAGGCCTTCTATGTGGAGCAGCCGCGCCCGGACGTGCCCTCCATCGTCGTTCACGCCCTGCTGGATAGCCCGAGCGCCACGGCCGCCCATCGCTTCACCATCCGGCCCGGCGACGCCACGGTGATGACGGTGGAGATGGCGCTTTATCCCCGTGCCGATCTCGCCGAGGCGGGCATCGCGCCGCTCACCAGCATGTTCCTGTTCGGCCCGGCCGACCATGCCGGCTTCGACGATTTCCGCCCCGCCGTCCGCGACGCGGAGGGCCTCGCCATCTCCGAGGGAACCGGAGAGCAACTCTGGCGGCCGCTCGCCAACCCGGGACGCCTGCAGATCAGCGTCTTCGCCGGCTCTAACATGCGCGGCTTCGGCCTGATGCAGCGCCAGCGCTCCTTCTTCGATTATCAGGATCTGGAAGCGCGCTACGAGAAGCGCCCGAGCGTGTGGGTGGAGCCCATCGGCGACTGGGGCGAGGGCGCGGTGCATCTGGTGGAAATTCCCACCCCGCAGGAGGTCCACGACAATGTCGTCGCCTTCTGGCGCCCCAGGGACACCCTGCGCAAGGGCAGTGAATACACCTACACCTATCGCCTGCACTGGGTCTGGGACATGCCGACACCGCCCGCCCTCGGCCGCGTCGCCGGAACGCGGGCGGGCGGCACCGACGAGCGTCGGCTCTTCGTCATCGATCTGGTGGACGGGCCCATGGCGGGGCTGACGCCGGACGGCATCCGGCTCGATGTCTCGGCGAGCGCCGGCGAGGTGCGCGATGTGGTGCTCCAGCCCAATCCGGAAATCTCCGGTGCGCGCCTCTCCTTCGCGTTCGAGCCCAAGGGTGCCAACCTCTCGGAACTCAGGGCGCGCCTCTTCAAGGGCGACGTGCCCCTGACCGAAACCTGGCTCTACCGATGGACGCCCTAGCGGACGTGCCTCCGGTCACCCGGCCGGCACCGGAGCCTGCTTTGCCCCCCGAAGCGCCCCTCGCCATGCCGGCGCAGGACTTTTGGCGCAGGCCGGAGCGGGTCGGGGCCGGGACGCGGCTCAGCCCGACGCTGATCGCCCGCCGCGCCTTCGTGTTCGGCGGCGCCATGGCGCTCACGGGCCTCGCGGCCTACGAGATGTACAAGGTGCTGGACGTGGGCGGCCTCACCTACCTCGAATACGCCGTGCTGGTGCTGTTCGTCGTCCTTTTCGCGTGGATCGGCCTTGCCTTCACCAACGCGATCGGCGGCGCCATCAGCCTTCTCTCGGGCCGCAAGGTGCTGGGCATCGATCCGGGCGCCCCCCTGCCCGCCCCCACCATCCGCACCGCCCTCCTGATGCCCTGCTACAACGAGGAGCCGAACCGCGTCTTCGCCGGGCTGGAGGCCACATGGCGCTCGCTGGAGGCAACCGGGCGCGCCGACCTGTTCGATGTGTTCATCCTCAGCGACACAACCGACGCGGACGTGTGGGTGGCAGAGGAAGCCGCCTTTCTCGCCTTGCGCCAGCGGACCGGCGGCCGCTTCTTCTATCGCCGCCGTCCGCAGAACACGGACCGCAAGGCGGGCAATATCGCAGATTGGGTGACGCGGTTCGGGGCGACCTACGAGGCCATGCTCATCCTCGACGCCGACAGCGTGATGACCGGCGATTGCATTGTCCGCCTCGCCGACGCGCTGGAGCGCACGCCAGAGGCGGGGCTGATCCAGACGCTGCCCGTGATCGTCGGCGGGCGCACGCTGTTCGCCCGGCTCCAGCAATTCGCCGGACGCCTCTATGGCCCCCTCATCGCCCAGGGCCTTGCCTGGTGGCATGGGCCCCAGAGCAATTATTGGGGCCACAACGCCATCATCCGCACCCGCGCCTTCGCCGGCGCGGCGGGCCTGCCCCATCTCAAGGGGCGCAAGCCGTTCGGCGGGCATATCCTGAGCCACGATTTCGTCGAGGCGGCGCTGATGGTGCGGGCGGGCTGGGGCGTACACATGGTGGCCGGCCTTCCCGGCAGCTATGAGGAAGGCCCCCCCTCCCTCACCGATCTCGCCGTCCGCGACCGTCGCTGGTGCCAGGGCAATCTCCAGCACGGGGCGGTGCTGCCGGTGCGCGGACTCAGCTTCGCGAGCCGCATTCATCTGCTCACCGGCATCGGCTCTTATGTCTCGGCGCCGCTGTGGCTGATGATGCTGCTCGCGGGCCTTCTGACCTCGCTTCAGGCGCGCTTCGTGCCGCCCGACTATTTTCCCTCCGGCTTCGCCCTTTTCCCCGTCTGGCCGGCGCAGGACCCCGTGCGCGCCGCCTGGGTGTTCGGCGGCACCATGGCGGTGCTGCTGCTGCCGAAATTCATCGCCTACGCGCTGATGCTGGGCGATGGCGCCGCCCGGCGCGGCTTCGGCGGCGCGGGGCGGACCTTTCTCGGCATGATGAGCGAGATCCTCCTGTCGGGTCTCATGGCGCCAGTGACCATGGTGTCCCAGTCCTTCGCGGTGTTCAGCATCCTCATGGGGCGGGACGGCGGCTGGAATCCGCAGCGGCGGGACGATGGCAGCCTCGGCTGGCGGGAGGCCTTTCGCCATTTCCTGCCCCACACCCTCCTCGGCCTCGGCTTCGCGGCGGCGACCGCCGCCATCGCCTGGCCGCTGATGGCGTGGATGTCGCCGGTGATCCTCGGCCTTCTCACAGCGGTGCCGCTGGCGGTGTGGACCAGCCGCCCACGCCCTCCCGGGGGGCTTCTTGAGACGCCGGAGGCGCAGCAGCCGCCTTTGGTGCTGCGTGCGGTAGCGGACCTGCGCGCGAGCCTCGCCGGAACGAGCGGCTCCATGGAGGCCGTCGCGCGCCTTGCCGGCGATGCGGACCTCCTCGATTTCCATCGCGATGCGCTGCCCGCGCAGGGCAAGCGCCTGCCCGGGGACTTCCGCCCTGACCGCCTCGTCGCGCGCGCCAAGGTGGAGGACGCGCCCACGCGGGCCGAGGCGCTCGCGTTGCTCACAGCCAGGGAAAAGGCCGCGGCCCTCGCCGACGATCATGCCCTTGGGCGCCTGCTGTCCCTCCGATAGGCGCGACGTGCGGAGCGCCGGGATCAGGGGCCGTCAGGCGCACCGCGGAAGGCTGCCGATCTCCCCCAGGCAGACCTGAGACGTACCGAAGGCGGAGGCAAGCGTCACGGCGCGGCGGAACAGGGGGGCGAGCGCATATTCGTCCGAAAAACCGATGGCGCCGTGCATCTGCACGCAGTCCTTCAGGACGTCGCGCGCGGTGGACGAGGCCTTCGCCTTGACCATGGCGCAGGCGATCCCCTCTTTTTCGCCACCGACGCTCAGGGCGGCCTCGCACACCAGCGCCCATCCCGCCGTATGGGCAACATGGAGGGACGCCGCCCGGTGCTGGAGCGCCTGGAACGAGCCGATGGGCTGGCCGAACTGGGTTCGGACGCCGAGATAATCGATCGTGAGGGCGAGCGCCCCGCGTACGAGACCCATCAGGCTGGCGGCAGCGCCGAGGCGCAGACGGTTGACGGCGCTATGATAGGCCGCCTCCGCCCGGCATCCTCGCGCCAGTTCGAGCCCGGCGCCCGCGGGGAGGGAAAAGACCCGCTGCCCGCTGCCGTCTATGGTCCGCCGCAACGGCGCGTCCGCAAGGTCCGCGGCCGGCACTGCAACCAGCCGGAAGGCGTCCCCCTCCCCTTCTGCGCAGATGACCTCGTCGGCCCAATGCGCGTCGAACAGCACGAAGCCCGCCTCGTGCGACAGCGGAAAGGCCCCGGATTCGGCCATCAAAACAATCGCCTCCCCACTGACCAATTGCCCCAGCAGAGCGGCGGCGGCCGCGCTTTCGCAGGCGGCAAGGAGCGGAGCGATGGCGAGAACGGCCGGCAGCGGCTCCGGCGCCAGCGTCGCGGCCGCGCCTTCGAGCAGCATCACCATGTCGAGCGCGGTGCCGCCCCATCCGCCGGAGGCCTCGGGCACGAGCAGCCCCGGCCAGCCGGCGCCGGCGATGTCCGCCCACGGGGCCCGGTCGATGCGGGGCCACGCCTCGCCGGCGGAGCGGGTCCGCGCCACCCCGTCGCCGAGAAGCTGGACCAGGCTGTCCCGCATGAGAACCTGCTCGGGCGTGGGCTCGATCATGGCCGCTTTCCCTTTGGAAGTTTCAGCACGCGGTCCGCGATGAGCCCGCGCTGGATCTCGTTGGTGCCGCCATAGATGGACAGGCGGCGGGACTGGAGGAACAGCTCGCTGAAGTCGATCACCGCGCCCGCGACCTGCTCGGGCAGCTTCAGCGATGCGGCGGAGCCGGCCAGCTCCTGGGCGATGTCGAGCACCCGCTGGGTGGTCTCGGTGGAGAGGATCTTGAGGCCAGAGGGATCGCCCGCCTTGCCACTGGCCACGCCCGTCAGGATCTGGAGAAAGGCCGCGGTGAGCGCCGCCACCTCCATCTCTGCCTCCGCCACCATGAGATGCCCGGCTTCCCCCAGCGCCGGCCCCAGCGCCCGCGCCATGCGGCGCACGCGCTCCAGCGCGCGCAGGGCGTGAGAGGGCGCGCCGAGTTGGATGCGTTCCTCGTCGAGAAGGGCGGTCACGATGGACCAGCCGCCGTCGAGCGGACCCACCACGTTCGCGCGGGGCACGCGAACCTCATCAAAGAACACCTCACAGAACTCGTTTTCGTCGGCGAGGGTGCGGATGGGGCGGCGGGTGATGCCGGGCGATGTCAGATCGATGAGGAGAAAGGTGATGCCCTGCCGGCGGGGCAAGGTCTCGTTGGTGCGCACGAGGGCATAGATCCAGTCCGCATGGTGGCCCCATGTGGTCCAGATCTTGTGGCCGGTGACGACGATCTCGTCATCTTCCACGCGCCCACGCGTTCTCAGCGAGGCGAGATCGGAACCCGCGCCGGGCTCGGAATAGCCCTGGCACCAGATGACATCCCCGTTGAGGATCGCCGGCAGGTGCCGCGCCTGCTGCTCGGGCGTACCGAAGCGCTGGAGGATCGGGCCGATCTGGTTGAGCCCCTGGGTCGGCAGCTCCGGCGCGCCGATGCGCGCGGCCTCCTCCATCAGGATCACCTGCTCCACCGGCGAGGCGCCCATGCCGCCGAAAGTCTTCGGCCAGTGGGGCGCGATCCATCCCCGCTGCGACAGGCGGCGATACCAGCCGAGCGCCCGCGCCGGCTCGGGCCGAAAAGTGAGGTCGCGCAATTCTTCGGGAAGCTCGGCCGCGTACCAGTCGCGCACCTCGCGGCGGAACGCCTGCTCCGCCTCGCTCTCAATCCTGAGCATCGGCCGCCCCCTGCGCCAGCGTCCGGAAGGCGGGATAGGGCGTGCCGTCGGCGAGAGGGTCCCACGCCAGCTCCACGGCGGCTCCGATGCCCACGCGCTCGGGCGGACTGTCGATGATGTTGGCGATGAGACGGACGCCCTCGGCCAGTTCCACCGTGGCCACGGTCAGCGGCAGCCGGCCGGCAAGGCCAGGCCCCGGCACGCGCACAACCGTCACGGCGTAGATCGTGCCCAGGCCGCTCACCTGCCGCCACGCGACATTCTGGCTGCCGGTGTAGACGCTGAGCGGATGGGGCGGATGCTGGAAACGGCCCGTATCGAGACACATCTGCAGCATCAGCCGCCCTTCCCGCGCGCCATCCCAGAACGGCTGCGAGGGCACGTAGCGGTTGGCGGCCGGCACGGGCCGTGCTTCGGTTTCGGCCATCTCACACCTCCAGGATCATCGCGGCGCTGCAACCCCAGTTGCGGCCGTAGGGGATGACGCCGATGCCCGTGACCAGCGCGTTGCGCACCCCGGGCACCTGCCGGTCGCCCCCCTCGCCGAAGAGCTGCCGCACCGCCTCGGCAAGGTTCAGCCCTCCGCTGCCGAGCCCCGGTTGGCCGGCCGAGATCTGGCCGCCGCCGGTGTTCAGCGGCAGGGTTCCGCTGAAGGAGAGATCGGTGTCGCGCACGAAGGCCGAGCCCTCGCCCGTGCCGCAGAAGCCGAACGCCTCCAGCTGCATCAGCACGGCGATGGTGAAGTCGTCATAGGGCTGGAACATGCCGATGCCGGCGGGGGTGAGGCCCGCCTTGGCGAACACCTTCGGCGCGATGCGGTAGAAGCCGCTCTCGGTGATATCGGCCAGCGGATCGGCGCCGTTATGGTTGGTGACCTCGGAATAGGCGGTGGGATAAGCGACCTTCTCGATGCCGCGGGTCCGGGCCTCCTCTTCGCTCATCACGAGGAAGGCGTTGGCGCCATCGCAATACATCACGCAGTCGAGCACGCGCAGCGGATCGGCGATCGATCGGGACGCCAGATAATCGTCCATCGTCAGCGGCTTGCGGAATTTGTCGAGGGCGTTGGGATTGCGCAGCGCGTGCTCTCGCTGGGTGATCGCGATCTTGCCCAGCGCGCGGGGATCGAGCCCATACTGATGATCGTAGCGGCTCATCAGCAGCCCGAAGGTGGCCGGTGGCCCCTGCACGCCCTGCGGATCCTGAAACTCCGGGCGGTAGGCGCCGTAGTTCGCCCGGAAGGCGGTGCTCGGCGCATCGGCGGAGAGGACCACCGCGATGCGGCACGCACCCTCGCGGATGGCCCACATGGCCCGCGCGACCCCGCCCGCCGCCGAGCAGCCGCCGATGCCGCCTGCGTTAAGCCATGTGGGGGTCAGCCCGAGCGCATCCGCCATGTAGACGGCGAAGAAGGGATTGGTGCCCTCGCTCAGCGCCAGCGTCACCGAGAGGCCGTCTATCTCGTCCTTCCCGATGCCGCTCTTCTCAAGCAGGTCGCTCAAGGCAAGGCCGGCGAAATCATAGGCGGACCGGCCGCTCTGGTAGACCACCTTGGTCTCGGCATAGCCGGCGATGACCACGTCTGTCCGTGCCATTCTGGCACCTCCGGATGATGAAGCTGGGACGGCCGGCCCAAGGCACGGCTGGCCGGTCACCGGCGACATCAGGCCGCCGGTGCTGGAAGAAGGGTGCGTGGGCGATCAGCCGGCGATGACGGGGGCGGCATCTTCCTCATCGTCCGCCTCGCCCTCGCCGCCCATGGCCTCGGCGATGCGGGCGTGGCAGGCGCGCACGCGGGACGGGTCGGCGCGCAAATCGGGCGTGATCTCTTCCGTCAGCACGATGCGCGCGCCCGGATTGAGCACGATGGCCCGGTCCGCGATCTCGATCGCATCCTCGATGCGGTGGGTCACGAACAGGCAGGTCTTCCCGAACTCCTTGGCGATGCGATGGAAATCGCGCCGCAGCTTGCCCGCCGTCGCATGGTCGAGCTGGCTGAAGGATTCGTCGAGGAACACGATGGCCGGGTCCACCGCCAGCGCGCGGGCCAGCGAGACGCGCTGGCGCATGCCTCCCGACAGTTCGTGGACATACTTGTCCTGCGCGCCCTTGAGATTCACCCGCTCCAGCCAGGCCAGCGCCCGCGTGCGGGCTTCCGCCTTCGGCACACCGAGAATGAGGAGGCCGAGTTCGGCATTCTCCACCGCCGTGCGCCAGGGCAGCAGCCTGTCCGTCTGGAAGGAAACGGCGATGCGCCCCTTCAGCTCGCGGAACTGCGCATAAGGGTCGAAACCGGCGACGCGGATCGTGCCCTGGTCCGGCCCGATGGTGCCCATCACCAGATTGAGCACGGTGCTCTTGCCGGCCCCGGTGCGTCCCAAAAGCGCGACGATCTCGCCGGGCTCCACGCGCAGGCTGAAGTCATCCACCGCGACGAAGCCGCCGAAGCTCTTGTGGATGTTGCGGATCTCGATGACCGGATCGATCGTGCCCATCACCGCACCGCCACTTCCGGCCGCCACTTCAGGAACAGCTTCTCGATGGCCGAGACGCCCCACTGCAAGGCGATGTTGAGGATGACGAGCAGGAAGGTCCAGGCGAACACCTGATCGATGCGGAAGCTCGACTGGGCAAGGCTCATGCGCGAGCCGATGCCGATGGCCGAGGCGACGAGTTCAGCGAACACCGCCATGCGGATGGCATAGCCGACGACCGACTTGGTGGTGATGAAGATGTAGGGGACAATGTGCGGCATGATCATGTAGCGCAGCATCTGCCAGCGGCTCGGGCGGAAGCTCTCCACCATGTCCACCAGATCCTTGGGCAGCGCGCGGATGCCCTCGTAGACGTTCATGGCGTAGAACGGCAGCAGGATCACCGTGAGGATGAAGAAGATCCGCGTCTCGGTGTCCTTGAACCAGAACACCGCGATGAGCATCCAGGACAGCGCCGGAATGCCGGTGTCGATCACGATGATCGCGCGCAGGAAGGGGCGCACCAGCGGGACCATGCCCATAATGGCCCCCACGATCACCCCCGCGACCAGCGAGAAGGCCAGCGCCGCGGCGAGGCGCGCCAGCGTCACCAGCACGTGCATGCGGTCGCCGAAGAGGATGTCGCCCGTGGCGTTCAGCACGCTCATGGGCGAGGGCATGATGTAATCGGGAACGTGGCTGCTGGCGATCTGCATCGCGATGACCATGGCCGCGACCACGACCAGCGTCGCCACCACGTCGCTTTGTCCCGAGCCGCGCCTCGAAGCCTTGCGGGCGGGCGCCGGCCGCAGGGGCGGCCGCCCTGTCGCAACAAGGTTTTCGCTCATGGTGTGCCTTTTCCTCCCGCATTTTCCGCCTTGGATGCGCACGCATCTGCGCGCGCTTGGCGGATGGTGCTATTGCGGCGCGGGAGCCGGAGCCCCGCTGCCGAAGCACTTCGTTGAACAGGACCATAGCACCCCCGCCCACGGCACAAAGCGCGGATTCGCGCAGCGCGTTGTTCCAAAATTGGGACGATGCTAGAAATGTCGAACCGGGAGGAAGAGATGAACTTCGACCTTAACGCGCTGGTGGTGTTCTTCGAGGTGGTCAACCAGGAAAACATTACTCGAGCTGCGCGGTTACTTGGCCAGCCCAAGTCGACGGTCAGCCGGAAAATCAAGCATCTGGAAGATCAGGTCGGCGCGGCGCTGCTCAAGCGCACCAGCCGGCGCATTCTGGTCACCGACGAGGGGCGCCGGCTGCACGATCATTGCTCCCGCATCGCCGCGGAGCTGGAGAGCGCGGGGCTGCAGACCACCCAGCGGCGCACGAGCCTGCGCGGCAAGCTCAGGGTGAGCATGCCCATCGATTTCGGGACTGGCTGGATCAGCAGCGCCATCGCGTCCTTCGCCGAGACATACGCGATGATCGACCTCGACGTGCACGTCAACGGCCGGTGGGTGGATGTGACGGAGGAGACCTACGACATCGCCATCCAGCTCGGCAGCCATGTCAATCCGGGCGTGCCGGCGCGGCGGCTGACGGCGCTCACGCGCGGCATCTATGCCAGCCCGAAGTACCTGGCCCGGCTCGCTTCACCCCCCCGCCGGCTCGCCGACGTGAAGGGCGTGCTCACCGAGCAGCAGGTGGCGGAAGGCATCTGGCGGGAGGAGGCGCGGGGCGAGGCGGACCGGCACGGCACGGTCCGCGTCAACAATATCGGCGTCGCACGCGAGCTGGTGATTGCGGGCCTCGGGGCGGGCGTGCTTCCCAATGTGATGTGCCGTGGCGACGTCGCCAACGGCCGCCTCGTGCGGCTGGACATGCAGGAGGAAATCCCCGCGCTGCAGGCGACGGCGACCTATTTCGCGGGCCGCCACGTGCCGCAGCGCACCCGCGTGTTCCTCGACCACGTGGAGGCATTTCTGGCCGCCGACGGGCCGGCGCGGCTCGACCGGCGTGAGCAGGGCGAGCCCGTGCGCCGCCGCCCGGCGGGCGACGCGCGCAAGGACCCGCCCCGCCTCAGGACGCTATGAAGAAGCCGGGATCGATGGACTGCTTGAGCAGCCCGTTCCGCTTCAGGAACTCGCCGGCCTTCGTCATCTGGGCGCGCTCCTCCGCCGAGGCCATGGAGCCGAAGCGGAAGCTGAGCCGCTTTGAGGTGAGCGCATCGAGCAGCACCGGGGCCGGCGCCCCGGCCGAATCCGCGACGAGGCTCACGGCTTCCTTGGGATCGGCGATGATGCCGTTGATGGCGGCCTCGAACGCCGCGCGGATACGGCGCACCCGCTCCGGATCACGTTCCGCAAGCTCGCGCCGCACCGCGATGCCGAAATAGGGCAGCTCCCCGCCGCCGCTGATGTCGCGATAGGCATTTCCGGCGTTGAAAATCAGCGACAGGTCCTTGCGCCGCGCCATCGCCGAACTGATGTTCGGCTCCCACGAGAGCCCCGCATCCGCCCGGTTGGCGAGAACCATGGTCATGGACGACGCGGGATTGTCCACGCCCTGGATGTTGATGTCGCGCCCCAGTTCCAGGCTGTAGCGCTCCTTGATGAGGCTCGACACCATGCGGAACGTGCCGGTGGACTGCGGCGCCGCCAGCGTCTTGCCCTTCAGGTCCGGGATGCCCTTGATGGAGGGCTCCCCGGTGAGGATGGAGATCATGCTCGCGGTGGTGATGGTGCACAGCATGCGGATCGGCACGCCGGCCTCGAAGCGCTGGGCGAACACATCCCAGCTGCCGATGCAGACATCGTAATTGCCGGCGGCGAAATCGTTGTAATAAGTGGAAACCGTGGCGTATTCGCTGGGTGCGGCAAGGCCGACGCCCGGCGCGTCACCGAGCTTCTTCTGCTGCATGTAGCGGGCGATGAGCACGGTGAAGCCGGGCACCAGATAGGCCCAGCGCACCGCATCGCCCTGCGCCCGGGCGGCCCGCAACGGGAAGCCCGCCATTGCGCCCGCGCCGGCGCCGAGGCCGGCCCGAAGGAGTGTCCGCCGATCGACGAAATGGCCCATGTCGTCCTCCCTGACATTATGATTTTATTTGTCTTTGGCTTGGGTCTACTCGGGCCGGGCCAAGGCCGGCGCGCGCTTTTCCAGAAAGTCTTCGAGGCGCTTGAGGGCCTCGGGCGGCCGCGTCATGGACGTGTTGAGATATTCCATGAACAGCCCGTCGTCATGCGACAGGTCGTTGATGCGCGGCAGGACGTTGGTGATCATCCAGTTGGTCTGGGGCACGTTGGAGGCGATCACCCGCGCCAGCGCCTTCGCCTTGGCGAACGCTTCACCGGCCGGCACCACATATTGCGCGAGGCCGCAGCGGCTACCCTCCTCGGCGGTGAGGAGGCGCCCGGTCAGCATCATGTCGGCCATCATGGGATAGCCGATGATGCGCTGGGTGCGCACGCTGCCGCCGCCACCCACGAAGATGCCGCGCTGGCCTTCCGGCAGGCCGAAGAAGGTGGTCTCGTCGGCCACACGGATGTGAGCCGCGGAGGCAAGCTCCAGCCCGCCGCCGATGGTGGCGCCATGGAGCGCGCAGACCACCGGGAAGTTGCCCCGCGCAAGCAGGTCGAACGTGGAATGCCACAGATGGCGCGGCCTGCGCTTGCGGGGCGCCTGCCCCTCGGGCGTGAGACGCTTCGACAGTTCGGCGAGATCGAGCCCGGCCGAGAAGTTCTGCCCGTGGCCGAAGAGCACGGCGGCGTCGATCTTGTCACCGGCGTCGTTCAGCACGTCGCGCAGCTCCATCAGCAGCGCGTCATTCATGGCATTGCGCTTGTCCGGCCGGTTGAGGCCGATCAGCGCGATATTGTCCTCGACCTCGTAGGTCACGAGCGCGGGCATGGCAGGCTCCGATACGTGTGCGTTACTGTCGCTGTGTTGGCCGCCGGACGGCTCAGCTGCCGGTGCTGACGATCAGGGCATCGAGGGCGACGGCACCTCGGCCGCGCTCGTAGACCATGAGCGGATTGATCTCGACGTCGGTGATCTCGGGCGTCGCCTGCAGCAGGCGGCCGATCGCCACCGCCACGTCGGCTGCGGCTTCCACGTCCACCGGCGGCAGGTTGCGGAAGCCGTAGAGCATCTTGGACGCCTTCAGCCGGCCGAACTCGGCGACGAACTCCGCGCGGCTGGCATCGGCCGCCACAAGGCGCACGTCGCCCAGAGCCTCCACCATGATGCCGCCGAGGCCGATGAGCACCACCGGCCCCCAGCGCGGATCACGCCGGCCGCCCACCACCAGTTCCAGCCCCTTGGCGGACATCTTCTCCACCAGCACCCCGTCCAGCACGAGGCCGGGCTGGGCGCGGGCGATGTTCGCGTTGAGCGTGGACCAGGCGGCGGCGAGCGCATCGGCATCGGCGAGGTTGAGGATGACGCCGCCCGCTTCCGTCTTGTGGGCCAGCGCGCCCGCCTGCGCCTTGATGACGACCGGGTAGCCGATGCCTTCCGCTGCCGAGAGCGCCTCGTCGAGGGTGCGCACAAGACGGCCGCCGGGAATGCGGATGCCCTCTGCTTCGAGCACGCTCTTGCCGAGCCACTCCGGCAGCGTACCCTTGGGCAGCGTGCCCTTGGGCAGGTCGCGAAGCGGCGTGGACGACCGTGTGGCAGGTGCCGGCGTCGTCACGTCCGGCTGCCGGACGATCCGCGCCAGCGCCTTCAGGACGCGATCGGAGGAGCGCGAGACGATCACCTTGCCGGCGCGGGCGATCTCGACGAATTCCGGCGGCAGGGGCAGCTGGTCGCCGAGCATGGCCATGGCCACGGGCTTCACGCTGTCGCCCCGCGCCTTCACCACCTGCTCCACATAGGCCTTGGCGTGGGCTGGCGAGACGATGGGAATGGAAATGGCGACGGCCCCGATGGCCGGCTCCTTGAGCAAAGCGGCGACGCCCGCGCCGACCAGCTCCGGCCGCCACACGGCCTCGGTGCCGAGATCGATGGGATTCTTGGGCGAGATGAACGCCGGCAGCAGGGACTTCAGCTCGCTTTCGGTGGCCGCAGAGAGGGCTGGGATCTCCACCCCGATATCGGCGCAGAAATCGTGCGCGATGCCGCAGAAGGCGCCGGAGAAGGTGAGGATGCCGAGGCCGCCGCGGGACGGCGCCGGATAGCGCGAGAGAACCTCCGCCACATCCATGAATTCGTCGAGTGTCTCGACCAGATGGACGCCGGCGCGCTCCACCATGGCCTTCATCACGGCATAGTCGCCCGCCAGCGCGCCGGTGTGCGACTTGGCCGCCTCCTGCGCCCGGGGGCTGCGGCCGGGAAACAGCATCACCAGCGGCTTGCCCACGGCGTGGGCGCGGGCGGCGGCGGCGAGGAACAGGTCCGGCCGCCGGATGTCCTCGGCATAGATCATGATGACGCGCGTCGCCGCATCGTCCACCAGATGGTCGACGAAATCGCCGAGGCCGAGGTCCATCTCGTTGCCGGTGGAGATGTTGTAGGCCACCGCGACGCCGCGGGAATTCAGTCCGTGGCGCAGGTGGTTGGCGAGGCCGCCGGACTGGGACACGATGGCGACGGCATCGCGCGTGCCCTCCGGCATCGCCGGCACCTTGTTCACACCCACGAAGGTGATGCTGAAGCCGGCTGCGTAATTGGTGAAGCCGAGGCAGTTGGGGCCGACCACCACCATGCCCCCGGCGCGCACCCGGGCGCCGATCCGCTCCTGCTCCCGCCGCCCTTCCTCGCCCGTTTCGGCGAAGCCCGAGGCGAAGACGATCGCCGCGCCGACATCCCGCGCCATGCAGGCGTCCAACGTCGCCTCGACGCTCGACGCGGGCACGGTGAGCACCGCGAGGTCCACCCCTGCCGGCAGTTCGGCCATGTCGGTGAGCACGGTGAGGCCGTCGATGACGCCCGGGGTGCGCCCCACGAGGTGGATGGCACCGGGAAAACCGTTCTCGCGCAGGTTCCTCAGCACGATGTGCCCGGCCGACTGGGGCTTGGAGGACATGCCGACGATGGCCACCGACTTCGCGTTGAGCAGACGATCGAGACCTTTGGTGCGCTTCGCGTCCGTCGCCGGGATGAACGGCATGTTCATGGTTTCCTCCGTCTTCGGACCGTTCGCGGGGACCGAACGCTCCGGCTGCGTGGCTGCTTCTGCAGTTCTGGAGGTTTGGGTATCAGCCGGCGGGAGGCGGGAAAAGCGCGCATTGACTGCCCGCGCCGTTCCAAAATTGAGACAATGCGCGGTCAGGCGAGCGGAGGCGCGCCACGGCGCCTCGGCCGCGCGCGGACATGCAATTGCGACGTTCGAGGTCGGCGCGGCGCGCCTCAGGCCGTGGTCGGCGGGCGGTTGTAGCCGGCGGGCTGGGCGCGCTCGAAGGCGGCTGCCGCCCGCACCACATCGTCCTCGCAACAGGAGCGGCCGACGATCTGGAGGCCGATGGGCATGCCCTCAGGCGACAGGCCGGCGCACACCGCTCCGGCGGGCTGGCCGGTGAGGTTGAACGGATAGGTGTAGAACACCCAGGACACGAGGTTGCGATCCTCAAGCCCCTCCGGCAGGTTCCGCCCGGCCTCCAGCGCGCTTACCGGCAGCACCGGGGAAATCAGCAGGTCATAGCGCTCGAAGAACAGGCGCATCTTCTCGCGCAAAGCGTAGCGGGCGAAGACGCTGGCGTAATAGCTCTTCATCTCCTGGCCGAGGGCCGGCATCAGGATGTCCGCAACGGCTGGATCCAGAAGCTCGCGCCGGTTCTCCAGCACATCGCGCAGGCGGGTGCCGACGCCGGCGTAGAATTCGGCCGTCCACAGATCGGCGGGGTCGGTGTCGAACACCGCATCCACCTGCTCCACATGGCAGCCCAGCGCCTCGAAGGTGCGGGCGGCCTGATCCGTGGCGGCGAGCACCTCGGGCGCGGGGCGGGCGTAGCCGAAGGTGGGGCTGTAGGCGACGCGCATGCCGGCCACGGAGGCGTGCGCCGCGCCCATCACGTCCGGCACCGGGCCGGCGACGGCGAACGGATCGCGCCGGTCGTACCCCGCCACGGCGGAGAAGAGCAGCGCCGCATCAGCCATGGAGCGGGCGATGGGGCCCACATGGGCCAGCGTCGGCGTCGCCGAGGTGGGCCATACGGGCACGCGGCCGAACTGGCCCTTCAGGCCGGAAAGCCCGCTGAAGGCGCAGGGAATGCGGATGGAACCGCCGCCGTCGGTGCCCAGCGCGAACGGGGTGATGCCCGCCGCCACGGAGGCCGCCGCGCCCGCGCTGGAGCCGCCCGGCGTCATGGCGAGGTTCCACGGGTTGCGGGTGATGCCGGTGAGCGGGCTGTCGCCGATGGGCTTGCAGCCGAATTCGCTGGTGGTGGTCTTGCCGATGAGGATGCCGCCCTGCGCCTTCGCCCGCTCCACCGCGGGGGCGTCCACCTCGGCGATATTGCCGGCCATGGCGCGGGAGCCGGAGGCATAAGGCACGCCCTTCACCGCCATCAGGTCCTTGGCGGAAAACGGCAGGCCGTGGATGAGGCCGAGCGGCGCGCCTTTCATCACCGCATCCTCGGCGACATGGGCGGCGGCCATGGCCTCCTCCTCATGGATGAGGAAGAAGGCATTGAGGGTGGGCTGGGTGGCGATGGCGCGATCGAGCGCGCGGCGCGTCAGCTCCACCGGCGAGACCTCCCGCCGGGCCACCAGCGTGCGCAGGGCAAGAGCGCTCAGGGTGTCGAACTCGTCGGACATGAGGCGGCTCCGGCGCATGCTGGATTTTGAGTGGATTGCAACGAGAGCGCTGCTGGACGGCCGGCAGTGACCATCCAGCAGCCCCATACGTCTCGGTCAGGGCAGAAGAGACGTATTCGCGAGTTCAGTCGAGGATGGCGAAGGCGCGCACCGGCGAGCCGGAGCCGCCCTTGAACTTCAGCGGCACGCCGAAGAACTGGAACTCGCCCTTGCCCACCAACTCCTCCAGATTCACCAGCCATTCCCAGTGGCTCATGCCAAGGTCGCGGCACAGGCGGTGCTGGGCGAAGATGTTGTCGGAGGGCTTGTCTGTGGAAGGACCTTCCACGCCCTGCATTTTCGAGCCGCGGTCATACAGCCACTTGGTGGCTTCCGCCGTGAGGAGCGGATTCTTCCATACGGAATCCAGGCTCGGATAGTTGCGGTTGTGGAAGCCCGTGCACAGCAGCACGATGTGCCCGTCCACCTTCACGCCGGCGGCTGCCTCGGCCTTCTCCATATCCTCGACGTTGATCTCCCCGAGGTCGGGGATGTGGCGCAGGTCGAAGCACACGGCCTTGCCCATGAACATCTCTAGCGGCATCTCGTCGATGGCAGCGCCGTCGGGCTTCACATGGCGGAAGGCATCCACGTGGGTGCCCACATGGTCGAGCATGGCGATGAAATTCGTCTGAAAGGTCATGGCATCGCCGGGCACGCCGAGGCCCAGCGCCTTCGAGCTTTCGTGGCTCATGTGAGTTGTGATCACCGGCCGCTGAAACAGCTTGTGGGCGGGCATGTTGTCTTCGATGAGCAGGCTGAGGTCGACGATTCTGGACATGGGGGCTCCTTGGACTGGATCGACTTGCAAAAAGATGAAGCTCAGGCCGCCGGTTTCTTGCGGCCGAGGAAGGCTTCCATCACCTCGGGATCGCGAGCGAGCACCTGGCTCGGCCCTTCCCGCGCGACGCGGCCGTTGGCAATGACATAGGCATGGTCGGCGATGGCCAGCGCGTAGGAGGCCAACTGCTCCACCAGCAGGATGGTGAGGCCAGCCTTGTTGAGCGAAGAGAGCACGCCCATGAGCTGGTCGACGATGCGGGGCGCGAGGCCGAGCGAAAGTTCGTCGATGATGAGCAGCTCGGGCTCGGCCATCAGCCCGCGCGCGATGGCCAGCATCTGCTGCTCGCCGCCGGACATGGAGCCGGCCTGCTGGCCGAGGCGCTCCTTCAGCCGCGGGAACAGCTCCAGCACCTTGTCGCGGGTCTGCTTCGCCCGCGCGCCCTTCAGTCCGCCATGGACATAGGCGCCGAGGATCAGATTGTCCTCCACGCTCTGGTCGGGGAAGATCAGCCGGCCTTCCGGCACCATGACGAGGCCCTGCCCCACCTTGGTGTTCGCGCTCATGCGGGTGGTGTCGGCGCCGCGAAACAGTACCTTGCCGCCGGAGGGCGCGACGAGGCCGGTCGCGCCCTTCACCATGGACGACTTGCCGGCCCCGTTGTTGCCGATGACCGCCACCAATTGGCCGCGCTTCACCTTGAGGGAAATGTCGCGCACCGCCACCGCCGCGCCGTAGCGCAGTTCCATGGACTGGATGTCGAGCAGCACGTCCGCGGCGTCGGTCTTGGGAGGGGTGCCGGTCTTGGGAGGGGTCATGCCGTCACCTCGGCGGGGGTGGCGTGGTCGAGGGAGGTGCCGAAATAGGCCTCGATGACGCGCGGGTTCTCCTGCACCACGGCGGGCGTGTCGCTGGCGATCACCTGGCCGTAATCCAGCACGGTCACCGTGTCGGCCACTGCCATGATGAGTTCCACGTGGTGCTCGATGAGCAGCACCGAGACTCCCAGCGCCGCGATCCGTCGGATCATGGCTTCCAGCTCGTCGATCTCCTGGGTGGTGAGCCCGGCGGCAGGCTCGTCCAGCAGCAGCACGCGAGGCCGGGGGGCCAGCGCGCGGGCGATCTCGAGGCGGCGCTGGAGGCCGAACGGCAGGAAGCGGGCCTCCTCGTTGGCGTAGTCCTCAAGCCCCACGAACGCGAGCAGACCGATGGCGGCGCGACGGCATTCCTCGTCCTGCCGCCGCATCGCACCGGTGCGCAGCACGGCGGCGAGAAGCCCGTAGCCGAGGCGCTGCTGATAGCCCACCATCACGTTTTCCAGCACGGTCATCTCACCGAACAGCTCGGTGTTCTGGAAGGTGCGGGAGAGGCCGGCGCGGGCGATCTCGTGGGAAGCCTTGCCGGCGAGCTGGATGCCGTCCAGCTCGAAGGCGCCCTCGCTCGGCTGGTAGAAGCCGGAGATGGTGTTGACGAAGGTGGACTTGCCGGCGCCGTTCGGCCCGATGAGGGCATGCACCTCGCCCGGCTTCACCCGCAGCGAGGCTTTCGCCAGCGCCGTGAGCCCGCCGAAGCGCACGGTGAGGTCGCGCGCCACCAGCTCGGCTTTCTGCGCGCGGGGATCGAGGCGCAGCGTGTCCTCGGCCGGTAGGCCTTCGGAGGCGGGCACCGCGCGGGGCACCGGGACCAGCCGCTTCAGGCCGGCGGCGAGCGAACCCATGATGCCCCGCGGCATCACGAACATGACGATGAGCAGCAGCGCGCCATAGGCGAACTTCTGCCACACCGCGAATTCCTGCAGATACTCCGGCAGATAGGTGAGGATATAGGCGCCCAGCACCGGCCCGAAGGTGGAGGCCGCCCCGCCCAGGATCACCATGAGCAGGAAGCGCACGCTGTCCGAGAAGGTGAAGATGTCGGGCGAGATGTAGGAATTGAGGAAGGCGTAGAAGGTGCCCGCGAGGCCCGCCGTCACCGCCGCCGCCACGAAGGCGAGCGTGCGCATGGAGGTAGCGTCGACGCCCAGCGCCCGCGCGGCGATCTCGCTCTGCGACACCGCCAGCATGGCCCGGCCGTAGCGCGAGACCTTGAGATTGTGCGCGGCCGCCGTGGCGAGGAACAGCACCGCCGCGAGCACGCCGTAGAAGGCATAGCCCGAGAGCCGCACCCCGAACGCATTCGGGGAGGGAATGGACGTGATGCCGGTGGTGCCCCCCGTGAGCGACTGCCACTCGATGGCGACATTCTCCACGATGAGGCCGAAGGCGATGGTGACCACCGCGAGATAGACGCCGCGCACCCGCACCGTCGGATAGGCGAGGAGCACGCCGAACACGGCCGCCACCAGCGCGGCGACGATGCTCGCCGAGATCATGTCGAAGCCCAGTCGCGTCGCCACGATGGCGCCGGTATAGGAGCCGAGGGCAAACAGGCCCGCCTGCCCGAGGGAGACCAGGCCGGTGAGCCCCACCAGCACGTTCAGGCCCACGGCGATGATGCCGTAGATCAGGAACAGCATGAACAGGCGCAGCTCATACTCGTTGCCGGCGGTGAGTGGCACGGCCACGAGGAGGGCGAGGAACGCCCCGAAGCCCAGGAGGGTGAGATGGCGGACGAGGTGTCTCATACCTTCATCACCTCCCGCTTGCCGAACAGGCCCTGGGGGAAGACCAGCAGAGTGAGGATCATGAGGGAGAAGCCGATGATCTCGCGCGCGGCGGTGGAGATGTAGCCCTCGACGAACTTCTCCATCACTCCGTAGACGAGGCCGGTGATGACCACCCCCGGTGCCGAGGTGATGCCGCCGATGATGGCAACGGCGAAGCCCTTCAGGCCCGGCAGCACACCCATGGCGGCGGAGGCCTGCACCACCGGGGCTACCAGCACGCCAGCCGCCGCGCCCAGAAGCCCGGCGAGGGCGAAGGAGAAGGCGACGACCGCATTTACATTGATGCCCATGAGGGCGGCTGCGTTCTTGTTGTGGGCCACCGCCCGCATGGCGCGGCCGAGGAGGGTGTGGCGCTGGAGCGCCCGCAGGCCCAGCATGGCCACGACAGCCACCAGCGGGATCACCAGTTCCTGCGGATAGATGCCGGCGCCGAGGATGTGCACGGAGGAGTTGACGCCCGGCGAGGGCAGCGGCCGGGCATAGCCCTGGGTCTGGATGGTGGCGAAGCTCTCCACCATGATGCCCACCGCGATGGTGGTGAGCATCCAGCCCACCGAGCCCTGCTGCGACAGGAAGGGGCGCACCGCGATGCGCTCCAGCACCAGCCCGAACAGCGCGCCGACAGCCACCGCCAGGAGGCAGGCGAGGCCCAGCGGCAGGCCGGCCGCCAGCAGGTAGACGGCCAGCAAGCCGCCGATCATCAGCGTGTCGCCATGGGCGAAGTTAACGGCCTTGGCGGATGACCACATGATGTGGAAGCCGAGCGCCACCAGGGCATAGATGCCGCCCATGGCAAGGCCGGACAGGATGTATTGCACCACTGTGGTCATTGCAGGCGACCTGTCGGTGTGAGGCGAGCCCGGCCGTGGCCGGTCGCGGCGAGAAATTGCGGCAAGGGGAGAAGGAAGCGGGAGGCGGCGAGGGAAACCGCCTCCCGCGCGGGCTCACTTGTCGTAGGGCGAGCCCTTGAGGGGGATGAGCTTGCCGTCGTGCCAGACGGTCAGCAGGTAGTATTGCGGCAGGATGGCGTCCTGGCGCTCGGGATTGGCCTTGTCGAAGGCCGGCTTGTAGGGGGCGACGAGGCCGTCGCGGCTCACCTGGTAGAGGGCCTGCTGCACCTTCTTCCAGTCATACGAGCCGGCAATCTTGATGGCATCGGCCAGCACGTAGACCGCATCATAGGAATTCGCGATGCCGGAGGGCGCCTTGATGTCCTTCGGGTCCTTGACGCCCGTCTTGGCCTCGATGGCGGCGAGCAGCTTCTTGCCCGTGTCGCTCTGCGGGGTCAGGAAGGAATAGGTCTGCATCACCCGCACGCCGTTGGCGAGCGGCCCGGCCAATTCGCCGAGATTGCCGGAGATGCCCCAGGCGCCGATGATGGGCGGCTTCCAGCCCGCCTTGTCCATGGACCGCAGGATCTGGTTCGCCTCGCGGTCGAGGGACCACACCATGACCACGTCCGCCCCGGCGTCGCGGGCGCGGATCACCTGGGGCGACATGTCCTGGTCGTTCCAGTTGAAGGTCTCGGCTGCGGCGAGTTCCTTGCCCTTGGCGGCGAGCGCGGCCTTCACGTCCGGCAGGGCGCCGTTGCCCCAGCCGGTGTTCTCGTAGAAGAACGCCACCTTGCCGGTCTTGGACACCTTCAGCGCCTCGTCCACCAGGAAGCGGGCGACCCACTTGTCCTTGGCGGAAACGCGGAACATGAAGTTGGGATCGCGCCCGTTCTCGATCGCCTTGGTGTTGGCGGCCCACACGCCCATGTAGGGAATGCCGATCTCGTGCACCGGGTCCACCTGCGCCAAGGCGACGGTGGAATGGAAGCCGCCAAGCACGGCGATGCACTTGTCCGCCAGCGCGATGCGGCGGGTATTGTCGACGCCGCGCGGCGGCGCGCCGGCATCGTCATACTGGATCAGGCGCAGCTTCTTGCCGAGCACGCCGCCGGCGGCGTTGATCTCCTCGATGGCGATCTCCGCGCCCAGCTTGATGGCGAGGCCGGAGAAGGCGGCCGGGCCGGTGACGGCGGCGGAATTGCCGATACAGGGTTCCTGATCGGCCAGCGCCGGGGTGGCCGAAAGGCCGGTGCAAAGGCCAAACGCCACCGTGGCGGCCAGAAGCTGGCCGCGCAAAATGCTCTGGGGAGGCATGTCTGTTTCTCCTGCCGTGTACAGGACGCGCCGGGCATCACCGCCCGAAAATCATCTGCGAGCCAAAGCTGATATAGGCCCAGCCTCAGGACAAAGATTATTTTCCGATCGTAGCTATAGGCTGCTCCTATGGGATGAGATAATAGGCCGAAGTGAGCTCCGGATGATGCGATCAACCCATTGATTATGATTGATTTATATGATTTCTACGCTCATAGTTTAGGCATATGACTATTTATCATGCAATTTGACAATCGCTTTTAAGCAATGCCATTTCATCGCATGCAAAGGTGAGCCATGGACTTTCGTCAGCTCAAATACTTCGTCCAGATTGCAGAAAGCGGGAACTTCTCCCGCGCGGCGGAGGTATTGCGCATTGCTCAGCCTTCGCTGAGCCAGCAGATGAAGAATCTGGAGGAAGAGCTGGGCGTGGAGCTGCTCATGCGCCATGCCCGCGGCGTCACGCCCTCCGAGCTCGGACAGCAGTTCTACGACCACGCCCGCCGCATCCTGGAGGAGGTGGACCGGGTGAAGGACCAGGTCCGCTCCAAGTCGCTCAATCCCTCGGGCCGCGTGTCGGTGGGGCTGCCCACCTCGGCCTGCCGCGGTCTCGGCCTGCCGCTGATCACGGCCATGGCCGAGCAGCAGCCCAACATCGCCCTCCATGTGGTGGAGGCCATGACCGGCTATCTCGACGATCTCCTCCAGGCCGGCCGGCTGGACGTGGCCCTCCTCTATGACCACAAGGCGTTCGAGCACGTGGCCTGGACCGAGATGATGGTCGAGGACCTCATGCTGTTCGCGGCGCCGGATCATCCCCTGGCTGCGAAAGGCTCAGTCGCGTTCCGCGACATGTTCGCGTGGCCCATCGTTCTGCCCGGCGCGCCCAATGTGATGCGCACGGTGATCGAGCAGTTCGCCGCCCGCAACGACGTGGAGCCCGTCGCCATGGCCTGCGACAGCCTGCCCACCATCGCGCGCCTCGTGCGCTCGGGCCGCGCGCTGGGCGTGATGCCTCACTTCGCCTTCATGGACGAGATGGCGCGCGGCGAGATGGTCGCCGTCGCCATCGTCGATCCCACGCCATCCTGGCGCCTGTCCGTCGTCGTCTCCCAGCGCAGCATGAACCCGCGCGGCTCGGAGGCGGTGGCGAAGGTGATGGCCAACGTCATCGCCGGAATGGTCGAAGCCGGAAGCTGGCGCGCCAAGCTCAAGGGCGAGAAGGCCCGCGCCACCGCGAAATAACCCTGCCAGCCGTCGAGAGCCCCATGGATCTGATCGTCAAGAACGCCCGCCTCCCGGATGCGCCGGACCAGACCGTCGATATCGCCGTCACCGCCGGCCGCATCGAGGCCATCGCGCCCGACATCCTGGCCGACGCGGAGGTGGTGGACGCCGGGGGATGCCTCGTCGCGCCCGGCTTCGTGGAAACCCACATCCACCTGGACAAATCCTGCATCCTCGATCGCTGCGCCTCCCGCCGTGGGGACCTTGAGGAGGCCATCGCCGAGGTGGCCCGCGCCAAGAAGGATTTCACCCCGCAGGATGTCTACGACCGGGGCCGGCGCACCATCGAGAAGGCCGTCGCCCAGGGCACCACCCACATGCGCACCCATCTGGAGGTGGACCCCGGCATCGGCCTGCGCGGGTTCGAGGGGGTGATGCAACTGGTGGCGGATTTCCGCTGGGCCATCGACATCGAGGTCTGCGTGTTCCCGCAGGAGGGCCTCACCAACAATCCCGGCACCGAGGACCTGATGGTGGAGGCGCTTCGGCGCGGCGCGAAGGCGGTGGGCGCGGCGCCCTACACGGACACCGACCCCCATGGCCAGATCGACCGGGTGTTCGCGATGGCCCGCGATTTCGACGTGGACATCGACATGCACCTCGATTTCGGCGCCGATCCGACCGCGCTTGATCTCGATTATGTCTGCACGCTCACGGAGCGGTTCGGCTGGGGCGGGCGGGTAGCCATCGGCCATGTGACCAAGCTCGCCTATGTGGAGCCGGAGCGGCTCGCCGAGATCGCGGGCCGCATGCGCGATGCCGGCGTCGCGCTCACCGTGCTGCCCTCCACCGATCTGTTCCTCATGGGCCGGGACCGCACCTTCGCCAAGACGCGCGGCGTCACCCCGGCCCACGAGTTGCTGAAGCACGGGGTGAACTGCTCGCTCTCCACCAACAATGTGCTGAACCCGTTCACCCCGTTCGGCGATTGCTCGCAATTGCGGATGGCGAACCTCAACGCCAACATCTGCCACGTCGGCTCGGCCCACGACATGACCGAGTGCTTCAACATGGTGACGCGCCGCCCGGCCCGCCTGATGAACCTTCCCGACTACGGGCTCGAAGCCGGCAAGGCGGCGGATTTCGTCATCATCGACAGCCCCTCCCCGCGCGCTGCGGTGGCCGAGCTGTCCCCGGTGCTCGCGGCCTTCAAGGGTGGCCGGCGCACCCTGACGCGGGAGCGGGCGAAGCTGCACTTTCCCGGCTGCGGATGCGGGCAATGAGCGGGGCCGATGCCCTCGGCGCCTTCATCCCCGGCCCGCGCCTCACCCGACCCGGCGCGCCCTCCGGCCCCCTCGCCGGCCTCACCTTCGCGCTGAAGGACGTGATGGACGTGGCCGGCACGTCCACCGGCAACGGTCACCCCGACTGGCTGGCGACCCACCCGCCCGCGCCGCGCTCCGCCGTCGCGGTCGAGCGCCTTCTGGAGGCGGGGGCAAGTCTTGACGGCAAGACCATCGCCGACGAGCTGTGCTACTCGCTCACCGGCGAGAACGTGCATTACGGCACGCCGCTCAATCCGGCGGCGCCCAACCGCGTGCCGGGCGGCTCCTCCAGCGGCTCCGCCTCCGCCACGGCGGGCGGCGTGGTGGACTTCGCCATCGGCACCGATTGCGGCGGCTCCGTGCGGGTGCCGGCGAGCTATTGCGGCCTGTTCGGAATGCGCCCCAGCCATGGGCGCATCCCGCTCGATGGTATCGCCCCGTTCGCCCCCAGCTTCGATTGCGTGGGCTGGTTCGCCCGCGACGCTGCTCTTCTGGAGCGCGTGGGCCGCGTGCTGATGGCCGATGCCGCGCCCGCCCCGCCCATCACCCGCCTGCTCGCGCCGCGCGAGGCATTCGCCCTCTTGTCCCCCGAAGCGGCCGCCGCCCTTGGCCCCGCGCTGCGGCTGGCGCAGGACACGATCGCGCCTTGTGAGGACATCGCGCTTGCGCCCGAAGGTCTGGACGCGTGGTCCGCGACCTTCCGTACCTTGCAGGCGGCCGAGATCTGGACCTCCGTGGGACCCTGGATCGAGCGGGTGCGGCCGGCCTTTGGCCCGGGCGTGAAGGAACGGTTCGATGCCGCCTGCGCCATCGCCCCCGCAGCGGTCGCGGCCGCCGCGGCCCATCGCACCGCCATCCGTACTCGGCTCGGCGAATTGCTGCGCCCCGGCACAGCCTTCCTCCTGCCCACGGTGCCGCGCCCCGCGCCTTTGCGCGGCATGGCCACCGCCGAGGTGGAGGTCACCACCCGTCATCTGGCCATGAACCTTTTGTGCATCGCCGGCCTCGGCGGCCTGCCTCAAGTGTCGATGCCGCTGGCGCTTCTCGACGGTGCGCCGTTCGGCCTCTCGCTGGTGGGGCCGGCGGGCAGCGACACCGCCCTGCTGCGCGCCGCCGTGGCGATGGAAGGGCCCTGACCCCCGCGGACCAAGGGCATTTTGTGCCCCGAAGACGCACACATTCACGTCAACACCATCGGCCCGCCGGCAAGCACTGCCAGGCGCTTCCAGCCGCCTTGCGGCGTCTCGGATCTTGCAACGCCGGTCGGCCTCGGCCGGACGCGGCGCGCGCCCGGCCGGCCTGCATTCGGGTGACTGCCCCCTTGCGGAGGGCCGCGCGATCCGATAGCCCTACTAAAAAGCATATAAAACTTACTCACGAGTTTTGCAGCGATCTCTGACTGCTGAACCGATGGGTGGTGATGGGGAGGAATGGGTATGGTTCGGACGGAATCGGTAAAGGGCGCCCTGCTGCGGGGCACCGCCACAGCGCTGGCGCTGCTGCTCGGGCCCGCTGGCGCGGCCCTGGCCCAGACGCCGGTGAAGATCGGCGTCGTGGAGGGTCTCAGCGGACCGCCCGCGATCGTCGATTTCGGTGAGAGCTATCTGCAGGGCATCAAGCTCGCGCTGGAGGACTACAAGGCCAAGGGCGGCAAGACCCCCATCGAGCTGGTGGTCTATGACGACGAGGCCAATCCCCAGCGGGCCGTCTCCGTGGTCCAGCGGCTGATCCAGAACGACGGGGTGGCGGGCGTCATCGGCACGGTCTCGAGTGGCAACGTCATGGCCTTTGCGCCCGTGCTCCAGCGCGCCGGCGTGCCGCTCATCGCCGGACCATCGGCCGCCACGGACATCACCACCAAGTTCATCGACCAGAAGCCGAGCTTCATCTTTCGCTGCTCGATGATCGAGAAGTATCAGATCGACGCGATCCTCGATTGGGCGGTCAAGAACTACAAGAAGATTGGCCTGCTGCACTCCACCACCGGCTACGGAAATTTTGCCGCGCAGGAGGCCACGGCCGGCCTGAAGGCGCGCGGCGTGGAACTCGCAGCCGTCGAGGCGGCGGCGCCGGGTGTCAACGACCTGACACCGCAAATGATCAAGATGCGCGACGCCGGCGTCGATCTCATCCTGCACTTCCACGAGTCGTTCGAACTGCCCTATCGCCCGCTGCCGCGGCTCAACTACAAGCCGACCTTCGCCGGCAACTGGGGCCTTTCCTCGCTGAAGGTGAAGGACATCGTAGGCGTGGAGGCCATTCAGGGCACGGCCATGGGCCAGGCTCTCGACCTCTCCGATCCCAAGGCGCAGACCTTCAACAAGCGCATGACCGAGAAGTACGGCAAGGATTATCGCTGGCCGGTGGTGGCCGCGCTCGGGTACGACGCGGGGCAGATCATGTTCGCCGCCGTGGACAAGGTCGGCAAGTCGGACCCTGCGAAGCTGCGCGATGCCATCGAGACCATCGACGGCGTCCAGGCCATCTCGGCTACGCCGGCGAAACCTTTCGGGCCGAACGATCACGAATGCCTCGGCCAGGGCGATATCTTCCTCGGCATCTGGAAGGGCGACACCGTGGTGCCCGCGCCCAAATAGACCAGCCCCAGCCGCACGCCGCTCCGCCGCCGGACCATCTCGGCTGCGGGGCGGAGTTGGATCAGGCCTTCGGCTTCGCCTTCGCACGCGGGCGCGGCGGGGCGGCCGGCGCCGCGAGCCCCGAGATCAGCAGGGATGCGAAGCTTTCCATGATCTGCTCCGGCGTGTTGGGGCCGGAATCGCGGTACCAGGCGGGAATCCAGTTCACCACGCCGAGGGCGAACAGGCTGGCAAGCTTCGGATCGCATGGGCCGATGGACCCATCGGCGACGCCGAGGGCGATCAGCTCCTTGGTGGCGGCGCTGATGCGCTTGCGGCGGGCCACCACGTTCTCCCGATCTTCGGGCGCCAGCGAATCCACGTCGGTGAGCACGGGGCAGTTGCCGAGATCACCGAAGATGCCCTCCATGTACCGGCGCAGGTAGATGATGAGCTTTTCCAGTCCGCTCCCGTCATGGGCGGCGGCGAGCGCAAGACCCGCCTCACCATTGTCCATGGCCACCTGGTGGCAGGCATAGAGCAATTCCTGCTTGCTCTTGAAATACTGGTAGAGCGTCGGCTTCGACACGCCGAGCACCGCGGCCACGTCGTCCATGGACGTCTTGGCGAAGCCGCGGCGATTGAAGGCGGAGGCCGCCACCCGAAGCACCGCCTCGCGCTTGCGACGGCGCTGCTCGTCTCGATCAAAGGCCGCGCGCCCCGGCGCGGGGGCGCGGACCGCCGTGGTGGGAGAGTTACCCATGAACCGACTATTCCTGCTTTCGGCGCTCCGAAGGGCCGACTTTCCGGACAAGACACCCGAACAGCCGAGAACCTTCAAACAAATACTGTCTCGCATGCTTGCATAAAACTCGCAAAACAGCTAGCCTGACTCTCTAGTAAATATAACTACTAAACGGTAGGGAGGACCGATGAGCATCGCCAAGCTCATCCTGCAGACTGCGCGACGCCTGCCGGACAATCCCGCCATCACCGACGCCGAAGGCACCCTCACCTACGCGGCTTTCGCCGAGCGATCGGCCCGCATCGCCGGAGGCCTCCGGGCGATGGGCCTCGCGCCCGGCGCGCGCGTTGTGCTGTTCATGGAGAACACCGGCGCCTTCTTCGAGTGCCTGCTCGGCTGCTGGATCGCCGGCCTGTGCGCCGTCCCGGTGAATGCCAAGCTGCATCCGCGCGAGGTGATCGGCATCGCCGCCGATGCGGACGCCGAAGCGCTCGTCACCACCCCTGGCCTGTACCCGTCGCTCACGGCCGAGACCGACGCCCTCGTTCAGTTGCGCGCCGTCGTCTCCACTGGCACCGAGGCCTATGCCCGCCTTGTCGCGGCTGAACCCATTGCCTGCGCGGATGCCGCGCCGGGGGAGCGGGCGTGGCTGTTCTACACCTCCGGCACCACCGGGAAGCCGAAGGGCGCGATGCTCAGCCATCGCAATCTCCTGGCCATGTCGCTGGCCTATTATGCGGATGTCGATGCGGTCGATACCGATGACACCCACATCTCATGCGCGCCGGTGTCCCACGGCGCCGGGCTCTATGCCCTGCCCTTCCTGATGAAGGGCGGGCATCAGGTGGTGCTGCCCGGCTTCGACGTGGAGGACGTGCTGGAGGCCGTCGCGCGTTACAGCAAGGTCTCGCTCTTCGCCGCGCCGACCATGCTGACGCGGATGGTGAACCATCCCGCGACACTGACCGCCGACCTCACCAACCTCAAGACCATCTATTATGGCGGCGCACCCATGTACGTCGCCGACCTGAAGCACGCGCTGCGCGTGATCGGCCCGAAGCTGTGCCAGATCTTCGGCCAGGGGGAATCCCCCATGACCATCACCGCCCTGCCGAAGGCGCTGCACGTGAACGCGGACGGCACGCCGGCCGACGACGCGGTGCTCGGTTCGTGCGGCTTTCCCCGCTCCGGGCAGGAGATCCGCGTGGTCGACGAGGACGGGCGGGATCTGCCGTTCGGCGAGGTCGGCGAGATCATCACCCGCAGCGACTGCGTGATGGAAGGCTACTGGAACAACCCCGCCGGCACCGCCGCCGCCCTGCGCGACGGCTGGCTCTACACCGGCGATGTGGGCAGCCTCGACACGCGCGGCTTTCTCACGCTGCGCGATCGCTCCAAGGACCTCATCATCTCCGGCGGCAGCAACATCTATCCCCGTGAGGTGGAGGAGGTGCTGCTGCGCCACGAAGGCGTTCTAGAGGTCTCCGTCATCGGCGCGCCGCACGCGGACTGGGGCGAGGAGGTGGTGGCGTTCGTCGCCGTGCGGCCGGGCGCGGAAGTCGATGTCGCGGCGCTCGACCA
Source organism: Xanthobacter flavus (assembly GCF_017875275.1). NCBI lineage: Bacteria > Pseudomonadati > Pseudomonadota > Alphaproteobacteria > Hyphomicrobiales > Xanthobacteraceae > Xanthobacter > Xanthobacter flavus. The sequence continues at coordinate 4,055,342 of NZ_JAGGML010000001.1, read as the reverse complement.
GCTCTGCCTCGACAACATCGCCCGCTTCAAGCGGCCCAAGCGCTATCGCTTCGAGGCGGCGCTGCCCAAGAACAATTACGGCAAGATCCTCAAGACCGAGCTGCGCCGCCGGCTGGCGGAAGACGACGCTGCCGCGCGGACGCACCAGCAGGGAGCCGCCTCATGAGGCCCGTCTTCGTCGCCGGCATCGGCTCCTCGGCGTTCGGACGTCATCCGCAGACCTCCATCGAGGCCCTCGCCATCCGCGCCGCCGATGCGGCGATCCGCGAATCCGGGCTCGACCGCAGCGATGTCGGCGCACTCTATCTCGGCAACTTCGTCGCCGGCCCCCTCCTCGGCCAGGAAGTGCTGGCGGGACTGGTGGCGGACGGCCTCGGCCTGCCGCAGATTCCCTGCACCAAGGTGGAGGGCGCCTGCGCCTCCGGCGGCATCGCCTTCCGCCATGCCTATCTCGCGGTGGCGACCGGCCTGTGCGACATGGCCCTCGCCGTGGGCGCCGAGAAGATGACCCATGCCGATACGGCGGCCGTCACCTCGGCGCTGAACTGCGCCATGGATTTCCGCAGCGATGGGGTGAGCGGCCTCACCTTCCCCGGCCTGTTCGGCCTTGCCTGGCGCCTCTACGAGCAGCGCTATGGAGCGACGCGGGACGATATCTCCGCCGTGGTGCGCAAGAACAAGGGCAACGGCCTGAAGAACCCCCTCGCCCAGATGGGCGCTGACCTCTCGACCGAGGAGATCGGCAACGCCCGCCTGATCTGCGATCCGCTGCGCCTCTACGACTGCTGCCCGGCCAGCGACGGGGCTGCCGCCGTGCTCCTCGTCGCCGGCGATCGCCTGCGCGAGGTCATCCCGCAGCCGGTCCAGGTGCTGGCCTCGGCACAGGCACGCGGCAGCGCCCGAATCGCCGGCCATCCGGACCTGTGCACCTTCGAGGCGACGGTCGCCGCCGCCCAGGGCGCCTATGCCCAGGCTGGCATCACCCCAGACGAGGTGAGCTGCGTAGAACTGCACGACTGCTTCTCCATCGCCGAGATCATCGATGCGGAAGACCTCGGCCTGATGCCGCGCGGCGCCGGTGCCGGCTACGCCGCGGAGGGACGCACGGCCGTGAATGGCGACCGGCCGATCAACGCCAGCGGCGGCCTGCTCGCCAAGGGGCATCCGGTGGGCGCCACCGGTCTCGGCCAGATCTACGAGAGCGTGCTCCAGCTGCGCGGCACCCACACCAACCAGGTGAAGGGCGCCAAGATCGCCCTCACCCACAATCTCGGCGGCACGGGCGTCGCCTGCACCGTCAACATCCTGCGCGCCACCGACGCCTGACCGCGCGCCGCACCCGCGACCGAATCGGAACACATCCCATGAGCGATATCCGCTGCGACCGCCACGGCAAGGTCTGGCTCATCACCATCGACCGCCCGGCGGTGATGAACTCCCTCGACTTTGCCGCCAACGATGATCTCGTGGAGGTTTTCCGCGATTTCGACCGCGACGACGGCGCCCATGTGGCGGTCGTCACCGGGGCGGGCGACAAGGCCTTCTGCGCCGGCGCCGACCTGAAGAGCTACACGGTGAACTTCGCCCGCACCCCGGCGCCGGAATTCCGCACCCGCTACACCAACGGCCCCGGCTTCGGCGGCATCACCCGCTCGGTGGAGATCGACAAGCCCATCCTCGCGGCCGTGAACGGCTTCGCCATCTCCGGCGGCTTCGAGCTGGCCCTCGCCTGCGACCTGAGGTTCTGCGCGCCCAATGCGGAATTCGCGCTCCAGGACGCCAAATGGGGCTTCCATGCCTGCGACGGCGGCCTCATCCGCTTGCCGCAGATCGTCGGCCTCGGCCATGCCATGGAGATCATACTCTCCGGCGAGCGCGTGAACGCCGAGCACGCCTTCCGCATCGGCCTCGTCAATCGCATCGTGCCCGCGGAAGAACTGGTGGCGTTCACCCTCGACTATGCCCAGATGCTGGCGAAGCGCTCGCCGCTGTCGCACCGCTTCGCCAAGGAGGTGATGCGCCGCGCCGTCGGCATGCCCATGGGCGAGGCGCTGCGGCTGGAATCCCGCTCCTTCTTCGACCTCGGGCAAAGCCAGGACATCGTCGAGGGCACCACCGCCTTCCGCGAGAAGCGCGAAGCCGATTTCCAGGGTCGCTGAGCCCCACTGTCCGCCGCCATCAGGATCACGCCCGTCCCATGTCTTCCGCTTCCCTTCCCGTCGCGATCCTGCGCTGCGCCGCGTGCGGGCAGCTCGATGCAGGCCCGCGCGAACTCTGCCCCACCTGTCACAGCCCGGACATGGAGCCGGTCACGGTGGAGGGTGACGGCGCCCTCGTCTCCTGGACGCTGGTGCGCCGCCCACCCACCCGTTTCCAGGCGGACGGGCCCTATGCCGTGGCCGTGGTGGACCTCGATTGCGGCGTGCGCCTGACCGGGCGGCTCGCGCACGTGCCGGTGGACGACGCCGATGCGCCGCCGCTCGGCGCCCGGATGCGCGTGTGTGACACCGCAGGCATCACCCAGTTTGCGCCGGCCGACTCCGGGCGCTGAGTTCGGGCAACGAGGCCGGCGCCAGACCGGCCCGAAAAGACTTTCGGGAGAACGCATGTCCAAGAGACCATCCGCAGTGCGTCCGTCCGATCCGCCCGGAGCGGGAGGGGCGTCATGACGCTGCTCAATTTCTTCCAGCTGCTCGTGAGCGGCATCGCCATGGGCGCGATCTACACGCTCACCGCGAAGGGCCTGTTCATCACCCATCTTGCGACCCACCGGCTGAACTTTGGCCAGGGTGATTTCCTCATGGTGGGCGCCTTCGCCTCCATCGGCATGCTGACCGCGGGGGTGCCCGCTCCGCTCGCCGTGCTGGGCGTGCTCGTCCTCATGGGCGTGCTCGGCTATCTGCTCGAGCGCTTCACCATCCGCCCCCTCGACCGGCTGGGCGATCGCGCCGGCGCCTATTCCTGGGTGCTCACCACCGCCGGGGCCGCTCTGATCCTGCAGAACATCGTCGAGCTTGGCTTCGGCAAGTCCGCGCAATATGCGCCGCCCCTGTTCTCCAAGACCCGCGACAACGTCATCAACATCCTCGGTGTCGGCATCTTCTTTGAGGAAGCGGCGATCATCATCACCGCCTTCGTCGTCGTGGGCGCCTTCTACTGGTTCCTGTTCGGCTCGCGCTGGGGCAAGGCGGTCTATGCCGTCGCCTTCAATCCGGAAGCCGCCTCCCTGTTCGGCATCGACGTGCGCGGCGTGGTGGTGCTGGTGTTCGTGCTGGCCGCGCTCATGGCCGGCATCTCCGGCGTGCTCGTCGGGCCGCTGGTGTCGGTGCATCCACACATGGGTCTCATCTTCACCATCAAGGCGCTTGCTGTCGCGGCAGTGGGCGGCTTCACCAATCCGGTCGGCATCCTGCTGGGCGGGCTCCTGTTCGGCGTCGCCGAGGCCTTCTCCAACTATTGGGACAGCGCCTTCGGTGATCTCTACCCGCTGCTCTTCGTCATGGCTCTCCTCGCCTTCCGCCCGTCCGGGCTGTTCGGCGAGCGACGCGCCGACGTGCGCTGAGGAGGCTCGATCATGCCCCGCATCCCGCGCCTCGTGGCCTATGGCCTCGCCGCCGCCGTCATCGCGGTCTTCCCGCTCGTCGCGCCCAATCCGTTCTTCGTCCATGTGGGCCAGACCTTCGCCTACACCGCCATCGCGGTGATCGGGCTGAACATCCTGCTCGGCCTGTCCGGGCAGATGTCGCTGGGCCATGGCGGCTTCTACGCGGTCGGCGCCTATGTCTCCGCCATTCTCACCACCACCTATGGCTGGCCGCTCACCCTCTCCATGGGTGTGGCGCTCGCTGCCTGTCTGCTCGCCGGCCTGCTGGTGGGCGCGGTGGCGCTTCGCACGCGCGGGCTCTACCTCGCCATGGCGACGCTCGCCTTCGGCTTCATCGTGGAGATCGTGGCCCAGCGCTGGGTGAGCGTCACCGGCGGCACCATGGGCCTCATGGGCGTGCCGCAGATCGACTTCGGCAACTTCCGCATGGGGCCGACCTATTTCTTCTGGGTGGCCGCCGGCATCCTCCTGATGGTGCAGATCGCCAGCGACTACGTGTTCGGCTCGTCCATCGGCCGCCGCCTCAACGCGGTGAAGGAGAGCGAATCCTTCGCGGCGACGGTGGGGCTCAACGTGCCGCTCTGGCGCATCGGCGTGTTTGCCGCGAGCGCTGCGCTGGCGGGCCTGGCCGGCGTTCTGTTCGCCCACCAGAGCGGTTTCGTCTCCTCCGACGCGTTCAACATCCGCCTCACCATCTCTCTGCTCATTGCAACGGTCATCGGCGGGCTCGGCCGCTCGGCCGGGCCGCTCCTGGGAACCGCCATCCTGATCGGCATCGCGGAAGCGATCGCGGCCGTCCATGACATCGGCCTGATGCTCTATGGCGGCATCCTGCTCGTGGTGCTCCTTGTCTTCCCCGAGGGCGCCATCGGCCTGTTCGGCCGTCCGCGCTCGAAGGCCAGCTCCGCGCCCGAAGCCGCGCCCGCCTTCCAGCCCGCCATCAGCGGACGCGGCGACGCCGGCGGACGGCTCGACGTGGAAAGCGTCACCAAGAGCTATGCCGGCGTGGTGGCGCTGCGCGATGCGACGGTCTCGGTCGAGCCCGGAACCATCCACGCGCTGATCGGCCCGAACGGCGCAGGCAAGTCCACCTTCATCAATGTGGTGGCCGGCCTCTACGCTCCGACCTCCGGCCGCATCCGGATCGGTGGCGTCGATGTGACCGACCTGCCGGCCCACCGACGCGCCCGCCTGGGGCTGGTGCGGACCTTCCAGAACCTCCAGCTCATCCAAAGCGTGAGCGTGCTGGAAAACGTGATGCTGGGGATGCGGCGGCGCCAGGGACTGGTCGCGGACGCACTCGCCTTTCTCCTCGGCGCCGGCCACGAGGCGCGCGAGCGGGCGGAGGCGGCCTCCATCCTCGGCTTCCTTGGCATCGGCCACCTCGCCGACATGAAGCCCAGGGATCTGTCCTACGGCCACCGCAAGCTGGTCGAGCTGGCCCGCGCCATCGCCCAGAAGCCCGCCATCCTGCTGCTGGACGAGCCGGTTGCCGGCGTGAACCCGCAGGAAGCGCGCGAGGTCGCGCGGATCGTGGCGAAGCTGCGCGATGCCGGCATCAGCGTGCTTCTGGTCGAGCACAACATGGAGTTCGTGATGGGCCTCGCCGACCGCGTGACGGTGCTCGATTTCGGCAATCGCATCGCCTGCGGCACGCCGGCCGAGGTGCAGAAGGATCCGAATGTCATCCGCGCCTATCTCGGCGCCGTGGAGGATGCGGCATGATCGAGGTGGATCACATCGATGTCGCCATCGGGCCGGTGGGCATTCTGCATGACGTGTCGCTGCGCCTTGCACCCGGCCGCCTGGTCACGGTGATCGGTGCAAACGGCGCCGGCAAGACCACGCTGCTGCGCACGCTCTCCAACATCGTCAGCCCGCGCTCGGGAACCATCCGCTTCGAGGGCCGGCCCACCGCTGGCATCAAGCCCCATCTGCTGGCGCGGGCCGGGCTGGTGCATGTGCCGCAGGGCCGTCAGATCGTGCCAAGCCTGACGGTGCGGGACAATCTCGTGATCGGTGCCGACCGTGCCGGCCTCGACGCCGGAACCATCGCCGAGGGACTGGAACGGGAGTTCGCCCGATTTCCCGTGCTGAAGGAACGCCAGCACATCCTCGGCGGCAACCTCTCGGGCGGCGAGCAGCAGATGCTCGCCGTCAGCCGCGCGCTGATGATGCGGCCGAAGGTGCTGTTGCTGGACGAGCCCTCCCTCGGCCTCGCGCCGCAGGTGGTGACAACCATCCTGAAGGCGCTGCGCGGCCTCGCCGACGATGGCCTCTCGGTGCTTCTGGTCGAGCAACTCGCCTTGCTGGCGCTTGAGACGGCGGACGAAGCCCATGTCCTGCAGCGCGGGCGCGTCGCCCTCAGCGGCCCGGCCGCGGAACTGCGCCGGGATCGCGCGGTGATCGAGAGCTATCTGGGGTAGCTTCTCAGAGCGCGGGCCTGGGCCCCCGCCCCCTGGAGCGGCCTCATCGCCAACGATTGACGAGCCACAGCGCGCCCCACGACCCAGCGAGCGTGATGGCCGTCTGGCCGGCGAGCGCGATCGACATCCTCGCGCCGCCCGCCTCAGCCAGCGACGATCCGTCGTCCATGAACGGCAGGAGCAACGCCACCATCGCGCCGCCGGCGAGAGGAGCGACCAGCAACGCGGCTGCGAACGAGACGACGATGTTGACGATCCAGCCGAGGACACCCCGCCTTTTCGTCCATGCCTCGTAGATCGCCATGACGAGCACGCCAAGAATGACGGCCGCTGCGATCACCAGCGCGCCCCCAACGCCATCCAGCGGGATGAGACCGCTCCACTGCAGCAGCAGAACGCCTGTGACCGCTATCAGGACAATGTACGCCATGGAGGTTCGCCCCAGCCGTGCAGATCGCCCGCAAGAGCTTTGCTGGTGTGGCGTCGATTATGGGCCTCGTTCCCGTGTCGCCGTCAATGCGCGGCGCAGCGCGATCTGGCGGTCGGGCTCAACCTTTGCGGACAGCGCCGCGCAGGGTCGGAAGACCAATGCCGGCGGCGTCGAAGCCGCCATCCACCGCAAGCTCCTGCCCGGTGATGTAGCTCGCCTTGTCACTGCACAGGAAGAGCACCGCCTCGGCGAGTTCTTCCTCCAGCCCGTAGCGGGCGAGCGGAATGGCATCGTGATAGTCGGCGCGGATGGCCGGCGAATGAACCTCTTTCGCCATCGCCGTGTCCACCGGCCCCGGCGCCACCGCGTTGACGCGTATCCCGATGCCCGCGAGTTCCACGGCGAGCTGTCTGGTGAGATGCGCCAGGGCGGCCTTGCTGGTGCCGTAGGCTGCCCGCAGGGTGGAGGCCCGAAGGCCCGAGATGGACGTGATGTTGACGACCGCCCCTCCGCCCTGCCGCGCGATCAGCGGCGCAGCGGCCTTGGTGCAGTGGAACGGGCCGGACAGGTTGACGTCCAGCACACGACTCCACTCGGCGCCCGTGGTCTCCAGAATCGGCTTGAACACGGCGATGCCGGCATTGTTGACCAGCGCGTCGAGCCGGCCAAACCGCGTTTCGATGGCCTCTATCGCGGCTGAAACCGCGATCGGGTCGGCCACGTCGCAGACGAGCGCGAGCGTCCGCTCGGGGTCCGCCAGCGCGGCGACCGCCTCCTGCAGCAGCAGGGCCTCGATATCGAGCAGCGCCACCCGCCAACCTTCGGCGAGGAATTTGCGCGCGACGGCGAGCCCGATCCCGCGCGCCGCGCCCGTGACGAGGGCAACCTTAAGATCTGGGGAGGTGGGGGTGTCAGCCATCGGCGTTCCGCTCTGAAGTCATTCGCCAAGGCTGATATCCCGCTTTCCGGCGGAACGGAATGCCCCAAGCCCCGGGGAGGGCGCCGCACTTATGATGGTGACGGACAACGCCTCCGGCGCGGGCCGTCAGACGCGAGACACGTTCGTGGACCTCTGAGCTTTCGGGTCAACGGCCCCGGCTCACCCTGCGTCTTGCCTGATGGTCACGACGGTCGTCACAGCGCCGTGGAGGCGGCCGAAGAGGTAGCCCAGACTTGCGGTCAGGATGAGGACCACCGCCGCGACGAAGTCAGGCGAGGTTCCGATTCGACCACTTTGCCCGCTGACCATGGATCCGGACAGAAAATAGGCCGAAGCCACGAGCGCAGCAGCGACGATGCCGAGGCCAGCGAGACGGATGGCGCCTGCCCCTGTCTGAGGCCCGGGTATCGCGGCGGGAAAGACGCCAGGCGATGGGATGGCATGGGGTTTTGCGCTGGCCGGCATTCCGGACACCGCAGGCGAGGATGGCGCATCCCCCTGCCCTCCGTCCCGGCGCGCGACGATCTCCTGGGCGAAGCGCTTGAAGAAGGCGCCGGACATTTGCTTCGCCGTCGCGTCGATGAGCCGGGCGCCGAGCTGGGCGAGCTTGCCGCCGACCTGGGCCTCGACCTCGTACAGCAATATTGTCCCTTCGCCATCCGCCTCCAGGCGCACCATCGCCTCGCCCTTGGCGAAGCCTGCCATGCCGCCCTGGCCTTCGCCGCTGATGCGGTAGCTGTTCGGCGGATCGAGGTCGGAGAGTGTCACCGCGCCCTCGAAGCGCGCGCTGACCGGCCCCACCTTGAGCACCACCTTCGCGCTCATCTGCGTGTCGGAGCTTTTCACCAGCTCCTGGCAGCCCGGAATGCAGAGCTTCAGGATCTCGGGGTCGTTGAGCGCCTGCCAGACCACGTCGCGCGGAGCCGGGATACGCTGTTCGCCGCTCATGTCCATGTGCGTTGTCTCCCTTCGGCTTCAGGCTGGCGTGTCGATACCGCCGAGGCAGAGATATTTGATCTCCAGATAGTCCTCGATGCCGTATTTGGAGCCCTCGCGCCCGAGCCCGGAGGACTTCACGCCACCGAACGGCGCGACCTCGGTGGAGATGATGCCCTCGTTGATGCCGACGATGCCCGCCTCGATGGCCTCGGCGACGCGGAAAATGCGGCCCACGTCCCGGCTGTAGAAATAGGCGGCGAGGCCGAACTCTGTGGCATTGGCGAGCGCGATCGCCTCGGCCTCCGTCTCGAAACGGATCAGCGGAGCGACTGGCCCGAATGTCTCCTCCGAGAAGATAAGCGCATCCTTCGGCACGTCGGCCAGGACGGTCGGCTCGAAGAAGCTGTGGCCGAGAGGGTGAGGCCGCCCGCCGATGACGATGCGGGCGCCTTTCGACACCGCGTCGGCGATGTGCTCCTCCACCTTGGCAACCGCGGCAGCATTGATGAGCGGCCCCTGGGTGACGCCATCCGCCATGCCGGGGCCGACCTTCAGCCGCTCTACCGCATCAGACAGCTTTGCGGCGAAGGCGTCGTAGACGCCGGCCTGCACCAGGAAGCGGTTGGCGCACACGCAGGTCTGCCCGGTGTTGCGATATTTGGAGGCCATGGCCCCCTTGACCGCCTCATCGAGGTCGGCGTCGTCGAAGACGATGAAGGGCGCGTTGCCGCCAAGCTCCATGCTGGTCTTCTTCACCGTCGGCGCGCACTGGGCGAGGAGCAGCGCGCCCACCCGGGTGGACCCGGTGAAGGAGAGCTTGCGCACGAGCGGGTTCTCGCACAGCTCCTTGCCCGTCTCGGAAGAGGGGCCGGTGATGATATTGCAGACACCAGGCGGCAGCCCCGCGCGCTCGGCCAGCACACCCAGCGCGAGGGCGGAGAAGGGCGTTTCGCTCGCAGGGCGGATCACCCCGGTGCAGCCGGCGGCCCAGCCCGGCCCGGCCTTGCGGGTGATCATGGCCGATGGGAAGTTCCAGGGGGTGATGGCGGCGAAGACGCCGATGGGCTCCTTCTGGACGATGATGCGTCGGCCCGGCAGGGGAGCGGGAATGGTGTCGCCATAGACTCGCTTCGCCTCCTCGGCGAACCATTCGATGAAGCCGGCCGCGTAGGCGATCTCGCCCTTGGCTTCGGGGAAGGGCTTGCCCTGTTCGGCGGTCATGATGCGGGCGAGATCGTCCTGGTTCGCCATCATCAGATCGAACAGGCGCCGCAGGATCGCAGCGCGCTCCTTCCCCGTCCTTGCCCGCCACCCCTTTTGCGCGGCAGAGGCCGCATCGATGGCGCGCGCCACTTCCGCGCGCGACAGGGCGGGCACATGGCCGATGAGCGTGCCATCCGCCGGATTGGTGACGGCGATGGTCGCACCGCTGACGGCGAACACCCATTCGCCGCCAATCAGGTTCGCCTCTCGGAAGAGGCTCGGATCTGCGAGCCCGAGCGTCGCGGCGAGATTCTTGTCGGTCATTGCGCCCTCTCAGCCCTGGAAGTCGACGACGAGACGCACGACGGAACCGTCATGCAGCCGATCGAAGCCGTCGTTGATGTCTTCGAGCGGGATGCGCCCGCTCATCAGGCGGTCCACGGGAAGACGACCCGCCTTGTAAAGCTCGATGTAGCGCGGCACGTCGCGCACCGGCACGCAGGTGCCGATATAGCTGCCCTTCACCGTGCGCTCTTCCGCGACGAGGCTCACGATGTTCACCGGCAGCACCGCATCCGGTGGGGGCAGGCCGGCGGTGACGGTGGTGCCGCCGCGCTTCGTCATGTTGTACGCATTCTCAAGCGCCCGCGCGGAGCCGGCGAACTCGAACACGAAATCCGCGCCGCCGCCCGTCAGCGCCCGCACCTGCTCGATGGCGTCGGGGGCCCGCGCATCGACGACGCCGGTGGCGCCGAGGTCCCTGGCGAGCTGCAGCTTTTCCGGCGACAGGTCCACCGCGACCACCCGTGCGGCGCCCGCCGCCAGAGAGCCGAGGACGGCGGCGAGGCCCACGCCGCCGAGCCCGACCACAGCCACCGTCTCGCCGGCCTGCACACGGGCTGTGTTCACCACCGCGCCGACCCCCGTCAGCACGGCGCAGCCAAACAGCGCGGCGACGTCGAGGGGGACATCCTTGTCTATTCGAACCAATGAGCGGCGCGACACGACCGCATGGTCTGCGAAGGCGGAGCATCCCAGATGATGATGGATGGTCTCCTCGCCCTCGTGCAGCCGGATCGCGCCGGTCAGCAATTCGCCCTTGCCGTTGGCCACCGCGCCCGGCTCGCACAAGGCGGGTCGGCCCTGCGAGCAAGGCTGGCAATGGCCGCAACTGGGCATGAACACCATGACAACGTGATCGCCCGGCTTCAGATCGTCCACCCCATCGCCGGCCTCGACCACCACGCCCGCCGCCTCGTGTCCGATGGCCATGGGCATGGGCCGGGGGCGGCTGCCGTTGATGACGGAAAGATCGGAGTGGCAGAGACCGGCGGCCGCGATCTTCACCAGCACCTCGTCCCGGCCCGGCCGATCGAGTTCGATCTCCTCGATATGGAGCGGCTGGCTCTGCGCGTAGGGCATCGGCGCGCCCATGCTGCGCAGGACGGCGGCTTTGATCTTCATGGCGTGATCCTCCCTTGTGTCCTTCGACGGCGCATGCCGCCTCTGGGCCGGGCAGCTTGACACCGATTAACATAGTCTAATAATGCAAGTCACTAGGGAACGGAAACCGAGATGCCGGAAATGCGCCGATGAAGCCCGCCCGGTTCGACTATGTCCGCGCCGAGAGCATCGCCCATGCGGTGGAGGTGCTCGCAGGCGCCGGCGGCGACGGGAAGGTGCTCGCCGGCGGGCAGAGCCTCATGCCCATGATGAATTTTCGCCTCGTGAAGCCGTCGGTTCTGGTGGACATCAACCGCATCCCGGACCTCGACCGCATCACGCTCGAAGCCGGCGCGCTGCGCCTCGGCGCGCTGGTGCGCCACCGCATGACCGCCGAGGATGCGCTGGTGGCGCGGCATGTCCCGGTGCTGCACGCCGCCATGAAGCACGTGGCGCATCTCACCGTGCGCAACCGCGGCACCTTCTGCGGCAGCGTGTGCCATGCCGACCCCGCCGCCGAGATGCCCATGATGACGCTGCTGCTCGACGGGACGATCCATATCGCCTCGCCGCGCGGCGGACGCGCCATGCCGGCGCGGGACTTCCTCACAGGCTCCCTTGCCACCGCGCTGGAGCCGGACGAGATGGTCACGGCCGTCGATCTCGCCATACCCGAGGACGGCACCGGCTGGGCATTCGAGGAATTCTCCCGCCGCCACGGCGACTATGCGCTGGCGGCCGTCGCGGTGCTCATGACGCGGGTGGATGGACGAATGCGCAATGTGCGCATCGCCATGATGGGCATCGCCGACACGGCCTTGCGGTTCAGCGATGTGGAAGCGGCGCTCGAGGGGCGAGAGGGCACTCCCGCGTCCTTCGACGAAGCGGCGACCCGCCTGCAGGCCTGCATCGAACCGAATTCCGATCTCAGCGCCTCCGCCGACTATCGACGCCACCTCGCTGGCGCGCTGGCGCGCCGTGCCCTCGCCGAGGCCTGGGACCGCGCCCGCGAAACGCGGGGGGAAGCGGCCTGATGAAAGACCGCGCCACCATCACGCTCACCGTCAACGGGCTGACCCATACCCGGGCGGTGGACGCGCGCGTCCTGCTGAGCGATTTCCTGCGCCACGACCTCGGCCTCACCGGCACCCATGTGGGCTGCGAGCACGGGGTGTGCGGCGCCTGCACCATCCTCCTGGACGGACGCAGCGCCCGCTCCTGCCTCACCCTCGCCATCCAGGCGGACGGTGCGACCATCGAGACGGTGGAAGGGCTCGGCCGCATGGGCGATCTCGGCCGCGTGCAGCAGGCGTTCCGCGACCATCACGGACTGCAATGCGGCTTCTGCACGCCGGGCTTCCTGATGACCATCACCGACATGCTGCGCAACCACGCTTTGGAAAGCGACGATGAGATCCGCGAAGCCCTGTCCGGCAACATTTGCCGCTGCACCGGCTACCAGCACATCGTCGACGCCGTGCGCGAGTTGGCGCGCGAGAGAGGGCCGCTGACGTGACCGCCTTCGATGCCTCCGTGGAGATGCGCCCCAGGCTGGTCGGCCAGCGCATCAAGCGCACCGAGGACCCGCGCCTCCTGACGGGCTCGGGCCGCTACGTGGACGATATGGCACCCGCCGGCCTCCTCCACGTCGCCCTGCTGCGCAGCGACCAGCCCCATGCGCGCATCCGGTCCATCGATGTGGGCGAAGCCTTTGCGGTGCCGGGCGTCGTCGCCATCTTCGACGCGGGAGACATTGCCGGTGACTTTAAGCCCGCGATCCCCACGTCCCGCATGAAAGGCTATTACGCGACGCCCTTCCGCCCCCTTGCCGAGGGCAAGGTGCGCTATGTCGGCGAGCCGGTGGTCGCCGTGGTGGCGGAGAGCCGGTACGCCGCCGAGGACGCGCTGGAGCTGATCTCCATCGATTACGAACCGTTGCCCGTCGCCGTGGCGAAGGACGACGCGGCGGTGGACGGCGCCCCCCTCCTCCACGATGAGGCCGGCACCAACGTCATCATTTCCCGAACCTTCGCCCGCGGCGACGTGGATGCGGCCATCGCTTCGGCGCCGGTCGTGGTGAAGGGGCGCTTCCGCATGACGCGCAAGACGCCCATGCCCATGGAGACCCGCTCCTACCTCGCCGAGTGGGACCGGCGGCGGCAGGCCCTGACGCTGCATTCCTCCACCAATATCCCCGGCATCATCTGCGACGTGCTCGGCACCTGCCTCGACCTGCCCGGCAACCGCGTCCGCGTGGTGGCGCCCGACGTGGGCGGCAGCTTCGGCGGCAAGGGATCGCTGAACCATGAGGAGATGCTGGTCTGCGTGCTCGCGCGCAAGCTGGAGCGGCCGGTGAAGTTCGTCGCCGACCGCATGGAGGATCTCACCGCCATGAGCCAGGCCTTCGACGAGACCATCGAGGCCGAGCTGGCGGTGGATGGGGAGGGGCACCTGCTCGGCCTTCGGGCGGACGTGATCGGCGATATCGGGGCCTACTCGATCTACCCATGGACCGGCGCGCTTGAGCCGGTGCAGGTGGTGAGCTTCCTGCCCGGCCCGTATCGCATGGAGCATTATCGCGGCCGGGTGCGTGGCGTGCTCACCCCCAAGCCGCCGACAGGCCCTTATCGCGGCGTCGGCCGCCCCTCCTCCACTTTCGCCATGGAACGGCTGATGGACATGGCCGCGCGCAGGCTCGGCATGGACCCGGCGGAAATCCGTCGCCGCAATCTGGTGACGGCCGAGGAGTTTCCCTACCGCACCGGCTCCGGCATCATCTGGGACCGCTCCGCCTTCCAGGAATGCCTCCAGGGTGTGTGCGACCTGGTGGACTATCCGGCCCTGGTGCGCCAGCGCGATGCGGCGCGGGCCGAAGGACGCTGGGTCGGCATCGGCTTCGCGAGCTATGCGGAGCTGACAGGCATCGGCTCGCGCATCGCCGTCGCGCCCGGCATGCCCATCAATACCGGCACCGAGACCGCCTCCATCCGCATCGACGCGACCGGCGCCGTTACGGCCGCATTCGGCATCTCCTCCCACGGACAGGGGCTTGAGACGACGCTGGCCCAGGTGGTGGCCGACGAGCTGGGCTGCCGCATGGAGGATATCGAGATCCAGCATGGCGACAGCGCTTTGGTGCCCATGGGGACCGGCACGTATGCCAGCCGCTCGGCCGTGCTCGGTGGCGGCGCCGCCACAAAGTCCGCCCGGGTGGTGAAGGCGAAGGTGTTGAAAGCGGCCGCCTTCCTGATGGATGTTCCGGCGGAAGACCTGGAGGCCGAAGGCGGGGTCATCCGCGCCCGCTCCTCCAATGGAACAATGACGTTCCGGGAGGTCGCGCATGCGGTCTATGCGCAGATGGGGCGCATCCCCCATGAGCAGCGCGAGGACCTCGTCGCCTCCGAGAGCTACGATCCCTATCTCGGCACGGCCTGCGCCTCCACCCACCTCGCCATGGTGGAGATCGACCCGGCGACCTTTGCCGTCACGGTGACGCGCTTTGCGGTGGCGGAGGATTGCGGGCGCATCATCAATCCGCTGATCGTGGATGGGCAGGTACACGGCGCGGTGGCGCAGGGCATCGGGGCCGCCCTGCTGGAAGAGGTGGTGCACGACGAGGGCGGGCAATTGCTGACGGCAAGCCTCGCCGACTATCTCGTGCCCATCGCCAGCACCATGCCGCAGATCGAGATCCTGCATGTGGAGGCGGAGCTGCCCAACAACATCGGCGGCTTCCGTGGCATGGGAGAGGGCGGCACCATCGGCGCGCCGGCCGCCATCGCCAATGCGGTGTCGGACGCGCTCGCGCCGCTCGGCATCGAGGTGGACACCCTGCCTGTGACGCCGGATCGCCTGTTCCGGCTGGTGCAAGCCGCGCGGGTCTCCCGATCCGCCTGAAGGCGTGGGGTATCCCGTAAAAAGAGCGGGCGCCGGCTCCTGGAGGACCCGGCGCCCGTCCCTTCGCGGGAAGGCCGAGGTGCAGCCGTGTCAGGGCTGCGACTGCACCATCTCCTTCAGCCGGAAGCGGATGATCTTGCCGGACCCGGTGCGCGGGATCTCGTCCAGCTGATGCACCACATGGGGCACCTTGTAGGACGAGAGGTGATGCCGGCAGTGGTCGAGCAGCCGGTCCGCATCGAAGCTCGCGTCGCGTGGCACCACGTACAACGCCGGGACCTCGCCGAGCTGGGGATGGGAGATCCCCGCCACCGCGCAATCGAGTACGCTCGGGAACAGCAGCACCACCTCCTCGATCTCCGCAGGGGCGATGTTCTGCCCGCCGCGGATGATCAGTTCCTTCAGCCGGCCGGTGATGGTGACGAAGCCGTTGCGGTCGGCGCGGGCGAGGTCGCCGGTGTGGTACCAGCCGTTGCGCAGGGCCTTGGCCGTCTCCTCCGGCTTGTTGTGATAGCCGAGCATCACGTTCGGCCCGCGCACGATCAGCTCGCCCTCCTCGCCGGCATCGAGATCGCGCACACTCGCGGGATCGACGATACGGAGCGCCACGCCCGGCAGGGGAAGGCCGCACGAGCCCATGACGCGGGACGAGGAGGCCGCGTTCATCGTGACCATGGTGGAGGTTTCGGTGATGCCGTAGCCATCCAGCAGCGGCACGCCGAATTGAGCCTCGAAAGCGGTGTTCAGCGTCGCCGGCATGATCGCCCCCGCGGAGACGCAGACACGCAGTCCCGGCAGGGTCTTTCGTCCCTCCGCCTGCGCCGCCTCGATCAGGTAATGGAACATGGTGGGCACGCCGGGGAAGACCGTGAACTCGCCAGTCTCGAGCAGGCGCATGGCCTCGCGGGTCGAGTATTTGTCCAGGATGTACTCGCTCGCCCCGGTGGCGAGGATGGACAGCACCGAGAAGTTCAGCGCGTAGGAGTGGAACAGGGGCAGCGGCGAGAGCACATTGTCCCCGCAGCTCAACCCGACGATCGGCCCCCAGCAGGCCGCCGTCACCCACAACATGCTGCGGCAGGTCAGCAGCACGCCCTTGGCGCGCCCGGTGGTCCCTGATGTGTAGATGATGAAGGCAGCGGCATCGATGTCCGCGGGATCGCGCGCAGGCGCCGCGGACGGCAGCTCCGCCAACGCCTCGAAGCTGCGAAGATCGCCCGCCGCCGCCTCCACCAGCAGGAGGCCGGCGACGCTGGGCGCCTCGCCGCGCAGTGCCTCCACCATCTCCGCGCGGGCAGCCGTGGTGATGACGATCCGGCATGCGGCGTCGGACAGGCGGTACGACACCTCACCGGGCGCTGCCTCGGCGCTGATGGGCACCGCGACCGCCCCAGCCCGGACAATGGCGAGGCAGGCCTCCACCCAGGAGACGCTGTTCGGCAGCAGGATCGCGACGCGATCGCCGGGACCGACGCCGAGGCCGGCGAGATGCCCGGCAAGGTTCGCCGTGCGCCGCTCCAGCTCGGCATAGGTGACCGATCGCCGGGCGTCGCGGAACGCGACCTTCGCGCCCCGCTCCGTCGCATGCCGCCGCAACAGCTCCGGCACCGGAGCAATCAGTTCCGCCTTGAGCATCGATTCCTCCCCTTCGATCACCGCGTTCTTGTGCGCGGCTGTCGTCACACCATGCAGAAGCCGCCGGAGATGGAGATCACCTGCCCGGTGATCCACGACCCCTTCGGCGAGGCGAGCAGGGCCACCGTGGGCGCTATGTCCTCCGGCTGGCCGAGACGGCGCAGTGGATAGAATTTGGTGAGCTTGTCGCGATTGGCTTCCACCCAGGAGCGATCATGGGCGGTCTCGACGAGACCCAGGGAAACCGTGTTGGCCGTCACGCCGCTGCGGCCCAGTTCCCGGGCCAGCGACTTCATGAGGGCGATGGTGCCCGCCCGCGCCGCCGCCACGATGGCGAGGCCGGATTCGCCCACACGCGAGGAGTCGCCGACGATGGCGATGAGGCGCCCGTCGCCCGCCTTTTCAAGATGCGGGATGGCCGCGTGCGCAAGATGGATGGCGCCATAAAGGCAGGTGTCGATCTGCGCCTTCCACTCCTTCTCCGTGGAGTCGGTGAACCGCTGCCGGATGGCGAGGCCGGCGTTATTGACGACGATGTTGAGCCCGCCGAAATCCGTGACGATGGCGTCGACCATCGCCTTGACGCTCGTGAAATCGGCGACGTCCGCCTTGTAGGCCTTCGCCTCGCCACCCAGCGCGCGGATCTCGTCCACGACGGCCTGCGCCTCCTCGGCAGAATTGCGATAGTTCAAGGCGACCGTCGCGCCCTCGGCGGCGAGAGCGAGCGATATTTCGCGCCCTACGTCGCGCGCCCCGCCGGTGACCAGCGCAACCTTGCCCTTGAGATTGAGATCCATGGAAAATCCGCCTTGCGTGAGATGATGGATGGAAACGGGGCCGCGCCTTATTCGTAGGCGTCCGCCCCCTTCCGAAGGCTCTGCCATTGGGCGTCGTCATGGCCGCACAGCACGGTGGCACCGCCCGCCTCGATCCTGCGGATTTCCGCGATGGAGCGATGATGCTGATCGACGTTCCAGGTGTTCTTCGGCACCACGTCCGTATCGAGGCTGGTGCGCAGGCTCACCGCGTCCGAGGCCAGCAGGAAGGCGCCATCCCGGTCGAGCGAGACGAGAGCGCCCGTAAGCCCCGGCGTGTGACCGGGAAATGGGATGAGGGTGACGCGGCCGTCACCGAACAGATCCTTCTCTCCTTCAATCAGGTCGAGCGGATTGCCCTGGTCCCACTCCACCGGAAGATAGCCCGCCGAAGCCGCATTCTCGGCCTTCGCCGCGGCCAGCTCCGCCGCATGCACGACGACCGTCGCCTTGCGGAAGAAACCGTTGCAGCCGCAATGGTCGGGATGGAAATGCGAGCAGACCACCACGTCGATGTCGTCGGCCCCGAGGCCCACGCAGGCGAGTTGCGAAACCACGTTGTCCTCACGCCCCATGATCGGCGTCATGGCCCGCGCCACGCCGCCCCAGCGCGCTTCGGCATCGTCCACGACGGACGGGTGGCAGCCCGTGTCGAACAGAACGTTGCCCTGGGCATGGCGCAGCAGGATGGAGGCAACCGGCAGCTCGATGGTCTCGCTGCGGTCGGCATCGGGCTGATAGATATGACGCTTCATCCGGAGGCGGCCGCCGGAAAGCACGTGCATCTTCATTGCTGTTTCCTCCCGTGCGGGACCGCTTACCGCCCCTCGAAGCGCGGCGGGCGCTTCTCGGCGAAGGCGTTGCGACCCTCCTGATAGTCGAAGCTGCGGGATGCGCCGTCGATGCGTGCCTGGGCGGCATCGAGATCGAGCGCCCCGGCCCCCATGGCGATGCCGTCGAGGATGAACTTCGCGCCACTCACCGAGAGCGGCGCATTCGCCGCGATGCGCCCGGCGAGGTTACGGGCTGCCGCCATCGGATCGTCGGCCATCTCGTCCGCGAAGCCGATGCGCAGCGCCTCCTCGGCGGGGATGCGATCCGCGGTATAGAGGATGCGCTTCGCCTGTGTGAGCCCGACGAGGGAGAGCAGGCGCTGGGTGCTGCGCACGCCATAGACGATGGAGAGCTTCGCCGCCGGGATGCCGAAGATGGCGGTTGGCGCGGCGATGCGGAAATCGCAGGACATGGAGAGGTGGCAGCCGCCGCCGAGGCAATAGCCGGAGACCACCGCGATGGTCGGTTTACCGGCGCCGGCGATGGCGTCGGACGACGCATCCACCGCGACCTCATACTCGACGCTCTGCTCCAGCGTGTGGCGCACCACGGGGAATTCGGAAATGTCCGCCCCGACGCTGAAATCCGCGCCAGCTCCGACAAGCAGGATCGCCCGCACGTCGCGGTCCGCGCCAAGGTCGGAGAATATGCGCGCCACACCCCGCCACATGGCAAGCGTCATGGCATTGCGTTGCGCCGGACGATTCAGCGTGACGGTGGCGATGTGGTCCGCGACGGCGACTTCAATATCAGCCATTCAGCCCTCCCTGGTCCCGACGCCCGCCTCGCCGACGACGAGGGGCGCAAGAACATGGCGCAGCTTGTCGGGGAGCGGAACCGGCCGGTTCGTGGCGCGATCCACGTAGACATGGATGAAATGCCCCTGCGCGGCCGCCACATCGTCCGCATCGCGAAAGATGCCGATCTCGTATCGCACGCTGGTGGTTCCGAGCCGCCCGACACGCAGGCCCGCATGCACCTTTGAGGGAAACGACAGCGACGAGAAATACTGGCAGCGCGTCTCCACCACGAGGCCGATAATCGGGCTCGCCTGGACATCCAGCGCCCCCGTCTCGATCAGGTAATGGCCCACAGCCGTATCGAAGAACGAGTAGTAAACCACGTTGTTCACGTGCTGGTAGACGTCGTTGTCCATCCACCGCGTCGTGATCTCCCGAAAGTGGCGATAGTCCTGCCGCCGGTCCGGCGTTGTGCGCGCGCTCACCTCACGCCTCCCTTCAAGGACGGCCCGCGGACGGGCACCAGCAGCCTTGACCGGCGCCCAACCCGACCGACCACGGCCGCGGCAATCGGATCTGCCGATCAATTCGTAACTTGCATTAATAGACTGAAAGTGCTGTTGTCAATGTCGCACCGACCGACACGGGACAAATTGCCCGGCCTTCGACAGCATTTCCCGCAGCGAGCGCAGATCCGTACTGCATTGCGGGATAACGCCACCGATATGCGGCAATTGAAACGTCCATTTATGCAAGAAATCAGTCGGCGCAGGGACAGACCACCCGGACGCTAAGCCGGAAAGGCGCGCCGGATCACGCAGGAGGAAGACGGATGTCCAGAATTGCACACGTGGCGACGATCTGCGCCGCGTTCGCCATGTCGCTGCCGGCCTATGCTCAGAGCCCGGCGGCACCGCCCGCGGCCGGCAAGATTTCCAATGACCTGGTGAAGATCGGCGTTCTCACCGACATGTCCGGTCAGTTCTCCCACGAATCGGGCGAGGGGTCGGTCACGGCGGTGAAGATGGCCGTGGAGGACTTCGGCGGGAAGGTTCTCGGCAAGCCCATCGAGGTCATTGTCGCCGACCACCAGAACAAGACCGAAGTCGCCATTGCCAAGGCGAAGGAATGGTTCGACGTGGACAAGGTCGACATGATCGCCAACCTGATCAATTCGGCCGTCGCCATCGGTGTCGCCGGCGTTGCCAAGGAGAAGAACGGCATCGCCATCATCAACGGCTCGGGCTCCTCCCGCCTCACCGGCGACATGTGCACGCCGAACTCGATCCACTATGCCTACGACACCTACGCGCTGGCTGTCGGCACCGGAAATGCGCTCATCAAGCAGGGCAAGAAGAACTGGTTCTTCCTGACCGCGGACTATGCCTTCGGTCATGCTCTGGAGGCCGACACCGCGTCGGTGGTGAAGGCGGGCGGAGGCAACGTGGTGGGCTCCGTGCGCTACCCCATCAACACCCTCGACCACGGTTCCTTCATGCTTCAGGCGCAGGGATCGGGCGCGGACGTGATCGCCGTTGCCGGCTCCGGCACCGTGTTCATCAACGCCGTGAAGGCCGCGCACGATTTCGGGCTGGGGCAGTCCGGCAAGCAGTCCCTCGCCGGGCTCCTGGTGTGGATCTCCGACATCCACTCCATGGGCCTTGAGAACGCCCAGGGCCTCGTGCTCACCAATGCCTTCTACTGGGATCGGGACGACGAGACTCGCGCCTTCTCCAAGCGCTTCGAGGCGCGCATGGGCCGCAAGCCGCACATGGGCGATGCGGGCGACTATTCTTCCACCATGCACTATCTGAAGGCTGTCGAGGCTGCCGGCACCGACGAAGCACAGGCCGTGATGGCCAAGATGCGCGAGATGAAGGTCAACGACTTCTTCGCCAAGAACGGCTACATCCGCGCCGATGGCCGCTTCATCCACGACATGTACGTCTATCAGGTGAAGAGCCCTTCGGAATCGAAGGGCCCATGGGACTATTACAAGCTTGTGCAGGTCATTCCGGGCGAACAGGCCTTCCGTCCGCTGTCGCAGAGCCAGTGCCCGCTGATCAAGAAGTAACGGTCGCCGGGCGGCGCCGACGAGGCGCTGCCCGCTTCCCCGGCTTGGCCTCATCCTCTTGCGCCCGATCTTGGCCGGGCGCATCCGGAGCAGGCGCATCCTCGCCTGACACCAGAATATCCACCGTCCGATCACCGGCCAAAGGCGCGCCATACTGCGCCGGATCGTAATTGAGGCGGTAGCGCATGTCGGGCGCCTCGATGGGCTTGCGGCACTTGTCACAGACCACCACCGCCGAAAAATCGTGCCCGCAATCGAGATGCGTGAGGACCAGCGGGGGATCCCCGGCTGAAAGCCATCGGTCGCCCCACGCGCCCATGGTGATGAATGCGCCGTAGAGATCCTTGCCCATTTCGGTGAGCCGATATTCGTAGCGGTCAGGCAGATCCTGGTACTTGACCCGCGCGAACACCCCGCGCGTGACCAGCCGGCCGAGCCGTTCGGTGAGAATATTGGGCGCGATCCGCAGCTCGGTCTGCATCTGGTCGAAGCGCCGCACGCCGAAGAACGCCTCGCGCAGGATGAGAAAGCTCCAGCGGTCGCCGATGATTTCCAGCGACCTTGACACCGAACTCGGGCGCCCGCGCGAGAAGCTCGCGGATTCCGCCGTCCGTCGCGCCCGCTTGGCCGGCTCCACGGGGGTGCGGCCGGCGCCCGGTCCGTCGCGGTAGCGCACGCGGTTCGCCTTCACCTCGCCGAGGCAGTGGGAACAGGCCACATAGGGCTCGCACTCCGCGCCGCATGTGGCGTGGATCAATCGCAGCGGCGGCCCTTCCGGCCCCGACAGCCACCGGTCGCCGAATCGGATCAGCGCGACGAAGCTCGGGTACAACTCCATTCCACAGCGGGTGAGATGATATTCGGCCCGGCTTGAGTTCGCCGAATAGTGCACCTGACGGAAAATGCCGCGTACGGTGAGGCGCTTCAGCCGTTCCGCAAGCGTGCCGCGCGGCAGCCCGAGCGCGGTCCGGAACTGTTCAAACCGCTGCGCACCAAAGAACGCCTCGCGTATGACGAGGAAGCTCCACGCATCCGACATGATGGAGATTGTGCGTCCGACCGAGCAGTTGCGTTCAAACAGTTGAGGCACCGCCTGGCTCCTGGATGCGGTCTTCGCATTCGCTCCAGGGCCCGCACGCTTCTCGTTCGGCATTTGGCCGCGCACTCCATGTGATCATGTTCAGTCCAACTATAGTACCAATGATTCCGCGCGTCGTGCGCATATCGATGGGCCTGAGCGCCCTTGGATGCCGCGCCGATGCCACTGCGACTTAGAAGCGCTGCGGCAACCAATCATCGCATTCATCTACAAATAAACTTCACAATTATCTTTACTCAATCAATCATTGCGCCTTCATGGCGAAATATCACGTGCTTGTGGTGACGGCATCCGGAGACATGCCCCCCGACGGCGGCGGCCTTGATGACGGGGACGGCCGAGATCAGGTCGACCCGGTGTCGTGCTGGGCACCAGGAGCGGACAGAGGCTAGAGCATCCTGGACAATTCGGCACTGATACGTTGCGCCGTTTCACGCACCAGCCTTCCGCAGAGTTCGTGACGCCGCTCATCGTGCCGGTACACCGGCATACTGATACTCACCGCACCAACCGGCTCCCGCGAACGATTGAAAATCGGGCTACCGAAACAGCGGATGTCCGGTTCGTTTTCCTCGTCGTCGAACGCAAACCCCTGCTCACGCGCCCGCTTCAATTCCTCCAACAGCGCTGCGGGTGTCGTGAACGTCCTGGCGGTGTGGCGCCTCAGGTCAAGTCCCTTGAGAACCTCCAGGAGCCGCTGCTGTGGCAGCCCGGACAGCCACGCCTTTCCCACGGACGTGGAGTGCAGTTCCACCTGGCCACCGATACTGGTTTTCATCTGCACCCTGTTAGAGCCCACCAACTTGTCTATGTAGACCATCCGGTTATTGCTCGGCACCGCAAGATGCACGGTCTCGTCCGTCGCGTCGCGAAGCGAAACCAGAAAATCCCTCGCGATCGTCCGCAAGTCGGAATCCTCCCATGTCTTTGCAGCAAACTGCAGAAGACGTGGCCCCAGACGAAACGTTCCATTCTCTCCTGCCTGCGTGACGAGCCCCTCCGCCATGAGCGCCGAAACGAGGCGGTAGACCGTACCGCGGGGAAACGGCGCGCGCTTTGTAAGCTGCGCAATGTTCAGCATTCCCGGTGCCTCGGCGATGATCTGCAGCACCGCCATGAACTTCGAGAACGAGGCGGCTCCCTGCACATGATGAGGCGCTCCAGCATCGCCCTCGCCCTGCAGCTCATTCTGGGTCACGGAAATACCTCGCAACTTGACATCGGACCATCGCGGCACTACAAATTTGGGCAGAGTGTCCACATTGTAGTCAATACTCTTCGTCGGTTCTAGCCCCGCGATCGGGGAGGTTCAACGACAAACTCTCAACGCTGAATGTGAATGGTTAGAGGCTTCCACGCCGTCCGTAAGAGATGGCGGGAAGTTCATGCTGGGAGGAAGCAAATGACCAAGAAAGGCTACTGGGTTGCAATGGTCGATATTGCAAGCCATGAGGGTTACAAAGAATACATTTCGTTGAACAAGGCGGCGTTCGACAAATACGGCGCGACCTTTGTCGTTCGCGCCGGACAGAGCCAGGTTATGGAAGGCCCTGACGCGAACCGCCTCGCAGTAATCGAGTTCAAGGATTACGATACCGCCCTCGCCTGCTACAACTCGCCCGAGTATCAGAGGGCTATCGAGGCCCGACAGAAGCACGCCAAGGTGCATCTGGCCGTGGTGGAAGGTGTCTGACACCGGACGAATTGCCTGGTGCCTCCTGCCATACCGGCAGGAGGAACGGTTACCTTCACCTCGCGCGCAGTTCGATCGGATAGTTAGGCGAGCTTTACCCACCCAGCCTGCTGGACGTGCTCGGCTCAAAATCTCCGGATCCTCGTTGGAGTGCGGCGCAAGCCGCATGCGCGCACAACCTTTGTGAGCGGCCATGTCTTCAGCGTTGCACTGGTTATTCAAGGCCTTTGACGTCTTCATCGTCATCGGAATGGCAGTCATCAGCCTCCTAATCTTTACAAACGTCGTGCTGCGCTATGGTTTCAGCTCAGGCATTCCATTTGCAGTCGAGGTGTCCCGTGTCGTCCTCGTCTGGGTCATCTTCATGGGATCCGTGGTGGCTCTGGCCAAGGGCGCGCATCTCGGCGTCGAGTCCCTGGTCGTCCGCTTGCCGCCAAGGATGCGTTGGGTCTGCTTTCTTGCTTCCTACGGCCTGATGCTGTGGTGCTGCTGGCTCATGGGCGAAGGCAGCTGGTCGCTGACCCTCATCGAGTGGAGCAACGTCCAGGCCCTGTCTGGGATTCCCGTCGGTGCCATCTATGCAGCGGGTTTCGTCGCCGCGATCCTGATGGCCCTCGTTCTTCTTCTTGATCTGTGGCGCTCGCTGCGCGGCATCCTGCCGGCCCCCTGGTCGGGGGTCGAGCATGTTGAGCCCCTGCCGGTCGTGGTTCCCCCGCGCACTTCGGAGGAAACGCCATGACCGGCCTGGTATTCGTCGCCTCGCTCCTCGGCGCGATGGGCATCGGGATTCCCATTGCGTTCGCCCTGATGCTGTCGGGCGTTGCGATGATGCTGCTGATGGGAAATCTGGATGCCAACATCCTGGCGCAACGCCTGGTCAATGGCGCAGACAGCTATCCGCTGATGGCGATCCCCTTCTTCCTCATCGCGGGCGAGCTCATGAACGCGGGCGGCCTCTCGCGCCGCATCGTGAACGTGGCATTGGCGCTGGTCGGCCACGTCCGTGGCGGCCTCGGCTACGTGGTCATCGGCACGGGTCTCATCCTTGCCAGCGTCTCCGGCTCCGCAATCGCGGATACGGCGACGCTCGCTGTCATGCTGGTCCCGCTGATGCGGGATGCCGGCTACCACATGGGTCGAGCATCGGGCCTGATGGCGGCGACAGGCATTATCGCACCCGTGATCCCGCCATCTGTCGGCTTCATCATTCTGGGCGTTACCGCGAATATTTCCATCGTCGGCCTGTTCTTTGCCGGAATCGTGCCAGGCGTGATGATGGGGCTCAGTCTCATGGTTGCCTGGTGGTTCCTCTCCAAGAAGGAGACGGCGTCGGTTCGGCTCAAATTGCCGCGCAGGGACATCCCGAGAACTATCGTGACCGCCGGCTGGGCGTTGATGATGCCGGTGATCATCCTGGCGGGCCTGCGGTTCGGCATCTTCACGCCAACCGAGGCCGGCGTTGTTGCGGCCGCCTATGCAATGTTCGTGGGACTATTTGTGTATCGCGAGCTGACGCTGCGGGGGCTCTATGAGGCGCTGCTCGCGGCCGGGCGCTTGACGGCGGTGATCATGCTGCTGGTCGCAGCCTCCACGATCTCCGGCTTCATGCTGACGATCTCGAACATGCCTGCCCAGCTCGTCAGTCTCCTTCAGCCATTTATCGGCTCCCCGATCCTGCTGATGGGCATGATCGTTATTGCAGTCTTCGTCGTCGGCACGGCACTCGATTTCGCACCATCCATCACCATTCTCGTCCCCCTCCTGATGCCGATCGTCAAAGCGGCCGGTATCGACCCGGTTTACTTCGGCGTCATATTCATGATGGTCAACGCGGTCGGCCTGATCACACCTCCTGTCGGAACGGTCCTCAACACAGTGTGCGGAATCAGCGGAGTTTCAATGGATGAGGCAACGAAGGGCGCCATGCCCTATCTTCTGGCTCAGATGCTGCTCATTCTGCTCTTGGTTCTGTTCCCAGCATTGGTGACCGTTCCGGCGAAGTGGCTCCATTGAGGGTCGGATCGCGCTCTATACTGGGAAGGCGAACTGGCCATCAACGACGGCCGCTCCGCAGTTCTGGCGAGGACGGCAGCAAAATCCTGAAGGGAAGTTGCGGGCGCCGACGCAGCGCAAGCCTGAGTGCCCGCACGTCGTCGGGCGGCGACTTCGTGTCAGTTTCGCGAAGAACTCGACCAGTCGGCGAAGCGCTCTCAGGACGATCCGGCAGTCGGTCGCTCCATCGAAACGTGCGATGGATTGGCGCCTGAACCGAATGCGGACGAGGCGCCGACAGAGTGGCTGACGGGCATTGCACGGCCGCCACGCCCTTCTGACACTTCGCGAGCGCAAAGGATCAGAGCCCTCCGGCGACCGTGATCAACGTGCCTGTCATGAAGCCGGAGCCGGGAGACGCGAGCATCAGGGCAGCGCGCGCGATATCCTCGGGTTCCGCGATACGCCCCATGGGGGTTAACGCGGCAATCCTGGCCGGGCGCTCGGGGTTTCCACCTTGGGAGTGTATCCGCGTGTTGGTGGTCCCGACGCGGATGGCATTGACGCGGATGCCCTCCGGGGCCAGCTCCTTGCCCGCACCGAAAGTCATCGATTCCAACGCCCCCTTGGTGGCGGCATAGTGGACATATTCGTTGGGGCTGCCAAGCAAGGCGGCAAGCGACGACATGTTCACAATCGTGCCGCCTTGGCCGCCCTTGCGGGTGGACATGCGTCTCGCGGCCTCCTGGATACAATACATGGCGCCGAAGACGTTTATCCTGAAGGCGGTTTCCAGCACCTCGGGCTGTAAATCCTCTATCCTGCCGGCCTTCCCAATGATGCCGGCATTGTTGACCAGGCAGGTCACTCTCCCGAGTTCATCATCGCAGGCTCTGAACAGAGCTTCTATGTCCTCTTTGTCGCCCACGTCTCCCTGGACCGCGATGGCCCTTGCGCCCGTGGCAAGGCAGGCGTCGACGACTTCGGACGCCGCGGCGCCGTCCGACAAATAGTTTATGCAAACATCATAGCCGTCGGCGGCGAACAGCCTGGCCGTTGCAGCACCGATGCCGTGGCTTGCACCCGTCACGATCACGATCGGTCTCACGTAACTCCCTCCTTAGACCGTCTCCGGGTGTTCTGAGATCAAAAGACGGTCTCGAGGATCGCGGCGTAGTCTTCCTTGGTCAAAGGACGTGGATTGGTCGGATGGCTATGGTCTGCGATGGCTCGCTCGCACACCCAATCGAGGACGTGGCGGGGCACCCCAAGATCGGACAGTTTCGGTGTGATGCTCAATCGACTGTTCAACTCGTCCAGTGCGTCCGGGAGGGTTGTTGCTTCAAGCCCTGCAAGGCTTTCAAGGTGGCGCACCTTCTCGGCAACCGGTTCAACTTCCACATTCCACCGAAGGACGGTCGGCATCAGGATGGCGTTGAGTGTTCCATGATGAAGCTTCGCCTCCTTAAGCCCCCCCAGGGCATGGCTCAGCGCATGGACGGCTCCGAGACCCTTCTGGAATGTCATGCCGCCTTCAAGCGCGCCCATCATGAGTTCGGTCCGCGCCTCCGCGTTCGTGCCATCGGCGTAGGCAACAGGCAAAGCCTTCCAGATGCGCTTGAATCCGTCAGTGGCAATTGCCTCGGCAGGGGGGTTGAAGCGGGGCGAAATGTATGTCTCGATACAGTGCGACAGCGCGTCGAGACCTGTCGACGCGGTCAGAGCCGGAGGAAGCCCCATCGTCAGCGCTGGGTCACAGACCGCTCTGCGTGGGATCAGGAACGGGCTGATGAAGCCGAGCTTTCGGCCGTCATTCAGGGTGATCAGCGCCGCGCGGCCAACTTCGGAGCCGGTGCCAGCCGTGGTCGGAATGGCCACGAGTGGCGCGACCGCACTTGTTATTCGGGCTACGCCGCCCAGAATCGCCGCATAGCGCTCCAGTTCGCCTTCATGTGTGGCGAGAAGAGCCACGCCCTTGGCCAGGTCGATGGGAGATCCCCCGCCGATCGCCACGACGCCATCGCAGCCCACTTGCCTGTACAGTTCGAGACCAGCAGCAACCGCGCTTTCGGTCGGGTTGGTGGGAACGTCCAAGAAGACCGGAGCCGAACTTAGAAAGGCAAAGCCCGGACGGTCGAGTATGCCGGCAGCTTTGATGCCGTGATCGCTGATCACCAGAGGGCGCGACATGCCGAGTTCGCGCAGCGTCTCCGCCAGCGAGTCGGACGCTCCCAGCCCGAAATTGATGTTTGTGAGATAGGTAATGGTATACACGCCTCCGACCTCCCTCGTGTTCCGCCTGCCTGCATCGCTCCAGCAATCTTGGCTTCCGGCACGTCGTCGTTTAGCCGGCGCATCCAACGCACGCCCGCATCATTTTTGTCCATAATATGGACGTTATGTCCATATACAGGTGTATGCGGAAGTCTTATCTTGTCAAGCACCTCCGCCGGATTCCGGTCATTACCCCACCCCTCAGGGCCATGGCTTGAGAGCCTGCTCTGCCTGCCGTCCTGCAGTTTCGACGCTAATATCGTCACGAAAGCATTTTCGGAGCTGACGGCATTGCTCCGCGCAAAGGCCGAGCGCGCAATCGACGCCCTCTCACGTCGGCTCTCTCATGACATTCGTAAGCAGATCAAATGTGCGCGCGCTTCCAAACACCGGATGCGGTGCAGAAAATCCTGAGGAATTATTGTTCGCATGCGATGGGCATTGATTTTCTACACCGACCACTGACGAGAGCTGCGATGTGAATCAAGCTGACAAACACCCGATCGCAAGGACCCGAGAGCGGCGATGAAGCATTGACAATCAATTCTAGGTCTGTCCAGAATAACGTAATGGACATACCGTCCATATTGTGGGCAAGCATCTCGATCATTGGTTCGCATCGAGTCCGAGGGATGCTTGGAGTGATTTCCCTATGGTTCGCACGCTCGAGGGCGAGCTGTGGGCCTTGCCTCCGTTGGCCGCGGGCGGACTTCGGGCAATTTCCCCTCAGATTACGCCCATCGTAAATCCAGACATTCGAGGATCAAACTACCGTCGGCGTCATCTTCAAATGGAGGCCACCATAGGTCACGAGATCTTTGCTTCAGCGTAGATGGCGCGCCACCTGTCTACCAGGCTGAATATACATAACAAAGTGACAGCCATGGCCCCTTCTTGACGGCAGATGCTGGGTCCTTGGTCCAATAAAAAGTATCGGGAGGAAAACTATGACAACTCGGATTATTACTGCAGCGCTTCTGGGATCTCTTCTGGCCGCCACGCCAGCCGCGGCTCAGAACCCCCGCCTGGGATACGTTCCTGTCGATGATCATCCGGTTGGACAAGCTTCGCGTTATTTTGCGAAGCTGGTGGAAGTGAAGACCGATGGCCGCATCAAGATCGAAACATTCGGCAACGGCTTACTCGGGAGCGAGCCCGAGATGCAGGCGTCGGCTCAGGCGGGTTTCATCGACATCATGGTTGGCCCTACGCCAAATCTGGTCGGCGTCGTCCCCCAGTTCATGATCTTCGACCTCCCGTTTTTCTATAAGGACTTTGCCGCGGCGGATGCCGTCATGGACGGCGCGGTCGGCGAAAAGCTGTTCGCACAGTTGAAGGAAAAGACCGGCATTGTCGGGTTGGCCTGGTGGGACAATGGCTTCCGCCATATGACCAACGCAAAACGCCCCGTCAACACGGTGCAAGATATGGCCGGGCTCAATATCCGCGTCATACCCAACCCGCTCTTCATCGCGACTTGGACGGCGCTGGGAACAAATCCGACACCTCTTCCCTGGCCAGAACTGTTCAGTGCACTCGAAAATCGTGCTGTAGACGCTCAGGAGACGCCATACGCTCTGATCTACACCGCAAGATTCTATGAGGTGCAGAGCCATCTGGCCAAGACAGGGCACGTCTATACGCCGTTTGTTCTTCTTGCCAGCCCCAAATGGTTTGGCAGTCTTTCAGAAAAGGACCGGGCGGCGGTCATGGAGGCCGCGAAGGAATCGGCCGCCTTCCAACGGGATATTTCTCGCAAGGCGGCAGAACAGCTGGAAGTCGAGCTCCAGGCTAAGGGCTTCAAGATTACCCGCCCGACACCCGAAGCGCTGAAAGCAATGAGCGAACGTGTTGCACCCGTCGTGACAGAGTACAGCAAAAAGATCGGCCTCGATCTCGTGGAGCAGGCCCGCACCGCCATGGCCGCGAGTGCCAAGCCATAGTCGCGTTCGAACCCCTGGAGCCGCCGCGGGGACGGACGCGCGGCGGTGCCCAGGATGAGCGATTGGCCACAGGTGCATCGGGAACCGAAGTGCGGTGGGACACTGGCGTCCGAATCTGGAACGCCAATGCAAGCCCGGGGTTGAGTTTGAGCTCGGCCTAAATGGTCCGAGCCGCGCGCCGCAGTGATTGTGGCGCTTGGCCGAAGGCGCGGACGAAGGCGCGGCGCATGCGCTCCGGATCCCGAAAGCCGGTCACTTCAGCGACACGTTCGATGGGTTCCGACGATGACTGTACGTGCTCTCGGGCGACCTCCAGGCGCAAGCGCTCGATGGCCTTGGAGGGCGTCGTCCCGGTCTCCGCGGTGAAAATGCGCGCGAAATGGCGGGGGCTCAGCCCCGCCCGGTCGGCGAGCATGTCGACGGTAAGGGGTTTGTCCAGATGCTCCCGCACCCAGGTGAGCAGGGCGCCGAACCGCCCATTCGGAGTCTTCAGTTCCAGAAGCGAGGAGAATTGTGACTGCCCCCCGCTGCGGCGATGGTAGAGCACCAGCTGGCAGGCGATGTGCTTTGCAACCGCATCCCCATGCTCCTCCGCCGCGATGGCCAGCGCGAGATCGATCCCGGCGGTGATACCGGCAGAGGTCCAGACGTTGCCGTCGCGCAGGAAGATGCGGTCCGGATCAAGCCTCACCTTCGGATAGCGAGAGACGAAATCCTGCGTGCGGCACCAGTGGGTCGTTGCCTTGCGACCGTCCAGCAGCCCCGCCGCCGCCAGGACGTAGGCGCCGGAGCAAACGCTCGCCACCCGCACGCCGCGCGCGGCATTGCGGCGGACGAAGGCCAGGGTCGTCCGGCAGTCGATGGCGGCCTCGACACCCAGCCCGCCGGCGACGACAAGCGTCGTGATGGACTTGGCCGACGTGAGGCTGGAGGCCACCACCTCAACCCCACAGGAGCTACGGACCGGCCCGGGCTGTGCCGCGATCATCTGCACGTTCGGTGCGGTGGAAACCAGGCGGCGCGCGATCTCGAACACCGATGCCGGACCCGAAGCGTCCAAAAGCTGGAAATCCGGGAAGATCAGGATGCCGATCATCGCCATGGCTGAAAACGAGGGAACCGTGACATTCTACATATGATCGCACCATGCCATGCTCGGCGGGTCAAGATCGGACCCCGAAGGTCGTAGAATGTCCTCATCCCTGCAATTCGGCTTGCTCGTCTTTCCCCGCATCACGCAGCTCGACATGACCGGACCCCTGCAGGTGTTCTCCAGCCTGCCCGGCGCCGAGGTCCATCTGGTCTGGAAGCGCATCGAGGCAGTGCAGAGCGACACCGTGCTCTCCATCCTGCCCACCACCACCTTCGCTGATTGTCCCCGACTCGACGTCATCTGTGTTCCCGGCGGCTACGGCACCGATGACCTGATGGGCGACGACGAGGTGCTGAATTTCCTTCGCACGCAGGCGGCCGGCGCCAAGTTCGTCACCTCGGTCTGCACGGGCTCGCTGGTGCTTGCCGCAGCCCGGCTGCTGGAGGGGCGCAAGGCCGCGACTCACTGGAGCGCCATCGATGTCCTGCCCGTCTTTGGCGTGACTGCGAGCCGCGAGCGGGTGTGCATTGACGGAAACCGCATCACGGGCGGCGGCATCACCGCCGGCATCGATCTCGGCCTGACCGTGATTTCCGAATTGGTGGATCGCAGGACCGCCGAAGCCATCCAGCTGCGCCTGGAATACAATCCCGCGCCCCCCTTCAATGCGGGATCGCCAGAGACGGCCCCGGCCGATGTTCTGGCGCTGCTCCAAGAGAGGATGAAGGTGGCCAAGGCGCGCCGGCTCGACCTTGCCAAAGCGGCAGCGGCCCGCGCATCCTGAGGCGCCCAACGATTGCTAGTTCACGCCGCGGTCGAGACCATCGACCGCGGCCGCATCGCCGTCGATGGACCGTGCCAGACGCTCGGCCGTTACCGGCCCAAGGGTGAAACCCTGATGGCCGTGGCCGAAGTGGAACCACAGGCCGGCGTGGCGCTTCGCCGGGCAGACGAGCGGCAACAGGCCCGGCAGGCAGGGGCGCGTGCCGGACCAGGGCGTTGCTTCCACGGGCAATCCCAGATCCACGAAGGACCGGGCTGCGGCCTCGCCCCGCGCGAGCTGGCGTGGACTGGCGGCCGGCTCCACGGCGGAAAGCTCCGCGGCGGTTGCGATGCGCAGGCCGTCGCGCATCGGCGACAGGACCACCGAGTGGTCCGCGAGCAGCATGGGCCGGGTGAGGCGGTGGGTGCCGCCATAGTGGCGATGATAGCCGCGCTTGCGCACCATCGGCACGCGATAGCCGAGCGGCCGGAGCAACTCCGGCGACCAGGGCCCGAGTGCCACGACGACGATCTTCACGTCCATTCCCGCGACCTGCCAGCCGGCACCGGCACGCTGGAGGGTCCGTGCATCGCCAGTGGCGAGCCGACCGCCGCGCTCCTCGAACAGCCGCGCGTAGGCGTCCACCAGCCCTCCCGGTGCAAGGCAGGTCCAGGGCGCAGTCCAGTGAACGGCCCCTGCCGGCGCGCGCCGCAAGGCAGGCTCGGCTGCGGCAAGCCCCGCCCGGTCGGCGACAGAGAAGGGGACACCATGCTCACGCCCCTTTCGCTCGGCCTCGCGCACGGCGGCAGCAAGGCCAGGCTCTGTGTCATGGACCTCCCAATAGCCGTCCCGACGGATCAGTTCCTCGGCGCCCGCCGCCTCGATGAGGGCGGCGTGTCGGGGCACAGCCTCCGACACCAGCTGGCGCCAGAGCGGAATGACCCGGCCCAAGGGACCGGGCAGGGATGATCGCCAGTAGCCGAAGAGCGCGGGCGCCTGCCCGGGCAAAGACGGCCAGTGCAGGTTGACGGCATTCCTGGCGCCGCCCGCCATCGCGAGGAGCGCCAGCGGACTTGTCGGCAGCGCGTACGGCTCGACAGCTTCGGCCTGGATGATGCCCGCATTGCCGTAGCTCGTCTCCGAACCGGGGCGCGCGCGATCGATGACGACACAGTCGTGTCCCCGCTCCTGCAGAGCCAGCGCCGTGGCGACGCCGACCATGCCGGCACCGAGAACTGCAATTTCAGCCATGCTGCTTCCCTGAGAACCGCCGCGTGAAGGCCGCAGACAATCATGTTATTCTTGAACCATCGCTTCGAGCTCGGCCTTTGCCCCTGCTGCGTCAAGATTGCCTGCGCGTCCAATCAGCACCAGGCGCGCACCCTCCACGGGCAGATCCGAGGGCAGCAGGCTGGCGCGGCGGCCGACGAGCTGGAACAGGAAGGTCTGGCCCGGCCGCTCGACGACGCGGATGAGCCCCTTGGCCCGCACGAGACGCGGCGCAAGGTTCTCTATGATGGCCCTGAACCGCGGGAGGGCCAGCGGACGCGGCGACGTCCACTCGACATGGACGAAGCGATCGTCGGAGATCAAGGAGGCCTCGGTGAGAGGCACCCCCTCGCGCTGAAAGGGCTGGCCGACGAGAAGCTCCAGCGGAATGCCCCCGCTCTCGTCCGCAACGACGACCAGCGTCTTGCCCCTGCCCGCAAGTCTCGCCCGCAGATCATCGACGGCGGCCGTCTCGCCGGCTTTGGCGAGAACGATGATGTCGGCGGCCCGGACCTGGGCCTGCCAGAGGTCGTCGGCCACATCATGCATCTCGACGTCCACCACCGTCACCACG
The DNA here is from genome assembly GCF_017875275.1 of Xanthobacter flavus. Classification (NCBI taxonomy): domain Bacteria; kingdom Pseudomonadati; phylum Pseudomonadota; class Alphaproteobacteria; order Hyphomicrobiales; family Xanthobacteraceae; genus Xanthobacter; species Xanthobacter flavus. The sequence continues at coordinate 4,021,662 of NZ_JAGGML010000001.1, read as the reverse complement.
GCGTCGAGCCGCACCGCCCTCCGCAAGACTGGATCATGCAGCGCTTCGATGATCCCGCGCGGGTCGGACACGCCGCTCGCCTCGATCACGATGGCACCGATTGGCCGGCCGGCTGACAGCACCCCTGCAAGGGTACGCAGCAGGTCGCCCTGCAGCGAGCAGCAGATGCATCCATTCTTCAGCGCGAAGACCGGCAGGCCGGTGGCGGAGAGGATGGCCTCGTCGATGGCGATGGCGCCGAAGTCATTGACGATGACGGCCAAGGGCAGATCCACGTCACCGACCAGCATAGCATTGATCAGGCTCGTCTTTCCGGCCCCCAGCGCGCCTGCGATGATGACGACGGGAACAGGAAGCGCGGCTTCGCCATCATGCATGCGCCGGTCCTCGGGCACGCAGCGGACGCCCCGGCCGGGCGCGCGCGTCAAGCCGGCCCCCCAGAAGGACCGGTCGCCCGCACACCAGCAACGCGTCGACACCTGCGGCCGGCGCCGTCATGTCGGAAAAGCTGGCCCGAGAGGCGATGGTCGCGGGATCAAACACAAGGATATCCGCGTCGCACCCCTCCTGGAGGCGCCCCTTCCGCTTCATTCCGGGCAAGCAACTTTCAATCAGGCGGGCCGGCAACACCGTGCATTTGGCGAGCGCGTCCACGAGCGCGATCCTGCCACGGTCGCGCCAATACTCGCCGATGAACTTCGTGAAGGTTCCGGCTGAGCGCGGGTGGGACGACAGGCGCTTCGGCAGCGGCCATTCCTCCCCGCGATAGATGGCGCCGTCGGGTTCCACCCATGGCATTCCATCCGAGGCGATAATGCCGCCGGGGTAGAGGACCGACAGATCTAGTAGATCCTGAAAGGCCGGTTCGTTCTCGATATCAAGGAAATGCCATGCCACCAAGGCGGCGGGGTCCGCTTCCCGGGCCGACAGAAGGTCCGCCCTGTCCTTCAAGTGCGCGCCATTGTGGATCAATTCGATGCTGTTGTATCCGGACCCGGTTCGATCCGGAAAATCCAAGGCCGCGAAGAAGCTCGCCGAAATTACCGTCGAGCCTGTCCCGTAGGGGTAGGCCTCAACCGTGACCGGGAGACCGCACGCCTGTGCGTGCTGGATCAGCGCCCGGCACCGCGCGATGTCGTGCAGCGATGTCGAGTTGAGATGGCAGATGTGCATGCGCGCGCCGGTGGCGGCTGCCAGGCCGACGATGCGGACATAGGAATCTTCGGAACTCAGCGGATCCGCGTTGGCCATGTTGGCGATGTGCGTGAAGGTTGGAGCCGCATGGCGGGCGGCAAGCTCGCAGACCCGCGTCATCTCCTTGATCCCGGCGCCGGGGGCGTAGCCGTGGGCGATGCCGATGCCGATCCCCCCTTCCCGCAGTCCGGCCTCGATGACGGAGCAGATCTCCTCGACCGCGCGCGCGCCCGCAACGTCGCTCGACCACCCGCCGCGATTATCGGCCCCCTCCCCCATCATTTCCATCGGATGCCGGCCCGGATCAGGCACGATGCCGGCCATCACCTGCTTGCGGGCGAAGATCCAGCTCGCCGAAGCACCATAATTCAGTACCCGCCCGACTTGCTCCTGCCGCTCGTACCAGGTTCCGACGGGAAGAACGCCGACCTCGAGCTCCAGCGTCGTCGTCACGCCATCGAATGCCTGCATCCAGTCCGCGGCGACGCACTGGCCGTGGGCGTGGAGATCGATGAAGCCGGGGCACACGACGCGTCCGGTCGCATCGATCAGGCGCGTCCCGTTCGCTTCCGGGATGCGCCCGATCCGCACGATGCCGCCGCCCCTGATGCCGACGTCCGCGACCTCGTCGCGGCCGGTCTCGGGATCGATCACCCGCCCTCCGGAAATGATGACATCGAAAGCTTTGCTCGGCACGACGCTCCGCCTCCCCCGTCGATAAGCCCCGTCCTGCCCCAACCATGTTCGCGCCGGTCAGGGCAGGGGTGGCGCTCAGCCTATTTCGCTTTGCCGGCAACCAGCGGACAGTCGCTCTCGCTCAGGGGGCGATAGGCGACTTCGGCGGAGATCGTCTCCTGGACCTTGTAGTAAGCCCAAGGCTTTTCCAGCTCTTTCGGCTCCTTCACTTGAACCAGATAGAAATCGTGGATCAGCTTGTTGTCGGCCCTGAGCTTGGCACCCGGTGCGTAGAAGTCATCGACCGGCGTCGCGCGCATCTTTTCGAGAACGCGATCCGTGTCATCCGACTCGATGGCCGCGACCGCCTTCAGATAGTGGAACACGGCGGAATAGACCGCGGCCTGCGGCGCCGTCGGCATGGCGCCGTGCAGGGCATAGAAACGCTTGGCGAAGGCGCGGGTGCTGTCGTTCAAGTCCCAATACCAGGCCGTGACGCCCGTCAGCCCCTTCGCCATCTCCAGGCCCATGCCGTGGATGTCGGTGAGGAACATGAGCAGCGCGACCGGCGTCTGGGGGCCGGCATTCATGTTGAACTCGTTCCACTGCTTGATGGAAGAAACGAGTTGCTCTCCGGCGTTGGCAAAGGCGACGACCTTGGCACCCGAGCTTTGCGCCTGGAGGAGGAAGGAGGAATAATCCGCATTGCCAAGCGGGTGGAACACCGAGCCGACGGACTTGCCGCCGACGGTGCCGAGCATCCGTTCGGACTCAGCCACCATGTTGCGCCCGAAGGCGTAGTCGGCAGCGATGAAGAACCATTTGTCCTGCCCCTGGCCGACGAGCTTGCGGATGGGGCCGGCGACCAGGTTGTAGTTGTCGTGCAGCCATGCGAGCCCGGTCGGAGCGCACTGCTTTCCGGTGATCTCCACCGTGCCCACGGCGGAGTACATCACCAGCTTGTTCTTTTCTCGCCCGAGAGACTGGATGGCCAGGGCAACTGCCGAATTTCCGATGTCGGCCACCATGTCGACGCCTTCGGAGAACCAGCGCCGCACGATCTGGGCTCCCACGTCAGCCTTGTTCTGGTGATCGGCGACGAGGAGTTCCACCTTGATGTTGGGCGAGAGTTTCTTGAAATCCTCCACGGCAAGCCTGGCGGCCACCACCGATCCCTTGCCGGAGAGATCGGACAAGGGACCGGATTGGTCATTGATGATGCCAATCTTGACAACGCCCTCGGATATCTCCGCCGCCGAGGGCGTCGCCGCGAGCGCGAGAGCCATGATGGCGCCGACACCGGATACCCAAAGCGCCCGCAAGCAACTTCTGCGTTTCTGCATGCCTTGATCGTACGTCATTTCGAGTATTCCCCTGCGAGCCGTATCGGCTTCCTGGATTGATTGCGGGCGACGGACGCAGCCGCGCGGAGTGGCTCGCCCTCGCCTGTTCTTTTGCAAATCCTGCTCTTGGAGGTGAAAGGCTACAACGGCCGTTTTCCCTCGTTTTCTGCCATGGCCCCGGCGGCCCGCACGATCAGCTCCCGGGCCATGACGTCGGCGACCAGCGCCGGCGACGTCCTGCTTGCCTCCGCCCGGTCGAGCACCTGCCCGAGGCGGCCGGGAGTACGGTGTACGGCGTCGTGGACCATACCGCGGTCGTGCCCGAGGTATTCTGCCGCCACGTTGATGATGCCTCCGGCATTGGCGACGAAGTCGGGCACGTAGAGTATGCCCCGCTCGTGCAGGCGGCCCGCATCCGCCTCGGTGGCGAGCTGGTTGTTCGCGGCGCCAGCGACGAGACGCGCGCGCAGCTGCGGAATGGTGACCTCGTTGAGCCCGGCACCGAGCGCACAGGGGGCGAAAAGGTCGACGTCTGACGCATGGATTTCCTCCGGCGAGACCACCTCCACGGGGGTCGTCGCGCGCAGACGCTCTGCCGCCTCCGGGTGCACGTCGGCGACCACCAGCGAGGCGCCAGCGTCATGCAGGCGGCGGCAGAGGTCCGCACCGACGCTGCCGAGGCCCTGCACCGCGATCCGACTCTCCGACAGCGGACGGCCCCGCCGTGCACACACATGGGCGATGCTGAGAAAGACGCCGAGTGCGGTCCACGGCGAAGGATCGCCGCCGGCCTGGTCCGCATCGGCCGGAAGCCCGAAGACGAAAGGCGTCTGCGAGCGCGCGACTTCCATGTCGCGCGGCGTGGTGCCCACGTCTTCGGCGGCCAGATAATCGCCTCCGATCTCGTCCAGAACCCGCCCGAATGCCCGGAACAGCGCAGCTCGATCGAAGGCGCCAACGGGCCGCCGGATGACGGACTTGCCGCCGCCCAAAGGCAGGCCTGCCATCGCGTTCTTGTAGCTCATGCCGCGGGCAAGGCGCCGGGCATCCGAGAGCATGGCGGCTTCGTCGTCATAGTGCCAGAAGCGGCAGCCCCCGGTCGCCGGCCCCAGCGCCAGCGAGTCCACCACGATGACCCCCGACAGGTCGCTGTCGGGATCCTCGAACCGGAAGATGCTCTGGCCGCCTTCCTCCATGCGGGTCAGTTGCAAGGTCATCACGATGCCCCGCTGCAGGAGGGAAGCGCGGCGGAATCAGCCCCCTGCGGGCCCGTGCCGTGCTGCATTCGCGCGACCGCCCGCTGGCTGGAGCGAAGCCGCTCCTCGAGCAGCGGGCGGGCGGCGGACCGGACCTCGGCTATAAGCTCGGCCGGAGCGTTGTCCTCGGTGATGTCGAAGGGTGGCTTCGGGTCATACTCCAGCATCAGCTGGACGCGCTTCGCGACCTCGTCGCCGCACAGCTCGGCCGCCACCTGGAAGGCGAAGTCGATCCCCGCCGTGACGCCGCCTCCGGAGATGCGGTTGCGGTCCACCACGATGCGTTCCTTGACCGGGATGGCGCCGAGGATCGCGAGCTGATCGCGCGACAGCCAATGGCACGCGGACTTGTAGCCATCGAGCAGCCCGGCACCCGCGAGGATGAAACACCCGGCGCACACGGACGTTACATAGCGCGCGCGCGCGCCCGCCTGGGCGACGAAAGCCATCACCTCCTCGTTATCCATCAGCGCCATCTGCCCCGGACCACCACCGACGCAGAGCACGTCCAGTTGCGGACAGTCCGCGAAAGTGGTCGTCGGCATGAGAGTGAGCCCCACGTCGCTCGTGATCGGCTCGATGGACTTCCAAAGCAGATGCATCCGGGCGCCGGGCAGGCGGGCGAAGACTTCGAACGGTCCCGTGACATCCAATTGGGTCATGCCGGGGAAAAAGAGAAGTCCGATATCCAGCGTTGTTTTATTCACGTCGTTCCCTCTCGATGCTGCGGCATGAGATTGGGCATGACAGGGCGCGGCGGAAACGACATTCTACCCACCTTTCCTGCCAACGACCGGCAACGGGATGGGGGGCGGCTTGCAGCAGCGACATGTCGTCTTCGTGGTGTTCCCCGATGCCCTGGTGCTCGACCTCTCCGGTCCACTGGCAGCGTTTGAACTGTCCTGCGAGACCTCCGAAGGCGCCGCGCCGCCCTACCGCCTGACGGTGGCGTCGGTGGCAGGCGGGCTGGTGCGCACGTCGTCGGGCCTGGAGCTGATGAGCCAACCGCTCGCGGGTGTGGGCGAGGTGGACACGTTGGTGATCGTGGGCGGGCCTGGGGTGCATATCGCCGCACGCGAGCCGCTCCTGCTGGCGTGGCTCTCGGAACGCGCCGGGGGCATCCGCCGGGTCTGCTCCGTCTGCACAGGCACTTTTGTGCTTGCGGCGGCCGGGTTACTCGGGGGGCGGCGGGTGGTGACGCACTGGGGTTCCTGCCGGCTCCTTCAGGATCGCTATCCGGATCTCATGGTGTCGGCCGATGCGATCTACGAGCATGACGGTCCCGTCTGGACCTCCGCAGGCGTGACCGCGGGCATCGATCTGGCGCTCGCCCTGATCGAGGACGACCGCGGCCGAGCCGAGGCCATCAGGGTGGCCAAGCGGCTGGTCGTCTTCTTGAAGCGTGGTGGAGGACAGACTCAGTTCAGCGTCCCGCTGGCCCTACAGGAGGCCGATGACGGCGGCTTCGAGGCCCTGCACAGCTGGATCAGCGATCACCTCGACCAGGACCTCCGGGTCGAGACCCTCGCCGAGCGCGTTTCCATGAGCCCGCGCACTTTCGCCCGGCTCTATGTGGCGCGGACGGGGCGCACGCCGGCCAAGGTGGTGGAGGAGTTGCGGATCGAGGCTGCCCGCCGCGCTCTCGAGGAGACACGGCAGAGCATCAAGGAGATCGCGGTTCGCTGCGGCTTCGTCGACGAAGAGAGGATGAGGCGCGCCTTTCGCCGCCGATTGGGCGTGAACCCGCAGGACTACCGCGGCAAGTTCGGATCGATCGAAGCCGGCGGCGACGTACGCTGATCCCTATCCGCGCATCGCGCCCGTCACGGCGCGGGCGAAGGCCGTGACCCTCATTCCCGTGAACCCCGGCAGCCCCGGCTTCGAGAAGGAGATCGCGGCGACCGAAAAGCTGGTGAAGGCCGGCTTCTATCCCTGCCCGGTGGATTTCGCCACGGTGGTGGACGGCCGCTATGCCGAGCAGATCCTCAGCGGCGACAAGACCCCGAACAACTGACGAAAGGTCGGGTCGCGGCGCCGGCGAAGCCCTGGCACCGCCAGCGTCACATGAACTGTCCTTGCAGACAAACGAAAAAGGCTCCTGCCATGTGCAGGAGCCGTTGCGTTTTGGGCTCCAAACAGCGCGTGTCCGCCTGTGCGGCTTTGGAGTGGGTCTGCGAACGCCGTTGGTGCAGGACTACCTCTCGTGGATCTCGAACACCCCTTCCACCTCGACCGGCACATTACGCGGCAACGACGAACTGCCGACTGCGATGCGTACGTGACGCCCGGCGTCGCCGAATACCTCGACCATAAGGTCCGAGGCACCGTTGATGACCTTGGGGTGATCACCGAACTCAGGCACGGCGTTCACGAAGCCTCCGAGGCGCACAACGCCAGCCACCTGGCCCAGATCGCCACCTAGTGCCTTCGACAGCTGTGCGAGCAGGTTGATGGCGCAAAGGCGCGCCGCGGCCTGACCGTCGGCGAGGGACACTGTGTCGCCGAGCTTGCCGGTGAACTGATCCTGTCCGTCGCGGGTGGGCACCTGGCCGGCCACGTAGAGGCACGTCCCAATGCGCCGGGTCGGCACGTAATTGGCCGAAGGGACGGCGGCATCGGGAAGCACGATGCCAAGTTGCGCGAGGCGGTCTGCGATCTTGCTCATGGGTTTCGGACCTCCTGTCTTCAAGCTGCGGTCGGCAACGGCACCACCCTGCGGATGCTGTCACGGTTGATGTCGTCGAGAGACCTCCAGCCGCCGATGGCCATGGCCAGGTCGATCTCCGCCTTCAGCAGTGCAAGGGCGTGACGGACGCCCGCTTCTCCTGCGATGGCGAGGCCCCACAGATGGCTCCGGCCGATGAGGACCGCACTGGCACCGAGTGCGATGGCCTTTAAAACATCCGAGCCTCGGCGGACCCCGCCGTCGAGAAGCACGGGAACTTCGCCCGCTACCGCGTCGACGACCTCCGCGAGGGCCTCGATTGCGCCCAGGGTCCCATCGAACTGGCGGCCGCCATGGTTGGAGACCTGCACCCCATCGCAGCCGAGAGACACGGCATGGCGCGCATCCTGGGCCCGCAGAATGCCCTTGATGATCAGCGGGCCATCCCAGATGCCGCGCAGCCATTCCACGTCCTTCCAGGACACAGCGGGGTCGATCAGCGTCGAGATGTAGCGCGCCATGTCCACCACCCCGCCGCCGCCATAGGGCTCGAAATTGCGGAAGGTGACGCGCGGCGTGCGCGCCATGCGCATCCACCAGCCCGCGTGAAGGGCCGCATCGGCCAGCGTGCCGAGCGACAGGCGCGGGTCGATGGTGAAGCCGTTGCGGATGTCCCGCTCGCGCCGGCCGAGTACGGGACAGTCGACGGTCAGGACGAGGGCCTCATAGCGTGCGGCCCTGGCCCGCGCCGCGAAGTCCCGCGTGATGCCGCGGTCCCGATAAATGAACAGCTGGAGCCAGCGGCCCCCCTCCCCGGCCCCGGCGACCTCCTCGATGGAGAGTGTCGCGCCGGCGCTTACTTCCATGATGGTGCCTTCGGCCGCGGCGGCGCGGGCGACGTCCGCCTCCCCTCGCGGCCAGAGCAGGCCCGAAGAGCCCGTCGGCGCAATCAGGACAGGTGTCAAGATGCGCCGGCCGAACAGCGTGCGGCCCTGTTCCCGAGTTTCCCCGCCGGTGAGTGCCCGCGCCATGAGCGCGTAGTTGGCGAAGCCGCCGGCGTTCCGCCTGAGCGTCGACTCGTCCCCGGATCCACCGTCGACGAAATCGAACAGCATGCGCGGGAGCGTTCGACGCGCGGCAGCGCGCATGTCGTCGATGGTGAGAAGGGATGACAAGCGTCTGCGTCCGGTCGAAAACATCGGGGCAACTCGCGCTCGGTGAGGATCAATCAGCGGTCCAACCGCCATCGACGAGGAGTGATGCCCCGGTCACGAGCGCGGCGGCATCGCCGGCGAGGAACAGGACGGCGCCCATCACATCCTCGACCCGGCCGATGCGACCGAGCTTGATGCGCGCACGGACTGCAGCCAGCGCGTCGTCGTTCAGTCCGTAGGAGCGGGTCAGCGGCGTATCGATGAAGGTGGGCGCGATGGCGTTGACACGGATATCGTGCGGCCCAAGCTCAACCGCCAGCGCTTTGGTAAGGCCCTCGATCGCGAATTTCGAGGCGACATAAAGCGACCTGTTGGCCGCGCCCACATGCCCAAGCTGCGACGAGATGTGGATGATCGATCCCGGTCGTCCAGTCGCGATGAGCGCGCCGGCGACGCTCCGGGCGAGGAAGTAGGCGGCCTTCACGTTCAGATCGAAAACGGCGTCGAAATCCTCCGGCGTCGTGTCGAGCAGTGGGCGCGGGCGATTGGTGCCGGCATTGCTCACCAGAATGTCGAACGGCTCGAACCGCTCCAGCACGTCCTGCATCGCCCGCAGGTCAGTGATGTCGAGGGGCAGCGCGGATGCCGCGCCGCCGGCCGACCGGATGGCTTCGGCCCCGGCCTCCACCTCCTCCACCGTCCGCGCGCACAGGGTCACATGGGCGCCCGCCCGCGCCAGGGCCGCGGCCGCCCCGAGCCCGATGCCGCGACCGGCACCGGTGACGAGGGCGCGGCGTCCCTCCAGGCGGAAGGACGGCGTTTCCGGCAGCGGAGGCAGGGCCATGCCTCAGCCGCCGAGCCGTGCGCGCAGCTCGCCCAGCGCCGCGGCCGCCGCTTCCACCTCGCCCACCTTGAAGCCGGCCGCGAGGTCCGGGCTGTGAGCCGCCAGCGCGCGCCGCGCAGCCTCGGAATAGACCACCCGTCCGTCCCCGGTCACGCTGACCCCGTCCGCCGCTTCGAAGCCACGGTTCCAGGCGATGGCTTCCGTCTCGGTCATCCCGTCCGGCAGGTCGAGCGTCACTCGGCCGCGATCGACCCTGACCGGATACCCGCCCGGCAGGCCCGCAGGCCCCGGCACGTGGGCGCCAATTTCGCCGTGGCCGGCAAGCGCCAGCAGCACGGGAACGGCGGCGGCGCCGGAGATGGCGTTGAGATCGCGGTAGGGGAGCTGGACATGGCGGGTCCAGCCGTCCACGTCCTCGACCTCCTCGCCGCCGATCCAGGAGCGCACGGGGGCGCCGGTACGCTCGGTGCCAGGCTTCCGCCACTGGACGAGATGCTGGTGATGGCCAAGGACGCGAACGCTGGCACGCCGCTCGGGAGGGACCAGAGCCTCGATGATGGACGAGAAGATCCCGATATTGCCTACGCCGCAGGTGATTGGCAGGCCGGACGCCGCCAGAACCTGGTTCACCCCATCCGGATAGCAGGTGTTGACGAAGGCAATGTCGGCACCGCTGGCCTTCACCGCACGCGCCGATCTTGACGGCAGCAACGCATGGAACGCGATGGTCATGCCGAAGCCGGCCTCCGCCACCAGCTTCGACCACGCGCTGTCCAACCGGTCCACCTTCCAGGGGGACTGGAGCGAGGCCGACTGGACCAACACGCGGGGCGCGGCGGCGGCGATGGCTTCGCCCACCGTCTCCGCCGAGGACTGGTCGACCGCGAGGGTATCGAAGGTGGCCGTCGTGCCGAAAATGGCGGCGCGCGCGTTGCCCGCCTGCGCCAGCCACGTCATGCGCTCGCGATTGCGCCCGCCGATGGTGACCCTGACGGGCCCGCGCGCCGTGGCCGCCAGGTCACCGATCATGATCTCGGCGAAATAGCCGGTTCCGATGATGAGAATGTCGCTGTTGGCCATGGTCTGCCCTTCGTGCTCGAGGGTCACTTCAGGAAATCGTTGGTGAACACCTTGGAGATGTCGGTCTTATCCTTCATCATCTCCATGGCGATCAGCTGCGCCTGAAGGTTCTCCCAGGCCGCGGCGGTCGAGTGGCCGAGACCGTTCTGCTTCACGTCCGGCGACTGGGTGAGTTTGAGAACCTCGGGCAGCTTCAGCTCCGCATACACCTTGTCGGTGCTGGGATTGGCCTTGATGAAGGCCGCGTAGGCCGCCTTGGGATCATCGATGGCCGCCTGCCAGCCCTTCAGGAAGGCGCGAGTGAAGCGCTTCACGAGGTCCGGCTTCTCCTTCACCAGGGCCGGGTTGGTGAGCAGGGAGGTGGAATACATCTTCATGCCGAGGTCCTCGAAGAGGATCCAGCTGACATCCTCGCCTGTCGCCCTCAGCTTCAGCGCGTCGTTGAAATAGAAGCCGACGCCCACATCGATCCGGTTGGAGGCGATCATGGCGACGAGCGCGCCGTCGGCCGGCACCTCGCGCAGCTTGGCGGCATCGAGCTTGAGGTCCTTCTTCATCGCCTCCCACTGGCGCCCGGTGTTGCTCTTGAGCTGGACACCGATGGTCTTGCCGTAGAGGTCGGTCTTGACGTCCTTGATGTTCTGGGACGTCTTGAAGATGAAGGCCGTGGGATTTTGCTGGAGCACCACTGCTGTTGCGACCAGATCCAGCCCGCGCTGGGCGCCGATCAGGATCTGATCGGCGGTGGCATAGCCGAATTCCGCGTCCCGGTTGCCCACCAGCTTCACGGTGACGGACGAGCCCTCACCGGGCAGGAGATCGACATCGATGCCCTCGTCGCGGAAGTAGCCGCGCTCCATGGCGAGGAAGATCGGCGCGTGCTCGGCACCGAACACCCAGTCGAGCCGCAGCTTCACCTTGTCGGCCGCCTGCGCCACTACCGGTGCCAGAAGCCCCGACAGCGCGATGCCGGCGGCGGCCGTGAGTTTCAGAAGAGACCTGCGTTCCGTCCACATGTCCGTTCCCCTTTGTCACTGGAAGGTTCGTTTTCAACACAAGGTCTGCGGCCCCGCCGCTCACATGGTGGCCTGCACCCCGCCGCCTTCCGGGGCGGACGGAATGAGAAGACGCTCGGCCAGCACCACGGCGAGGAACATGAGGATGCCGAGGACGCTGAGGCAGATGATCGCCGCGAACATCAGCTCGGTATCGAGCGTGATGTTGGAGGCGTTGATGACGTATCCCAGCCCTTCACCGGCGGCGACGAACTCGCCCACCACGGCTCCGACGATGGCGAGGGTAATGGAGATCTTCAGCGCGGCGAAGAAATAGGGCATGGCCCAGGGCAGGCTGATCTTGGTGAATTTCTCCCAGGTGCTGGCACCCAGGGAATCCATGTATTGCAGCAGCTCGGAATCGACCGAGGTGAGCCCCTTGGATGTGTTGATCACCACCGGGAAGAAGGCGATCAGCGCGGCGATCACCACCTTGGGCGTGAGGCCGAAGCCGAACCAGATGAGGAAGAGCGGCGCGAAGGCGATCTTGGGCAGGATTTGCGCCGCCACCAGAAACGGATAGGTCAGGTCACGGATCACCCGCGAATAGGCGATGCCCACCGCGATGAGGAAGCCGCTGGCCACCGCCGTCAGGAAGCCGAGCGAGATGGCGACGAAGGTGGGCCAGGTGTTCTTGATGAGGATGGCCCGGCTCTCCCACGCCACCTCGGCGATGCGGGAGGGCGGGGGCAGGATCACCGGCTTGATGCCGAGGAGATCCACCAGCCCTTCCCACAGGCCGAAGAATGCGACGAAGACGAGCACCTGGCCGAAGGTGACCGAGACGCGATAGAGCGAGGCGCCGGACATGGTTCACACCTCCGCCATGACGGGCGCCGGCGCGGATGCCGGATCGCGGGGGCGCAGCAGGCCGCGGATGCGGGAGGCGAGCGCGGCGAAGTCCGGCATCTCGCGGATTTTCTCGGTGCGTGGGCGAGGGAAGGGCACGTTGATGCGCTCCAGCACCCGGCCGGGGCGCGCGGACATCACGACGATCTGTTCGGACAAGAGCACCGCCTCGGGGATCGAGTGGGTGATGAAGACGACCGTCGTCTCCGTCTGGGCCCAGATGCGCAGCAACTCCTCCTGAAGGGTCTCCCGCGTGATCTCGTCGAGGGCGGCGAAAGGCTCGTCCATCAGGAGAATTCTCGGGCGGAAGGCGAGCGCACGGCAGATGGAGACGCGCTGCTGCATGCCGCCGGACAGCTCATGCGGGAAGCGATGCTCGAAGCCGGCAAGGCCGGCGACCTGGAGCCAGTGCCGGGCCTCGGCCTCGCGCTCGCTCCGGCTCATGCCGCGGCGGGCGACTTCCAGGGTCAGCATCACGTTGTCGAGCGCGCTCCGCCACGGCAGCAGCAACGCCCGCTGAAAGACGTAGCCCACCTGCCCTTGCACCTTGGTCCGCGCCAGCGGCTCCCCGTCGAACAGGACGCGGCCGCCCGAGGGCTGGAGCACGCCGGAGAGGATCTTGAGCAAGGTGGTCTTGCCGCAGCCCGAGGGTCCCACCACGCTGAGGAATGAGCCGGGCGCGATATCGAACGAGACCTTGTCGAGCGCCGTGGTGACGCCCGTCCTGGTCTTGAACACGACGGACAGGTCCTCGATCGATATTCCGGGGGCTTTGGCCATGGCTCAACCGATCCTGATCAGTCGGTCGGTGTCGGTATAGTCCGACAACAGCTCCGAGCCGGTGGCGGTGATCAGCATCAGGTCCTTGTTCTGGACCCCGAAGCCGTAGCCCGTGCGGTAGCAAAGGGGCTCGAAGCCCAGCACCATGTTCTCCTCGAGTGCCGCCGACTTCCCGGGCTGGCCGAGGAGTGGCGTCGCGCCGAGATAGGGGTCTTCGTGAAGGTGGAGGCCGATGCCGTGGCCGACGAACGAGATCGGCGGCAGGTTGTGGGCCTTCAGCCGCCCCACGAAGTCGTTGTAGATCTCGAGGCAGTCGGCCCCCGGCTTGGCGATGTCGAGCAGCCGATACTTGCAATCCACCATCACCTGCCAGACCTCTTCGGCCATGGGCGGTGGCTCTTCCACATAGGCGGTGCGGCAGACGCCCGCCTGATAGCCGCCGATGACGGAGAAGATCTCCACGCGGCAGACGTCGCCGCGCACCAGCTTGCGGTCGGTGGGACCGACATTCGGCAATTGGCTGCGCTCGCCGGTGGCGGTGATAAGCAGCTTGAAGTGCTCCGCGCCCAATTCGTAGATGTTGCGGGTGAGATGGGCGGCGATGTCGAGCTCGGTATCGCCGGGCTTGAGGGCCGAGAGCGTGTCGCCGATGGCCTGGTCTGCGATGCGCGCGAGCCGGCGCAGCAGGGCCACTTCGCCGGGCGTCTTGATCTGCCGGAGGCGCGAGAGGAGATGCTCGGCGGGCACGAAGGTGACGCCGGGCAGGGCCGCCGAGAGGCGGGCGAAGTCTCCTGCCGGCAGGTAGTCCATCTCGATGCCGATGCGCCCGCCCGAGAGGCCGAGGCCGCCGAGCATCGTAGCGAGCACGCTCATGGCGTCGTCGGAGAACTCCTTCCAGATGGTGAGGGGCACGCCCGGCGCCTCGCGCACCACCGTGCTCTCCTCCATGTCCACCACGAACAGATTGAGCGCCGCATCCGCGCTCACCACCGCCATGGCGTGGCGATGGCGCAGCAGCGGCTGGGAGGGGACGACGAAGCCCGCCGCATAGGCGAAGTTCTCCGGCGAGCAGGAGACGATCGCGTCGATGCCCTGCTCGCGCATGGCGGCGGCCTGCCGGCTGAGGATTTCCTCACGCATGTGTCTTATCCCTGGATGCTTCGGCTCAGGCCGGAACGGTGTAGCGGGCGATCTTCTCGGCATCGATGTCGATGCCCATGCCGGGGCCGGTGGGCACCTCGATGGCGCCGTCCACGAGGGTGAGCGGCTGCAAGATCAGATCGTCCGTGTAGTAGATGCCGCCGATCTGGCCCTGCTGGAACGCCGCGGGGGTGGAGACCGGTACGACGTTCGAGAGGGTGACGGCCGGCGCGGACGCGGCGAGGTGGATGTTGGCGAGGTTGCCCACGCCCGTTTCCACCGAGCCGTTCACATTGCAGACGATGCCCGCCGCGCGGCACACCGCGGCCACCTCCATCGCCTTGTAGAGGCCGCCGGGCTTGGTGGTGTAGATCGAGACGATCTGGGCGGCGCGGCGTTCGATGATCTGGATGGCGTCGTGGGCATTCCAGGCGGATTCGTCTGCCATCACCGGCGCATCGATGGCCCGCGCAACCTCGGCGATCCGCTCGATGCCCATCACCGGCTGCTCGACGTACTTCAGCTCGTATTTCTCCATCTTGCGGATGGTGCGGATGGCGTCTCCCGGCGTGCGGTAGCCTTCGTTGGCGTCTACGCAGATGTCCACCTTGTCGCCCGCGGCGGCCCGCACCGCGCCAACCACCGCGACGTCGCGGTCCGGGTCAACGCCGATCTTCACCTTGATGGTGCGTATGCCCTCGGCGGCGACCTTCTCCGCCTCGGCTGCGGCGTCCTCCAGCGAGATGAGGCCGATGGAATGGGTGACCGGCACGCGCGACCGCGACTTGCCGCCCAGCAGGGTGTGGACCGGGACACCCAGCCAACGGCCGCTCACGTCGTAATAGGCGAACTCCACCGCCGCCTTGGCATAGGGATAGCCTTTCAGCACGCCATCCATGCGGGCATGCAGCTCGGCCGGATTGGCAAGCTCGACGCCGACGAGGGCGGGCGCGAAATAGCGCTGGATCAGCAGGTCGGCGATGGCGACGCTCTCGCCGAAATAGCGGCCGAACTCGCCGCCCCAGTCCTTGAGCGCCGGCGCCTCACCCCAGCCGGTCCGGCCGTCGTCGTCCGTCATCTTCACGAGCAGGTAGCGGCCGATGGGCTCCGTCAGCCCCGTCCATTGATGCTTCCGGCGGGTGGGGAGCTGGACGACAAGGGTCTCGATGCTGGCGATTTTCGGCACGTTCTGGCTCCAATGTGAGCACATAGTGTGATCACATTTTGAAGCTGTCAACGACCCCAGATGAAGTTCAGTGCAGTTTTTTTAGTGCCCATTCGTTGGGCGCGCGGCGTAAATGCCGGCACGGCATTGAACGTCAACGTTGCTCAAAACGCCTTTCCCGCGCGAGAATCCTTGCCTCCTGGCAGATCCCCTCCACGCGACTGGAGCGTCGGCGTCCTCTGCTCAATCGGACCGTTTCCGGCGGGCGCGGCTTGGTGTAATGTCAAGCTCGTTCATTCCGGGTTGCCGATCCCTGACGACTAAACTATTGATCACATATTGAGATCATATAATTGTCGACTGCTTTTCGTTCCGGCCGCTTCCGACAAGCGTCCTGCGGCTCGGCGGCGGTGAGGACCCCATGGCCAACGCGAAGACCAACAAGACGCCAGCCGCGCCGGAGGAGAAGGCCACGCGCGGGCGCGCACATGTCTACGATCTCGTGGCCAGATACATGTACCGCGGCCTCATGGTCGGCGCGTTCCTGCCGGGGCAGGTCATGAGCCTCAGAAAGCTCGCGGCCGCCCTCGGCACCAGTCCCATGCCGGTTCGCGAGGTGCTGAGCCGGCTCGTCGCCGCCAATGCGCTGGAGGAGACGAAGGGCGGCTCGGTTCGAGTGCCCCGGCTGACGCCGGAGAAGATTGCCGACCTGTTCGATGTGCGCGAGCAACTGGAGGGTAATGCCACCGAACGCGCGGCCAAGGCTTGCACGAAAGAGCTGATCTCGGAGCTGACGGCCATCAACAAGAGCCTGCTCCAGGCCATCGAGAAGCGCGACATCATGAACTGCCTGTCGCAGAATCAGAAATTCCACTTCACCCTGTACGGGGCTTCCGGCTCCGACGTCTTGATGCCGCTGATCGAATCCCTATGGCTCCAGTTCGGCCCGACCATGTACATGTCGTTCCTTGTGCCTTCCATGCCGTGGGATGCTACAAGCCACGTCAAGATCATCGAGGCGCTCAAGGCGGAAAATCCCGGCGCGGCCAAGCGCGCCGTGCTGCACGACATCCGCCGCACCGGCCAGGCCCTGCTCAACGTGGGCGGCGGGCAGAGCATCGAATTGCCCTTCACCCGCGGCCTTGAGCTGCTGTTCGACACTTGATCTCTGGGCAGCTCACGCCTCGGCCGTTGCACCGACCTGGTAGAGATCAACCTTGGTGCCGTCGGGATCTGCCACATAGATGGTGGGGCCGTAGGGCCCATTATGCAGATCCGTGAAGAACGGCACCCCGGCGGACCGGAGGCGCTCTCTCATGGCGCGCGCATCGTCCACCTCGAAGGCGATGTGGTCGATCTGCCGGTGTTCCGTCTCCCGTCGGGCGATCAGCGCAATGCCGTGGTGGAACGCGACGAATGGGCGACCATCGGCGAGCGGCTTGGCCGGCCGGCTGGTGAAGCCGAGCAGGCGCGTGTAGAAATCCACGGACTTGTCGATATCGGCGACCATGATGAGCTGATGGCCAAAACCCGTAACCCGCGCCGCAGACGCGGCCTGCTGCATGGCTCCGCTCATTTCTTCTGCTCTTCCATGTCAATGCCCAGGATGCCGCCACGTCCCCAGCTGTCCTTCGGGGTTTCGTGAATCACCACGTGCAGGTGGTCGGGCTTGCAGGCAGCCTCCTCCACCATCGCCTTGGTGATGGCCTTAACGAGGTTGCGCTTCTGCTCCACGGAGCGGCCTTCCCACATCTCGACGACTACGAGTGGCATCGCATTCACCTTAGCTCTTCTTCAGCTCCCGGACCTGTCATTGCGGATTTCTGCGATCCGGCGGCGGCTGCGGCCTACCGTGACCGGTGCCCGCGAGCCCATGCCACGGGCCCAGATCGACTTCAGCCCCAGCGCTGCGGCCGCGTCGCGATCGATGGTGCCGGGCGGGGCCGCCACATCCACCAGCAGAGCATGCGCCGGCAACAGGCGCAGCAGATCCTCGCCGAGGATCTGAAGGGGCACGCTGCCGATCACAATATCCATGCGCGGCAGCAGCTCGGGCAGCGCCTCAAGTGGCGCGGATTCTGCTCCTGCGGCATAGGCCGCCGCCCGCTGGACGGGATTACGCGCCGCCACGTGCACATGGGCACCGAGGGCGATCAGCGTGCGAGTGAGGGAGCCGATGGTCCCCTGCCCCACGAGGCAAATATTTGATTTGTGGATGGTGATGCGGGTGTTCTCGATGATCACCCTGAGCACCCCTTCCACGATGGCAGGGCCCGCAACAGCATCAGATCCACATCCCACTCATATTCGTGGAGCGTGATGCCGAGCACCTCACAATGGGCCTTCAGGTTCGCGTCGGCCAAGCCGAGGATGATGTGTGCGCCCGGCTTCATTCCCGCCAGCATCTCCCGCGTGGGGATGATCTTCTGCGGGCAGCTCGGGGCGAAGAGCGCGCCTTCCTTGGTGATGCCGGGAATAGGGAAAAGGGCGATGTCCGCCCCGCTGAGCGCGTCGGCCGCATCCTGGGCCAGCCGCACGCCTTCGATGCCGCCCTCAGGCCAGGGAAAGCCGAAGGCGCGCACTTCGGCCCTTGTGCCCGCAGCGCGCAATCTCTTGTTCGCGTGGATCGCGCGCCACCACAGCGATCGTCAGGCCTTGCCAGCTCATGCCGCCCTCACCTTTTCCAGAAGCGCAGCCAAGGAGAGGCCGGCGATACCCATGGCCTGCGCCGTGCGCCCCCCCGCGCGATAGTCCACATCGACCGCGGTCTCGGCGAGACGCATCAGCGCGCCCGCCACCGGAACGTCGACCCCGGCGATCTGCGCAATCTCAAGGAAGGGCAACAGGCCGTGGCCGAAGTCCTCCTTGTAATAGCGATGGTCAAACGATCCCGGCGCGCGAATGCGCTGGTTCGCCGAGCCGGCGGAGATTGCACCGCGATAGTCATTGGGATCATCCAAGGCATCGATCGTGCCGATCTTCTGCATCTCGCCCATAAGGTTGGGCAGGTCGTGGCCGAACGCACGGGCGACCGCGAGCCGTTCGCAGTCGAGAGCGCGGACGGTACGGGCCACCCCCTCGGTCATGCCCTCCACATAGAAGGTGAAGTTGCCGCCGGTCGCCTCCACCCAGGCCGCCGCCAGCACGGCACCGGGCGCGTGGAGCACCATGTTCACGTTGCAAAGCCCTGAGGCGAGGACGTCGGGAACCGGCGTCGCACCGGGAAACAGCCCGATGGCCAGATCGAGAACATCCCGGGGCGCTCCGAGCGACGCCGCCCGCACCACGCCCGCGCGCCCGCTGACGGTGACCGAATCCGGGCTGTATTTGCGCGCAACGTAGGTGAGCGTGGAGAACTCGACCAGCGGCGGCGGCCGCCGACCCGCCTGAACGAACGCCTGGACGAATTCCAGCGCGCCGCCGGTGTGGCCGGGATTGAGGATGACCGGCATGTCGACGCGCATGTCCGCATCGATCATGGCGCGGGCAACACCCGCGTGCAGGAAGGTGGGGAGCACCACGACCGCCGCGTCTGCGCCCGCGAGCGCCTCCCCTAGGTTCGTGGTCATGCGCTGCGGCATGGCGAGCCCTTCGCCGAGAACACCGTCATAGACGATGCCGCCGCGCTCCAGATGCGGAGCGATGGTCGCCCGCGAGCGAGACCAGACGCGTACCCGGTGTCCGGCCGCGAGCAACTCGACCGCCGCCGCACACGCTCCTGCCCCGCACCCCACCACGGTCACATCCATGCCGACTCCCTCAGCCTTCGCGCCCAATCGCGACTGAGCCCTACGGATAGCGCTGCCGTCGCTTTACCTAAAAACTTGATCACATTCAATGATCACAAATAGCTCTGTCAAGCAAAACCGGCTGCGTCGCCAGACTGCAGCGGAAAGCAGCGCGCAGCTACCGATATCGGCATCCCATTGTGGGCATTTGCCTCTGTTTTAATCACTCCACAGGACAGCCTGCCGTAGCGGCAGATGCGCTTGACGCACTTAATTTTGTGATCACATTATGAGATCAATAACGGACAAAAGTCCTTCCGCCCTTATTGCCTTCAACGGGAACATTGCGCCCCGGAGATCCGGCCGGCGCCGCGGAGACCATCCATTACAATCGAAGCCTGGACTCGCCCCTCGGCCCGGATCGGGCGCATGGCCCGCATCGGCCTTGCCGCAGCCCTCGCGCTCGCCGCCACTGCAGCCGCGGCGGCCGAGGACGTGAACGTAAGGTTCAGCTACAAGCTCAAGGGGAATACGGCTTCTTCTTCATGGGCCAGGAAAAGGGCGTCTATCCGACGCGAGCACGAAGGACAGCGGCTCTTCGATCGTCGCCATCACCACCACCGTCAGCGTGGGTGGGACCGGCGGAGACGGCGGCAAGGGAGGAGAGGTCAAGATCGACAGCTCCGGACGCGTGAGCACCAAGGGTGACCAGGCTATCGGAATCGCCGCCTACAGCATCGGCGGCGGTGGCGGCGCCGGCGGCAGCTCCTACGCGAGCGGAACTGCTTCCGGCGCGAAAGGGAACGTCAGCGTGAACGTTGCCGTGGGTGGCAAGGGCGGCAGCGGGAATGCGGGCGGAACGGTCAAGGTCAAGAACGCCGGCACCATCGAGACGGAGGGGTATGCCGCGCTCGGGATCCATGCCCTCAGCGTGGGCGGAGGCGGCGGCAACGGCGGTGCGGGCACGGTGGCCGCGTCGTCCTCCGGCATCGGTATCGGCAAGGAGAAACCGAAGGACGGAACCCCGGGCGGCAACAAGGTCCAGGTCAACGCCGTTGTGGACGTGGGCGTCGGCGGCGATGGCGCCGGCGGCTCCAACGGAGAATTGGTCGAGGTGATCAACACCAAGACCGTCACGACGCGCGGGGTCGAAGCCCGCGGCGTCCTTGCCCAGTCGATCGGTGGCGGCGGCGGTGTCGGCGGGGCGGGAACGACGCAGGGTGCCAATACGGTGCAGGTCAACGTCAGCGTCGGCGCGAAAGGCGGCGGCGCTGGTGATGGCGGCGACGTGACCGTGAAGAACCAGTCGACGGCGGCGGCCATCACCACCTACGGCGACGGCGCCCACGGCATCCAGGCCCAGTCCATCGGCGGCGGCGGCGGCTCCGGTGGATCGAGCGCGGCCGGCGCAGGTGAAACCACGATCACCAAGCTCGGTGCATCGCTGGCGAAGAACGGCTTCAAGGCCCTCGCGATGAAGGTGCTGCCGAAGTTTTCCGCCAAGATCGGTGTCAAGGCCGAAGTCGCCGTCAATGTCACTGGCAACGTCACCACCGGTGGCAGCGGCGGCAGTGGGGGCAACGGCAAGACGGTCACGGTGCTGAACGAGGGCGGAATCGACACCTAGGGTCAGGTGGCCGCCGGGATCTATGCACAATCCATCGGTGGTGGCGGAGGCGACGCTGGCGCCGCCTCGATGAGCGGCGCTTCCGTCACGAACTCGATCAAGATGGCAAATGGCGCGAGCGGCGGGGCTGGCGGCAATGGCGGCACCGTCACCGTGACGAACGCAGCCTCAGGCCGGATCGACCCGGGAGGCGATTCCTCTTTCGGAATCCTTGCCCAATCCGTTGGCGGCGGCGGTGGTAAATCCACGCTCGGGATGGACTATTCGTCGGCCTTGCTGTCCTCACCCGCCCTCACCTCCGGTGGTAGAGATGGGGCGCGCGGCACCGGCGGCGAGGTCACGGTGGCCAATGCCGGTACCATCACCACCGGTGGCGCCGAAGCGCATGGCGTGATCGCGCAATCCATCGGCGGTGGCGGCGGCGTTCTGGTGCTCGACATCGCCGACCCCTACACCGAGCTGGAGCTGAAATCGCTCACCGCGAAGGAGAAGGCGACCCTCAGGCAGTACGGTGTCGACGTCGACGCACTCATCAAGGAAGCGGAAGCCGCCAAGAAGGCGGAGACGGCCACCGTACAGAAGCTCTCGCTCCAGCTTGGCGCGACGGGGGGCTCTGCCGGAGATGCCCGCACGGTCACGGTCAAGCACTCCGGGAAGATTTCGACGACTGGTGCGGGCGCCTTCGACAGCATAGCTCAGTCCATCGGCGGCGGCGGCGGCCTGATCTCCGATGGCGGCGGCTCCAGCGTCGGCGCGATGGCCGTCACCGGCCGGCTCGGCGGTTCGGCGAACAGCTCCGGCAATGGCGGACTTGTGGCACTTGAGCTCGGCACCGGCAGCATCACCACCACCGGCAAGGGTGCGGTGGGCATCTTCGCCCAGTCCATCGGCGGCGGCGGCTATACGGGCGCGCTGGACACGACGACGGCCAGCTACGACAAGCTGCTCGCCCGGAAGGATCCGTCCAGGGGCCTCAGCGGCGGCGTGCTGATCAAGATGGCCGATCCCGCAAGCACCGTAACCATAGCGACCACCGGGAAGAACGCGCATGGCGTGTTCGCGCAGGCGATCGGTGGCGGTGGCGGGGCGATCGCCACGGAAGACGGCATCGTGCTGCCGACCGCCATCGGGACCACCGATGGACGGAGGCTTGAGAAACAGGGCGGCGGCCTGATCGAGATCGCGCTGAAGGGCAGCGTGACCGCCACGGGCGACGGCGCCATGGGGATCTATGCCCAGAGCGGCGCCCAGGGCGGTTCCGGTCGTGTCGTGCAGGGTACCGGCAAGAGCATCCGCGTTCTCATGGATGGAACATTGACGGGAGGCAGCGGCGCGGGTGCGGCCCTCTTCATCGACGGAGCCGCTGAAAACCACATCGAATTCCGGCCGGGCTCCACCGTCAGTGCGCTCTCGGGCATCACGGTGGAATCCACCTGGGGGCAGGACTCGCTGCGCAATTTCGGGACGCTCACCGGCGACGTGAACCTCGCGCTTGGCGGCACAGGCGAGGTGAACAGCTTCATCAACGAGGCGGGCGGCACCTATGTCGGCTCCGCCCGCGGCATCGTCAGCGCGGGCCAGGCCGGGAGCATGCAGAACGACGGCGCCTCAACATCGGTGACACCAACACATTCGCCACGGCCACCGTCACAACATCATCGTGGCTGATGAAGGTCATATCGCGTCCAGGATACGCTTCGATTGCGCGCCGTCCGGCGAATTTCTCGGGTTGCCATTAAACGGAAGGCGCATCGTGCTTTATGAGCACGCCTTTTATACTTTGGTCGGAGGCAAAATCGCCGAGGTGTTTTCTGTGATCGACAAGACGGGAATCGAAGCTCAGCTCACGTTCTAGAGATGGCAGCTCCCTTCCCGGCCGCCGCCGATCAATAGCAACTCGTCGCCACCAGCACCGGTGCCAGCGTGAAGACCGTCGCTACAAGACCGATCCAGACGCCGATGCGGGGGATCGCGGCCTGCTCGCGCAGACTCCGGTGCACCTGCCCGAGCAAGGCAATGCACGTCACTATCCCGGCCAGCCAGATCGCCAGCACCAGAGCCGTCTGAACACTCAACGGCCCCAGGTCGACAGCCGACCAGCCCAGTTGGCAGCCGAGCCCGTTCAGCCCATATGCCGCCGTGAAGGTGGCGGCCCAGACCGTCGGGCCCGCGATCAGCCAGGCCAGCCACCGGACGCCGTCGTCGTTGTTGGTCATGCCTGCACCGCCTGTGCCCAGATGCCGGCCATGCCCAATCCGCTCACCACAACGGTGAAGCCCTGCCAGACGCTCCAGGTCCGCAGAGCGCCGGTTCGGCCCGGCCCCAGTTCGCCCCTGCGGGCTTCGTCCACCACATAGGCGCTGAACAGCGTCGCGACCGCGATGTGCAGTCCCGCATAGGCAACGATCGCTGCGCGCACCGCATCGGCGGCATGGCGGGTCGGGTCGGGAAGGTGTCCGACGACAAGCAGCGAAAAAACCAGCAGCGCGACCAGATTGGCGGCCGCGGCCGCGCGCAGGATGGCTGTGACTCGCCCGCCGCGATCGAGCCGTGCCAGCCCCCATCCGGCGCAGGCCGTGCCAGCCGCCAGGAGGGCGAGGACCATCGCCGCGCCCGCCCCCAAGACGGCCACATCGGGCGCCCAACGCGGCATGGCGGGACCAGGAGAGACAAGCGAGAGAAAGGCCAGCCCGAACAGGAGCGAGGCGAAGAAGGTCGCGTTCGCGAACAGCAAGCAGTGCATGCCGCTCAGCGTCAGCGTCGTTCCAAGGCGGGGACGGACCGGCAGGCTTAATCCCGGCGCGACGTCGATGTCCGCCCCACTCGCTGCCTCAGGCATCCGCCGGGCCCATAGCCAGATGAGGCCCGCGACCGGGACGAGCGCCAGAGCGGCGACCGTATAAAGGCTCGCCAGAACCAGAAGCACGAAGCCGCAGATGACGAGTGCAAGGGCCAGCGGCAACGCCGTGTTTGACGGCAGCAGCGCGACGTGCTCGGGGCGTGCTGCCCCGACTGAAGTCACGAGGATCTCGCGCTGGCCGCGCGGCGCGCCGGGCAGGTAGCCCTCGCCCCGCGCCAGCGGAAGCATGGCCTCCCGGGCGCTCACCGCCTGCAGTGCGGGGCAGGGAATGGAGGCGAAATTGTAGTTCGGCGGGGGCAGCGCCATCGCCCAGTCCAGCGTCGGCGCATCCCATGGGTCGCGCGGGCTGCGCTTGCCCAGCAGCGCCTGCAGCACGAGATCCATGAGGAAAACGGCGAAACCGATGGTCATGACGAAGCCGAAGAAGGAGGAGGTGAGGTTCAGCCAGACCCATTCGGGATTGTCGGGATAGGTGGGGATGCGACGCGGCATGCCCATCAGCCCGGTCAGGTGCATGATGAAGAAGGTCCCGTGGAAGCCGACAAGGACGATCCAGAACGCTGCCTCTCCCAGCCCGCGGATGCGCCGCCGGCCGGTCATCAGCGGCATCCACCAGGTCACGCCCGCCATCATCGGGAACACGAAGCCGCCGATCAGGACGTAGTGCAGATGCGCCGTCACGAAGGCGGTGTCATGCGCCTGCCAGTTGAAGGGCACGACCGCCAGCATCACGCCGGTGAGACCGCCCATCACGAAGGTGAGAAAGAAGCCGAGCACGTAGAACATCGGCAGCTTCAGCTCGGGCCGGCCGCGCCACAGGGTGCCGATCCAGGCGAAGATCTGCACGGCGGTGGGCACTGCGACCAACATCGAGGCGGCGGAGAAGAAGGCCAGCGCCAGATGCGGGATGCCCACCGTAAACATGTGGTGGACCCACAGCCCGAAGCTCAGGAAGACCATGCCGAGGATCGCGGCGACGATGGCGCCGTAGCCGACGATCCGCGTGCGGCAAAGCGCCGGAATGACGGTGGAGAGCACGCCCGCGGCCGGCAGGAAGATGATGTAGACCTCCGGATGGCCGAACAGCCAGAAGAGGTGCTGCCACAGCAGCGGATCGCCGCCCCGCTCCGGATCGAAGAAGGGCCAGCCGAATGCGCGTTCCAGCTCCAGCAGCACTGAACCGAGGATGAGCGGGGGAAAGCCGGCCAGCATCATCGCCGCGGTTCCCAAAATGTACCAGGCGAACAGCGGCATCTGCGTCAGCTTCATGCCGGGCGCCCTGAGGCGCAGGATCGAGACCATTAGCTCGATCGCCGCCGAGAGGGCGGAAATCTCGACGAAAGTGACGCCCAGCAGCCAGATGTCGGCATTGACCCCCGGCGAATAGGTGCGCCCCGACAAAGGCGTGTACATGAACCAGCCTTCTCCGGGTGCTACCCCGGCCAGCAGGGCCACGACGAGGATCGTTCCGCCGAGCAGATAGCACCAGTAGCCGAGCGCGGAGAGGCGGGGGAAAGCCAGATCGCGGGTGCCGAGCATCTTCGGCAGCAGATACATCGCCAACCCTTCCAGGAGCGGGATGGCGAACAGGAACATCATGATGCTGCCGTGCATCGTGAAGAACTGGTTGTAGATGGCCTTGTCGAGGAAGGCGCTGTGCTGGGTCGACAGTTGCGCCCGGATCAGCATGGCGAGGATGCCACCGATGCCGAAAAACACGAACGCCGTCGCTATGAAGCGCAGCCCGAGCGTGGTGTGGCTCACTGCGGTGATCTGGCCCCATAGCCCCGGATCGTTGCGCCAGACCCTGTCTAGCTCACGATGCAGGAGCAGGGCCTCGCGGGGCGCGTTGCCGGGGGGAGCCGTGCCGGTAGCGCCGGAGACGGGGGTCGTCATGGGCGGCCCTCCTGCGCGCGGGGCGGCCAGTCGGCGGGATCGTGCGCAATGACGCGGAAGCGCATCTCCGCATGATCCTGCCCGCAAAACTCGGCGCAGACGCCGTCGTAGGTACCTGGGCGATGCGCCTCGATGCGGAGGCGGTTCTGCCGCCCCGGGATCGCATCCATCTTTCCGCCGAGCTGTGGCACCCAGAAGGAGTGGATCACATCCTCGGAGGTGATGAGGACGTCCACCGGTTGGCCGGCCGGAATGTGCAGGACGGCGTCCGTGTTCACGGGACCGCCCGCTCCGGGATGGGTGAACGTCCACGACCATTGCCGAGCATGGGCGCGCACTTCGAGCGCGGTGCCGTGCGGCAGAATCCGCTCGCCCACCCAGAGCGCCGCTCCGAGCAGCACGGTCAGGATGGTCAGGGAAAACATGACGCCGAGCCCCACGGTCCAGCGCTTGTCGGGTATTTCGCGCGGGCGGCCGAAGCCGATCGCGACCATGGCGAGGACAAGCAGCGTGAGCGCCGCGGCGCCCGCGAGCATCACCCTCAGCAGCCAGACGATCTCCTGCGCGACGGGACCGGAAGGGGAGAACGTGGACAACGGGCCTTGCCATGCTGCCAGCAAAAGGGGAACCGCCAGCAGGGCTCCATACTTCACCGCAGAAGGCGGAGCCGCGGATCTCCTATGGATACAAGACCCGAACTGACCGACCCGCTGGCCGAACGCCGAGCTTTGCAGGATACCGAAACCAGGATCGCTCTGGCAGGCCACCCGCTTCACGCGATGCTCGTCTCCTTTCCGATCGCCCTGTCCTTCAGCACGCTCGGTGCCGACCTCCTCTATATGTGGACCGGAAACGACTTCTGGGCGGAGGCGGCCGGCTACGCGATCTTCGGCGCCTTCGCTCTCGGCGTCCTCGCGGGCATCACCGGCACGGCCGAACTGCTGTTGGTACGCGGCATCCGGAACCGCTCCGCAAGCTGGACGCATTTCATCCTCGCCGTGATGCTGCTCTCGATCCTCGGCGCAAACTGGATCATCCGCATCGGCGATCCGGAAGGCGCGGTGCTGCCGGTCGGGCTCGCTCTGTCGCTCCTCTCGGCTGGCATGACCGCCCTGACGGGCTGGCATGGCGGCAAGCTGGTCTTCGATTATCAAATCGGCACAAGGGTCGAGGGGATCGAACGGCCCTGAGGCACGCGCAGGTCGCGCGGCAGGGCTTCGATCAGGGGCTGCAGATCGGGCTTGGCGAGGACGAGGTAAAGCACCGCCGCCATGCAGGTGAGACTCGCCGGCAGAGAGGCGAGCGCCAGCGGCATCGAATAGGATCCGCGCTCTTCTGCAGAGCGCGTCGCCAAATGTCCAAGCCAGGCGTGGATGAGAACCATGGCCGCCACGACGGCGAGCTTGGCCATCAGCCAGGGCGCCGTCAGCCCGCGGGCGAAGATCAACACCGTCCCGGCGGCGATGGCGACGATGGCGGCCGGGGTGACGATGCGCGTATAGGCTGCGTGGACCAGCAGCC
The DNA here is from genome assembly GCF_017875275.1 of Xanthobacter flavus. NCBI lineage: Bacteria > Pseudomonadati > Pseudomonadota > Alphaproteobacteria > Hyphomicrobiales > Xanthobacteraceae > Xanthobacter > Xanthobacter flavus. Next base: position 3,994,830 of record NZ_JAGGML010000001.1, on the reverse strand, counting down.
GGAATTCGGAAAACCCCGCCTGCGTGCGGACTTCTTCGCGCCGGCCATAGATCTGGAGGATGACCGGGAGCACCACCAGGCCGGCGCACCACAGGCTTAGCGCGACGATATGGATACCCTTCATCAGGGCGATCATGGTAGGGCCAGCTCCCGCCAACTGTGCCGCAAGAGCAGCGCGCCGAGCAGCGCGAGCGGAAGCATTCCTGGAACCCACATGACAAGGCCCGCAAGCTGCTGATCGGCGAGGGCATCGAGGCCGTAGGTGGTTACGAACGGCGCGTGTTGCGGGTAGAGGATGCGCGGGGAGAAGGTAAGCAGGGCGGCGATCAGGCCCATCTGGCCCGTCAATGCCAGGACAGAGCCGGTCGCAGCAACGCGTTCGCGCGGGCGCTCCGCGTGGAGAACATGGGACCAAAACGCCCAGGCCGACCCGACCAGTCCTGCCTGCATCAGCCAATAGATGGCCGGGTCGTTCCAGGCCAGAGTATAGGCGGCTGGCAGGTGCCACAGCCAAAGGCACACCGAAAGGCCGATGAACCCGGCCACGTGCGTCCCCGACCGCCGGATGGGGAAGGCCAGGGCCAGCGCTGGCGCCGCGGCGAGAATGAGAAGCAGATGATGCAGACCCCGCGCAGCGAACAGCACGACCGTTAGCGCGCATAGGGGCGAAACGAACGCAACCAACAGCATTGCGGAGGCGAAGACCACCGCCCCCCGGCGCGACGCTGGGATGAAAGCTGCGGCCACCAGCGGAAGGGCCGCTAGGCTGAGCGGCAATGGCGCAAAATTCCAGGCCGTCGAGACGACTTCTGGGGCTGGACCGCAATAGGGGACAATCTCGTCCAAGGCGGTTTCCTGACCAAACGACAATGCTGGGACCGGGCCCGACGCCGGCGAAGCGAACCGCTACTGCTCGTTACCTAGCTTCCCCGAACGCACAGCGGTTTCGCGCCAACCGCGATGAAGGTTGAGCGTGACCGCCTCCCATCGAAACGATCCGCCGCCCCGTCCGGTTCCGCAGAAAAGCGTTTAGGCCGGGGCCTTCTGCCGCGCAGCAAAGCCGCCGGGCGCTTCGGCCTTTAGGTACTCAGCGAACGCGTACCATTAGGCCAGCGCAACGAGAGCGCCCCCGACCATATTGCCAAGGGTCGTGGGAGCGATATTGCCGAACATGGCGGCGATCGAAAGCGGCCCCCCGCCGGCTCCGTCGCAAGCTGCACCATGTAGCCGTAAGGCAGCAGGTCATGTTGGCGACGGAGGGTTCGAGCCCGACAGCAACGAAGGCCGCAATCGGAAGCACGAGCCCGGCGATCTTCTGCGTCACCGTCCGGCCCGCGTAGCCCAGCCATACGCCAGTCCCTGCGGCGGCAAGATCAATCGGGATGGATGCGCACCGGGACCGACTTGGCCGCCGGGGTCTTGCTCTGCTCGTCGTGATGGGACAGCGGAATCAGGGCGTTGCACTCGGGGTAATAGGAGGCACAGGTCCCGGGAGGAATTTCGTAGTCGATCACCTGAAAGCCGCCCATCGAGCGGTGCCTGCCGTCATCGACGGCGGTCTCGATGCGCGCCATGCCGCCTTCGGTAAGGCCGAGACGAACGCGGTCGTCACGGTTCATCATGATGATCATGCGCGACCCGCTGAGGCCCCGCAGGCGGTCGACGTAGCCGTAGATCGTGGTGTTGAACTGGTCGTTGGAGCGCAGGGTGATCAGCCGCAGAATGTCTGCGTCCTCCCCGCGGTCGAAGCTGGAGGACAAGGCACCCGGCAGCTTGAAGTTTGCCTTGCCGTTGGGCGTGGTCCATTCGCGATCGCGGGCTGGAACCGGGCGTGGAAAGCCGCCGGGCGTGTCGAGGCGGGCGTTGAAGTCGCGGAAGTCGTCCGGAAACGTCTTCTCAATGGCGTCGCGCACGAGAGCGTAATCGCCAACCCAACTGTCCCAGGGCACGCGTGGATTTGGCGGCAGCGTCGCCTTGGCGATCTCCGCGATGATCCGTGGCTCCGACAGAAGGGTGTCAGCCGCCGGCTCGAACTTGCCGTGGGAGCCGTGGATACAGGTGGTGGAGTCCTCGATCGTCACGATCTGCGGGCCGCTCTCCTGCTGATCGATCTCCGATCGCACGAGCGTGGGCAGCAGGTAGGTCGTCTTGGCCGTGACGAGGTGGGTCCGGTTCAGCTTGGTGGCCACTTGGACGGACAGGTCCACCCCGCGCCACTTCTCCTCCATCAGCGTGCGGTCGGGGATCGCCCGCACGAAATTGCCGCCGAGCCCGACGAAGGCGCGAACCCGGCCTTCCACGATGGCTTCGCAGGCCTCGACGGTGTTCATCCCGTCTTTGCGCGGCGGATCGAAGCCGAACTGCTCGGCCAGCCGATCGAGCGGCACCAGTTCAGCCTTCTCGGCGATGCCCACGGTCCGCTGCCCCTGCACGTTGGAATGCCCCCGAACCGGACAGATGCCGGCGCCCGGCTTGCCGATCTGCCCGCGCATGAGGAGGAGGTTAACGAGGGTCTGGATGTTGTCCACGCCGAGGCGATGCTGGGTCAGTCCCATGCCATAGATGGCGATCACTGATTCCGCGCGGGCAAAGGTGAGCGCCGCCGCCTCGAGCGCAGCGTGCTGCAGGCCGGATTCGATGAGGATCTCGTCCCAGGAGGTTGTCCGGACGAGGGTTTCGAAGGCCTCGAAGCCGTCGGTGTGGTCTGCGAGGAAGCCGACGTCCAACACGCGCGCGGCGCCGGCTTCCCGGGCCTCGTCGTCCATCTTCAGAAGCGCCTTGGCGATGCCGATCATGGCGGCGATGTCGCCGCCGGCGCGTACCTGGTAATATTGTGTGGCGATAGTGGTCCGGCTGTTCTTCAGCATCTGGACGGGACGCTGGGGATTGACGAATTCTTCCCACCCCTTTTCGCGCAAGGGGTTGAACACCACGATGGGGACGTCGCGCTCTCGCGCCTCTTGGAGGCTGTGGAGCAGCCGCGGCGCGTTTGTGCCCACGTTCTGTCCGAAAGAAAAGATGCAGTCTGTCTTTTCGAAGTCCTTGAGCAGCACCGTACCAACGGGAGTCCCGATGCTCTGCGGCAGGGCCACGGATGTGGTTTCGTGGCACATGTTAGAGCTGTCGGGCAGATTGTTGTTACCGTACAGGCGCGCAAGCAGCTGATACATGTAGGAGGCTTCGAGGCACGCACGCCCGGAGGCATAGAAGACCACGTCCTCCGGTGGGTAGGACTTGAGCTTCTCTCCGATTTCCCGGAATGCCTCGTCCCAGTCCACGGCGACATAGCTGTCGGTGACTGCGTCGTATCTCATGGGGTGGGTGAGGCGTCCGGCATTCTCCAGATCGTAGTCGGACCATCCGAGCAACTCGGTCACCGTACGCCGGGAGAAAAATTCCGGCGTGGTGCGGTTGGATGTCAGGTCCCAAAACGTCGCCTTAGCACCGTTTTCGCAGAATTCCGCCGTATGGGGACTAGCAGGCTTGGCCCATGCGCAACCGGTGCACATGTATCCGCCCGTCTTGTTGTGGTCCTTGAGCAGGGCTGAAACGGTGTGAAGCGCGCGCTGCTCGGTCGAATGTTTCAGGAGCGACTTTGCGGAACCCCATCCCCCGACGGGTTGATCGTAGGATTCGTGGTGGGCCCGTTCCGTCATGCCATTCTCCCTGCGCTTCACAGGGGCCAATGACGTGATGGCCACAATGTTCCCTTAGGTAAGATCCACGGCGACACTTCCATGTGAGTCCCTCCCCCCGTTCCGGAGAAAGGCAGCCCCGGCTCAGGTCGCCGGCAAGCGGATCTAACGGCCCAGCACCGGCTGAGCGTCGGAGAGGATGCGGCGGACCCTCCTGGTCCACCTGCCGCTCGCAGGCGAAGGCTGCGTCGGCCTCAAGGCCGGCGTTCTCATGCACGCCGTGGAAGGTGAGCCTCAGGCTGAGCGCCTCCACCAGCGCGGTACGCACGGATTTGCGCCTGTGTGATGGAGTTGCAGCGCCAGCACCAGCAGCTTCCGGTGGGGTAGCGCGGGCTGGCGCGATCGACGCTCAGGGCCTTGCACGCCCGACGCAGGCTCACCCCGTGCTCGGCACAGGCAAGGGCCACGGCTTTACGCCTCGCATCGGGCGTCTCCATTTTTGCGGCGACATCCTTCAGGATGGCGTTGTCCAGCATCTGCTCGGCGAGCAGCTTCTTCAGGCGGGCGTTCTCATCCTCAAGCGCCTTCAGCCGGCGGGCATCGGACACGTCCATGCCCCCGTACCTCGCCTTGAACTTGTAGAAGGTGGCCGAGGAGATGCCGTGCTTGCGGCAGACGTCGGCGGTCTTTGCTCCCGCCTCCTGCCCCTTCAGCATCCCAATGATCTGTTTCTGTATTCGGTCCGGTGTCGTCAACCCCGATGATGGCACGTCGCGGGTTCTTTGCTTCTGTCCGTGGTCGAGGATCGCCACATGATGGTGTTCGATGGAATGACCGGTTCAAGCTCTTCGGCGTGCTCGGCCGCGTCAGCGGCTGCGACGACAGATCATGCGAACTCAATCATCCCGCGCCCCGCGACGGGCGTTCAGGGAACCACAGCCGGGTCGATCACGCCGCGGCCGCAGTCCATCGGAATTCCGTGCCGTTCCGCCACATGCTGTGAAGAACGACCGCCATCTTGCGAGCCAGAGCGACCTTCGCCCGCTTACTTCCCTGACGCTGAGCAATGCGCACCGCCCAGGCCTTCATCGGTGACCAGCGTGTGCTCGGTCGCAGGATGACGTTGGCGGCCTCGAACAGCGCAGTTCGCGTCTCCCCGTCGCCCACTTTGGTGATCCGTCCGGTCCGATCGATCTCGCCCGATTGATACCGCCGAGGTGTGAGCCCGAGATAAGCCCCGACGGACCGGGAGCGGGCGAAACGCTCGGGCGCATCGATCGTTGCTCTGAACGTCAGAGCGGAAACCGGCCCGATTCCGGGCATGGTCGTCAACAGGCGGCAGACCGGATCATTCCGGACAGCCTGGACGACCAGGCGATGAAGGCGCTGGTACTCCTGCATCAGTGCGTCCCGGGCTGCCAATAGGGGAGCCATCACCTCAGCCAGGATGGCGTTGTTGCCAACCAGATCTCGGACACGAGAGGCAAATCCGGCCCGCGACACGATGCCGACCTTCAAGCCGAAGGGACGGAGCAATCCGCGAAGTGTCTGCTCCGACGCGGCAATGGAGCGGATCAGGTGCTTGCGCGCCGCCACCAACGTTCGCGCGTGCTGGCTGCCGATGCTCTTCACGTGCACGACCTTGTACCAACCAGCCCTGACCACCTGGGCAATGCCGCGCGCGTCGTTCCGATCGGTCTTGACGGGCATTGCCGACAACGCCGCCTTCACCTGCCGCGCCTCCAGGCTGATGGCGGGAAAACCAAGCTCCGCCAAACCCGCAGTCAGCCATTCCGACATCGGCCCAGCCTCAAGCCCAATCTTCGCAATCCGATCCCGCCAAGGCTGGAGACACTGCGAGATGGCGGACGCCTCCGACGCCACGCTCGCCTCCTTCAGGATTTGACCTTCCCGGTCGATGACACAGACGGCTACGGAGTTCAAAGAGACATCAAGGCCGACGTACACCATGGGGACCTCCCGGCGCTGGGTTCAGGCCCCGATCGTCCTCTTCGCCGCCGAACGCCGCAAACGGCTCAAGAGATCAGGACCGAATACCCCATCTCCTCAGTGAACCGTGAGGCACGAATCGTCCGTCTCCGTGTCGACGGACTCGATCCAAATCTGGAGGAGGATTAGGGTCGCAGGTCAGTTCTCTGAACCGCCCCGGATTTTGCCAGAGGCTATTTGGTTTAAGTTATGCGGCCATGCGCTCTTCGTCGAGCATGGAATAGTATCGTTCCTCGGCTTCCGCTGGCGCGATATTACCGATTGGCTCCAGCAGGGGCCGATTGTTGGACCAGTCGACCCGTTCCGAGGGTCGAGTATTCTACGGGTTCGAGGGATCGCCATAGCCCACGCCGATGGATGACCTCGGCCTTGTTGAGACCATTAATGGTCTCGGCCAAAGCGTTGTCATAACTGTTGCCGACGCTGCCGACCAAGGGCTCTATCCCGGCTTCGGCGAGGCGCTCGGTGTACGTGATGGACACGTACTGCGATCCGCGATCACTATGGTGGACCAGGCCCCCACGATGAACCGGCCGGCGATCTTGAAGCGCCGGGTCGAGCGCATCCAGCACAAAGCTGACATGCGCCGTCCGACTGACGCCCACCCTACGATATAGCGCGCGAAACCGTCGATCACGAAAGCGACGTAGACGAACCCCGCCCATGTCGCGACATAGGTGAAATCCGACACCCAGAGCCTGTTCGGCGATGGCGCATGGAACTGGCGGTTGACGGGATCGAGCGCGCACATGGCTGCCTTGTCGCCGATCGTCGTGCAAACCGGCCAGCCCCGGATCACGCCTGCTAGGCCCATCTCACGCATGAGCCGCTCGACGGTACAGCGGGCTACGGAAAAACCTCCCGTATCATCTGCCGCCACACCTTGCGCACGCCGTAGACCGCGAAGTTCTCGGCGAACAGGGCCGCGTTGCCGCCGCCGATGACGAGAACGTCGGGCATGGATGAGGGTGTCGTCACGCCATGGGCTCCGCTGCAACGTTTCGTCCCGCAAGCCAGCCGAATGTCAAAGCGGGACCGAGCGTGATCCCCGGCCCCGGATAGGCACCTTCCATGATGGAGGCCATATCGTTGCCGCAGGCATACAGGCCAGGGATCGGTTTGCCGTCGACCGCCAGCACGCGCGCCTCTTCATCGGTGACGATGCCTGCCGACATGCCGAGATCGGCAGGCATCACGGCGACGGCGTAGAACGGCGCAGTCGTCAGCGGCGCGACGCAGGGATTGGGCTGCTGATCGGCGTCGCCGAGCGATCGCTGATAGATATTGCAGCCGCGCCCGAACGCCGGATCTTCGCCGCAATCGGCGTGCGCGTTGAACGTGGCTATGGTGCGTTCCAGTTCGTCGGGTGGGACACCGATCAGCTGGGCGAGCGCGCCGATCGTATCAGCGCACTTGAGATAGCCCGACGTGACGTCTGCTCGCACCGAGGCGGCAAACGGCTTGATCTTGCCGAGCCCGTACTTCCAGAGGAAGCGGCTGTCGCAGATCAGCCAGGCCGGGATTGCGCTGCTGGCATGCGCCAGCTGGGCACGGACGAATTCGTGATAGGACACGGCCTCGTTGACAAAACGCCGTCCATGGCCATCGACGGCGATCAGACCCGGCTTGGCGCGGTCTGTCACCGTGTGCGGATAGACACCGCGGCTGCCGTCCGCCCGCGTAAAGGTCGAAGCCGGTACCCAGAAGGCGCCATCGCGTGTCGGCGCTGAGAGCTGGGCTCCGATCGCCGTCGCCAACCGCGCCCCGCGCGGTGCGGTGCCGGGACACACCGTCGCCGTCAGCGCGCCTGCGCTATCCGGGACGAAGGCGCGGCGCAGTTCCCCATCGTGCGAGATGCCGCCGGTGGCGAGCACGATACCGCGGCGCGCGCCCACGCGCCCCGCGCGCGCCGCCGCATCCCGCGTTTCCAGCACCGCGATGCGACCGTTCCCACCCGCTTGCAGCGCTTCTACCGTCATGCCGGTGCGAAGGGTGACGCCGAGATCGATGACGGATTTCAGCAACCGCGCTACGAGGGCATTGCCGAGGTAAAGCGTGGTGCCGCGGCGGGCACCAAGACGCTGCACGCCGTATCTGAACAGCAGTTTTGCCACGTGCAACGCTGCTCGCGGTGACTTCGTCATACGGCGCAGGTGCGGAATGTCCTGACGGCTAATCATCATGCCGCCGAACAGGGTGAATTCCGGCAGCGGATCGCGCACCAGCGCGAAGGCCTTGCCGAGGACGCGCGCATCGAACGGGACGGGTTCGAGCACGCGCCCGCCTGACGTCGCACCGGGCAGGTCGGGATAATAGTCGGGATAGGTGACGACCGGCTGCAGGCGCAGGCTGGTGCGCGCTTCCAGATCGCGGATCGCCGCGTCGCCGCTCGCCAGGAAGGCCTCCAGCCGCGTCCGGTCGGTGCCGGGCACAGTTGCCGCGAGATAGGTGCGCGCCGCCTCAAGACTGTCTGGACACTGCCCGGAAGCCTTGTGGTTGGCCGGAATCCATACCATTCCGCCGGAGATTGCCGTCGTGCCACCGACGACATCGGCCTGCTCAAGCAGCAGGACCGAGCAGCCCCGCGCCGCCGCGGTGCTTGCGGCGGTGAGGCCGCCGGCACCCGCGCCCACCACGACGACGTCGAAGACCTCGTCCGGTGCATCAGGACCCGATGATGTCATACCATTCCGCCATTCGGCTGCACGATCTGGCCCTGCACCCAGGATGCCTGCTCGGAGGCGAGGAAGCGCACGACCTCCGCAATCTCTTCCGGACGGCCGATACGGTTGAATGGACTGAAGCCGGCCATGCGTTGCTTGGCTTCGTCGGTCTTGCCCGCGTTGAAGAGGTCGGTGTCCACCGGCCCCGGAGCCACGGCGTTGACGCGCACGCCACGGCCTGACAGTTCCTTCGCCATCGCGCGCACCAGGCTTTCCACGGCGGCCTTGGTCGCCGCATATGGGCCGGTGCCGGGAACGGCGTGGCGTACCAGCGACGTCGTGACGGCCACGATCGCGCCGCCGTCCTTCACCCGGCGCGCGGATTCGGCGAGCACGTTGAACGCGCCGACGACATTGACGTCGAGCAGCTGGCGGAAGTGGTCCGGACTGAAGCTCACCATCGGCGCGCCGGGCACGTTGACGCCGGCATTGGCGATGACAGCCTGCGGCGCGGCGCCGAAATCGGCTTCGACCTCATCGAACACCTTGGCCACCGACGCCGCATCGCGGATGTCGGCCTGATAGCTCTTGCCGGAGGCCGGGGCGGAGGCTTGGGTCGAATAGGTCGAGGCGACCTGCCAGCCGGCGTCGGAAAAAGCCTTGACGCAGGCGGCACCGATGCCGCGCGAACCGCCGAAAATGAGCACTACGGGAGATGACATCGTCATAAGATGGTCCTCTAGATAAGGGGATGGGGAGGACACCGGCGGTTCGAGCGCGACAGATCAAACCCCATCCGTCGTGCGCCGCCCGCCTCCCCCCTCTTTGATCCGCCGGATCGCGCGCGATGGCATTGCGCACAGGCGCAGGCGGCAGAGCGATCCTGACGGGCTGTCCCGTCAGGAGGACGGTGGACCGGCCATTCGTTCCCGCGTCGCCACGATGGTTGCCTCGATGCCGCTTTGAAGATCGTAGCGTGGCGCATAGCCAAGCTCGGTCCTCGCCCGGCTGATATCGAGGGCGCCTTTCAGCGCGCTCAAGATCCGGCCGCCGTGGTGATACGGGCCATTGTCGCCGACCGTGATCCTTGCCCCTGGAACGGCCCGGTTGACCGCCTCTGCGGTGTCACGCAGCGTGGGAGAGACGCCGGTCGCGATATTGTAGGCGTCATAGGTGTGCTTGGGCTTGTCGAGCGCCAGCAACGCGCCGGCGACCGTGTCGTCGATATAGACCTGATCGACCGCGAAGGTCCCGCCATCGGCCTGGTGGAAGGGTTCCCCGCGCAGGGCCGCCTCGACGAACGTCCGCGGCATCCGCAAGCGCGGCAGATGCGGGCCGTAGACCCAGCAGGTCCGCACATTGATGCATTCGAGGCCGTGCTCGCGGGAATAGACCCGGCCGTAATGTTCGGCGGCAAGTTTGGTGAGGCCGTAGACGCTGAGGGGCGTCTGCGGATGATCCTCGTCGATCACGGGCGCGCGGAAATCGCCGTAGGTCTCCTCGGTGCTGATATGGATGACCCGCTTCACGCCGCCGAGGCGCATGGCCTCGAACAGGTTGATGGAGCCCTCCACGTTGACGCGCTGGGCTTTGATCGGAATGTCCGCCGCCTGGACCACGCCGACGATCGCGGCGGCGTGGATCACCGCATCGGGTCGATAGGTCTCGAACAAGCGCATCACCTGATGCCACTCGCCCAGATCGGCGATCGCAGTCGCCAGCTGCGGCTGGTGCGCCGCGAGCGCGGCGATCGCGGGCGACACCGCGATATCGGTCGCAACGACCGCATCGCCCCGCTTCAGCAGCGCCTCCACGATGGCGCTGCCGAGCCAGCCGCTGGCGCCGGTGACGAGAATTTTCTTTGCCATGGTGCCCCCCCGTCACCGCGGCTGCGGCTCGTCGTCCGTCGGCGGCGAGGTGATCACGAGGAATGTCAGTGTATCGGTTCCGGTGCAGTGGAACTCATGCACGACACCGGGCGGAATGTAGGTCACGTCATTGGCGCGCACGAGGCGGCGCTCGCCGTCGACGGTCAGAATGCCTTCGCCGCTCAGCACGTGATAGATCTGCTCCTGGACCTTGTGCGAATGACTTTCCACATGGGCACCGGGCTCGTAGCACGAGATGCGATGGTCGAAGAACCGGCTGCCGACGGTCTCGGGCGTCACGATCGCCTTCGAGAGCGCCTGATTGAAGTGCCCCGGATATTGGATCCAGAGCAGTTCGGCGAGATTCCGGGTGACCGCATATTTCTTTTCGCCGGCATCGGCGAAGGCGTTCGGTTCGGGAGAGACGAAGGTCATTGATAACTCCTCAAGAGAATGCTGGGAGGCCGGCAAGCAGGTGGCGCTGGTCATGTTCGGCGACGAAGCCCAGACCTTCGGCCGCGTGGGACAGGTCATAAAGCGGCGCGAAGGGTTGCCGGACGTAGAGGTCCCGATCGCGAATTTCGACGGCTCCGCCATGCAGCCGGCGCAGCCGGTCTAGGGTCGGCTCGGGCGACAGCGTCACCTGCGCCGACAGGTAGAAGCGCTCGAACGCGCCCGGCTCCATCTGAAGTTCGAAGGCGAGCCGGAAGGCACGGGCGAGATCGCGCGGGTCGATGTGGTGATGCAACGGGCCGCCGCCGGCCGATGACGGGCCTCCCACCATCGGGCCGCGGTAGCGATCCGGATCCCTGGCCCGCGCCACGATCTCGCCCGCCATTTCGGGATAGGCGACGAAAACGGTGCGCAGCGCCACCGCCGAGAGGCCGCGTAGCGCGTAGGCGCGAACGAGGTCTTCTCCGGCCACCTTGCTGATGGCATAGGGATCGGTTGCGAGGAGCGGATGATCGAGATCGAGCGGCGCATAATGCGGCGCCAGCATCCGGCCCTCGCGCACCGTATAGCCTGCCACGGAATCGCTTGAGCAGAAAACCACGCGCCCGACGCCTGCCGCTTCCGCCGCGTCGAGCACGGTATATGTGCCGAGCAGGTTGACGCGCATGATGGTCTGGCCGTCACCCGACCAGATATTCGGTATAGCCGCCAGGTGCAGGACGCCATCGGCTCCGGCCATGGCGCGCTGCACCAGTTCGGGCGATGTCACATCGCCCACGTGCCAGTCGATATGGGCATCGCCGGCGCGCCGATCGAGACCCCGCACATGATGGCCATGCGCCATCAGTTCGCGCACGACGAACCGCCCCAGCAATCCGGCGGCCCCGGTGACGAGAATGGTGCTCATGGGACAACTCCGGCCGTGCACGGCACGAAGCCGAGGGGCTCCAGCGCGCGATGGCTGCTCAGGATGGCGGCATCGGGATCCTGGCCGATGATCTCCAGGGTGGTGGCGCCCTCGAAGCCGACCGCGTCGAGCGCCTTGGCGACCTCGGCAAACGGCACGGTCCCCGTGCCGATCGGGTCATGACGCCATTTGTCCTGCCCGGTATCGGACAAATGCACGATCCGCAGCAGATCGGCGAGTTGCCGGATGCCGGCGGCTGGGTCTTCCCCGATGAAATGCGCGTTGGCCGCGTCGTAGCACACCCCGATCGCCGGCGAGGTGTATCCGCGCACAAACCGCTCCAACGCAGCCGCATCCGGAAAGGCGGCAAACGGCACGTTCTCAATCGCGAGGCCGACGCCACGGTCCTCGGCATGGGGCAACAGCTTGCCTATGCCATCGCCGACCCAGCCGGTGCGGTCGGCGACGCTCGGCGGAAACAGCGGGCTCATCCGCCCCGGCACCACCACCACCGTCCCGGCACCGATATCGGCGGCAAGATCGATGGTGTCCTCGAACATTTTCACCGACGCGGCCCGCACGCGCGCGAACGGGCTGGCGAGGTTGTGGTCGAGGCTCGGCAGGTTGATCGCGGTCTTGTAGGCGCCTGCATCCTGCAGAATCGCACGCAGCTCGCGCCGCGCGGCTGGTCCGAAATCGTCGAACGACAGATGCGGGGGCTGCAGCAGGAACTCGATCTGGCGATAGCCGAGCCGTCCCAGACGGCGCACGCACGCGGCCGCCGGGGTAGACCAGATATAGCCGTAGGTGTTGATGCCGATGTCGCGCGCCATCAGACCGCCCGCAATTCGGTTGGAGCCAGATCGGCGACCTTGGTGATGCCCAGCAGCCGCTCCTGCAGCGCGATATCGCCCGCCAGCGTTTCGGCATCGCCGCTGAACGCCACCTTGCCGCTGACCAGCACGTAGGCCCGATCAGCCATCGCCAGAACGCTCTCGGCGTGATGTTCGACGATCACGAGGCTGGCCTTCCGGGTGAGCTTGGCGACAGCCTCACGGACCTCCTGCACGACGGCGGGCGCGAGGCCTTCGAACGGCTCATCGAGCAGGATCAGACGGCTCGGCACCATGAGTGCGCGCGAAATCGCGACCATCTGGCGTTCGCCCCCGGAGAGGTTTTCGGCCCGTTGCCGCATCAGCCCCCGCAATTTCGGGAACAGATCGCAGATTTCCTCCTGTGAAGCGCCGCCGCGCCGCGCCGCCAGCTTGAGATTCTCCTCGACCGTCAGGTTGGGGAACAAGCGACGGCCTTCGGGCACCAGCGATATGCCCAGGCGATTGATTTCGTCGGGGCGCAGCCCGCTGATCTCCTTGCCGTCGAAGGTGATCCGCCCCGCGGCCAGCGGCAGCACGCCGGTGATCGCCCGCAGCGACGTGGTCTTGCCGACGCCGTTGCGACCCAGCAGGGCGACGACTTCTCCCGGCTGGACCACGAGATCCAGACCATCGAGGACGGTGCCTCCGCCATAGCCGGCGAAAATGCCTTCGACCTTGAGCAGCGGAGCCGCGGACGCAGGGGACGTGGGGACCGGACGATCCGCGGCGGCCCGCGGTGGCGGCAGTGCCTTGCCATGGGCACTGCCCAGGTAGGCTGCGATCACCTCCGGATGCCCGGCCACCTCGGACGGCTTGCCATCGGCGATCAATCGGCCCTGATGCAGCACGGTGATGCGGTCCGACATGGACAGGACGCGGTCGATGTCGTGCTCGATGAGCAGCACCGCGTAGGACTTCGCGAGGCGCTGGATCAGGCGGCTGACGACCTTGCGATCGGACTCGGCAAGGCCGGCCAGCGGTTCGTCGAGCAACAGAAGCTTGGCTTCCGTCGCGAGCGACACAGCGATTTCCAGCAGGCGCTTTTCGCCGTGCGCGAGCGATGCGCACGTCTCTCCCGCCCGGTCCGCGAGGCCCACGGCATCGAGCAGCGACCACACTTTCGCGTTTGCGGCTTCGTTGTCATAGGCGTCATTCCAGTAGCCGCCCCACTGGCGCTGCGCGGCCTGCACCGCGATACGCACGTTCTCAAAGGTCGTGAGGTTGGGAAATACGCTCAGGATCTGGAACGAACGCGACATGCCGAGCCGCGCCCGCTTGTGCGGCGCCAGATGCTGGATCGGCTCGCCTTCGAACAGGATGGCGCCGGCATCGATCTTGTGAACGCCGGTGAGGAGATTGAACAAGGTCGTCTTGCCAGCGCCGTTGGGACCGATCAGGCTGTGCAGGCCGATCCGGCTCACCTCCAGCGAGACTGACTCTTGGGTGACGATCGAGCCGAAGCGCTTCGACACGTTCTGGATCAGGAGAATTGGCGCCGAAGAGTCCGAAACGACCGCCTGGGCCGATGTGAGCGGCGCAATCTTCGACGGACGGGGCGGGATCACCGACCGCGTCAGCGTCCAGCGGCTGCGCCCGATCAGGCGCTGGAAGATGCCTTGCACGCCTTCATGGGACAGCAGGGCAAAGGCGATGATGATGGGGGCGAAGAGCAGCCACCAGTTTTCAGTGAACGCGCTGAGGCGGTCTTCAAGCGTGATGAAGATGATGGCGCCCCACAGCGGGCCCAGGAAGTGGTGCACGCCGCCCAGCGCCGCCATCAGCACCGGGTCGCCGGCATGCTGCCAGCTCAGATTGTTGGCATAGACGCCTTGCAGCAGCAGCGACATGAGGCCACCCGCCACGCCGATGACGCCGCCCGCGACGATGAGCGCGATCAGCTTCGTGCGGTAGGTGTCGAAGCCGAGGCTCGATACGCGCTGTTCATTGTCTCGGATCGCCTGCATCAACCGTCCGAACGGTGCGTGAGCCAGGCGCCACATGACCCAGCAACTTCCCAGAACCGTGACCAGCGCGAAGATGTGGAACGACACCGCCGAACCGAACAGCGGCCGCTCGACATTCTGCAGGCCGTTCTCGCCGCCAGTCACGCTGGTCCATTTGAACGCGATTTCGAAAGCGATCTGCGAGCAGGCGAGCGTCAGCAACGAGAAATAAAGGCCGCGCCGCCGCAGGATGATGGCACCGACAATCAGGGCCAGAAGCAGCGAGAACAGCGCGGCGATGATGATGCCGGTGATCTCGTTGCCGCCGAGCATGCCGCTGCCGATGGCAAGGGCGTAACTGGCGCAGCCAAAGAAGAAGGAGGCGCCGAACGGGACAAGTCCGACATAGCCGATCAGGAAGTTCACACCGCCGGCATAGAGCGTGTAGATGGCGATCTGGGTGATGCGATGGATCGGCATGCCCGTGGCGAGCGCGATGCCCGTCGCCGCGATCAGCACCACCGACATGATGAAGATGGGGTGGTCCCAGAGGCGGTACAGAATTGAGCGACCATTTGTCATTCGAATCGCTCCCAGCGCTCGCCGAACAGGCCGCGCGGCCGAAGCAGCATGATTGCAAACATCAGGACGTACATCGAAGCTGCGGCAGCCTCGGGCTTGAACTGGATCGTCAGTGACGTGACGATGCCGACGGCGAGGCCGGCCACGACCGCGCCACGAAACGATCCGAGACCGCCGATGGCCACGACGACGAAGGCCGGCATCACCGCATTCGCCGCCATCGACGGCGAGACCGTCCAGAGCGGGGCCGCAAGCACGCCGGCAATGGCCGCCAGCCCGCAGCCGAGGCCGAACACTGCCGTCAAAACGCGCGGCAGATTGATCCCCAGCAGTTCCACCATTTCGGGATCCCGGCTGCCGGCGCGCAGAACCCGGCCATAGGGCGTCCAGGCCAGAAAGGCCCAAAGGCCGAGCAGGGTCGCGATGGTGGCGCCGAGCACGGCGACACGATACTTGGTGATCAGCAGCGGCCCGGCCTCGACGATCCCGAGCAGGGCCGGCGGTGCGTTGAAGGGCTTGCCATCCGCCCCCCAGATATAGCGGATCAGCGCTTCGATCAGCAGAGCAAGCGCGAACGTCACGATCAGGCTCAGCAACGGCTCCTTGCCGTAGAGGCGACGGATGATCGTCACCTCCACGAGCATGCCCACCAATCCGACCAGGAGCGGCGCAAAGATCACCGCCGGCCAGCCGAACAGCTGGAACAATTGCCAGGCCGCGTAGGCACCCAGCGCAAAGAACGCGCCGTGAGCGAAATTGATCACGCCGAGCAGTCCGAACGTGATGGAAAGTCCCACGGCAATCAGGACGTAGATGAAGCCAAGGACAAGACCGTTGGCTGTCTGTGAGACGAGGGTGTCAAGCATGTTTCCATCCGTTCGGAAGCTGCGACGAAACAGGGCGCCGGGCGACCTGCCGGCTCAGAGAGGCGGCATGTTGCAGCCAACCTCTTCCTTGGTGCCGAACGCCGCCTCGGTACTGGCCGCCGAGTCGGACGTATTCTTCAGAACGTCGAAATAGTCCCACTTGTCGGTGATTTGCTTCTTGACGCCGACGATGACGGCGGGACGCACCATCTGGTGATCCCATTCGCGGAAGAAGAATGGGAAGGCCTCTTCGGTGTTCTTCCACTTCTCCAGCTGGGTCACGATCGCCTTCGGATCCGTGGACTTGGCGGCCTCGATCGATTCGAGCAGGGCACGCATGCCGATCCAGCCCGACCACGTCTTGTCGGATGGCGGCTCGTGATACTTCTTCTCGAAATCGGCGGTCATCTTCTTTTCCGCCGCCGTATTCTTCGGATTGTTGTAATACCACGGCTTCACATAGATTCCGGTCGACGCCTGGGCGCCCACGTCCCAGAAATCGGTGTCGGTCACGGCGATGGCGGCGTAGGGGATCTTGTCCTTCATCCCCATCTCGTTCCACTGCTTGAGGAAGTTCGAGAAATCGCCGCCCACGAGGCCGCCGACGACGACATCAGGCTTCGCCTGGCGGATCTTCAGGATGTAGGAGCTGTAGTCGGCCGTATTGATCGGAACTTCATCGACGCCAACTTCAGTTGCGCCCACTTTCTTGAGCAGCGCGCGCGAGGCGCGGAGAATGTCCTGCCCGAACGCATAGGACGCCGTGATGAAGTACACCTTCTTGCCGATCTGCGAGACGTAAGGCATCAGGCCTTCCATCTGGACCGGCACGGTCGCCTGGGTCCGGAATGTATAGCGGCTGCAGCTCTTTCCGGTGATCTCGCTGGCCGCAGCGCCGGTCAGGATCAGCGGGATCTTCTCGCGATTGGCGACACTCATCATCGCCAGCGCCGACGAGCTATAGTTGCCACCGACGACCGCAACCACTTTGCTCTCGTCGACCAGCCTCTGCATGTTCTGCTGAGAAACTTGCGGATTGGGCTCGTCGAGCCACACCAGCTCAATGGGACGACCGAGCACCTTGCCGCCGGCCTGCTCCACGGCGAGTTCGCTGCCGCGCTGCAGATACTGGCCGATGGCTGCGCCGGGACCCTGCTTCGAATAGATCAGGCCAATGCGGATGGGCTCTGCGGACTGCGCATAAGCAGCCCCAAGGCCCAAGGTCGACAGCGCCATGGCGCCGGCAATGGCACCAATTAAGGCCCTTCGCTGCGTGGGAAATGTCGTCATGTTGTTCTCCTCCCGTATTATTTGGTGTTTTGCTTCAGCTCGTGCGGTGGGGTTTGCCGAAGACTGGTTCTTTGAAGGGGATGGGGGGCAGTTCCCATGTGCCGGTCGACGGCGGCCGCACCTCCGCATCGACATGCACGTCGATCACACAGGGGCGACGATTCTTGATCGCCGCCTCGACGGCGCCACGCAGATCCTCGCTGCGAGTGACGGTCACGCCGTCGGCGCCGCAGGCGCGCGCCCAGGCCGCAAAATCGGGATTGTAACGATCGCCGCCGGGGCCCTGGTTGCCCTTGTAGAAGGCGGTGCCAAGTTCGCGGCCTTCGAACAGGCCGTACTGCAGGTCGCGGATGGCGCCCCAGGCGAAGTTGTTCCACACGATCCAGATGCAGGGCAGATCATATTCGACCGCCGTGGCGACCACATAGGGCGCCATCATGAAGCCGCCGTCGCCGACCACCGCCACGCAGGGACGATCGGGCGCCGCCAGCTGCGCGCCAAGGATGCCGCAAACGCCGAAGCCCATGGACGAATAGCCCCAGCTGTTCAGCATGCTCTGCGAGCGCGTGGGCTTCCAGAACTGCATGAACCAATTGTGGTGCACACCGGAATCGAGCGAGAGGATGACATCGTCGGGCAGGACGTCGAGCAGCGCGCCGACGACATACTCCGGCCGGATCGGCGTCGTCACCGAACTGAAATTGGGGCGCACGAACGCCTCCCACTCGGCAACCCACTTCGCCACGTCCTCGCGCCATGGCGCAAAGGCTTCGCGGGTGATCTCGGGATGCTCCGGCAGCGCGGCAATCATCTGGGCGGCGAACGCCTTGGCGTCGGCGATGATGCCGAGGGTCGGCGGATAGTTGCGGCCGAGCTCCGCCGGATCGATATCGACCTGAAGCAGCTTCGTGTGCGGGAAGTTCCAGGAATAGCCGGGATGCCAGCTCGAGGACGAGCGATCGTCAAAGCGCGTGCCAATGCAGATCACCAGATCCGCGAAACGGCCAGCCTGGTTGGCCGGATAGGCCCCATTTCGACCGATGAAGCCGAGCGTCAGCGGGTCATCGGCGGGAACACAACCCATGCCATTCGGCGACGTGATGACCGGGATGCCCAGCTTGTGCTGCAATTCCGCGATCTCGGGACCCGCTTCCGCGAGCGTCGTACCGTGACCAATGAAGAAGACGGGACGCTTCGCGCTCGACAGGAGATCCAGAGCCGCCGCCACATCGTCCGCGCTGGCGCTGGGACGATGCCCCCCATGCACATGGGACAGGGGCGGGAGCTCGACGTCGTCTTCCTCCTGGAAAACGTTATAGGGGATGTCGAGGTTGACCGGTCCGGGACGGCCCGTGACCATGGTATCGAAGCCCTGACGCAGTGCCAGGGGCAGCATGTCGACGCGGCTGGGCTGGAACGAGCGCTTCACCACCGGGCGAAGAACCTGGGCGAAGTCGGCCTGGTTATGCGCGTACAGCTCCTGGAACGGCCCGCGATTGGCCTGGGAGGTCGGCACGTTGGCGGTGATGGCCATGAAGGTGGAGGAATCCGCCAGCGCCGTCGCGAGCGACATCACCATGTTGGCCGACCCCGGCCCGGTCGATGTCAGCGTGGCGACGGGTTGATGCTTCACGCGGAAATATGCGTCCGCCATATGCCCGGCGCACTGCTCATGACGCGGGGACACCAGCTTGACCTTGTCGCGGACTGCGTGCAGCGCGTCCAGGATGCCGACGTTACCGTGTCCGCAGATCCCAAAGACGAAGGGCACGTTCTGCTTGACAAGATACTCGGCGATGACTTCGCCACCCTTCATTTTTGCCATAATTTTTTCCTATGGTTCTTGGTCGCCAAGCATCTCAGGCCAAGATGGTGATCATGCGTTCTTCGCTCATCTCGCGGATCGCGTAGTGCGGGCCTTCCCGCCCGAAGCCGCTATCCTTGGAGCCGCCATAGGGCATGACGTCGACACGAGAACTCGGCGTCTCGTTGATGTGGACGCCGCCTACCTGCAGCTTGAGGGCGGCCTGCATCGCAACATCGATACGCTTGGTGAAGATGCCGGCGGCCAGGCCGAACGGCGTCGAATTGATGCGCGCGATCGCCTCGTCCATCGAATCGAACGGCGCGACGCAAAGCACGGGTCCGAACACTTCCTGGCAGCCGAGTGGCGTGCTCGATTGGACGTCGGTGAGCAGGGCCGGCGGAACGACGGCGCCCTCGCGTTCGCCGCCCGCCAGGAGACGCGCACCGTGATCGACCGCGTGTCGGATCCAAGCTTCGATGCGCCGCGCCGATGCTTCGCTGATCACTGGCCCGACCACCGTCCTGTCATCGGCCGGATCGCCGTATGGCAGCGCCTTCACCATCGGCACCAGGCGATCGATCACGTGCGCCATCAGAGGCCGCTGCACCAGCAGGAGCTGGATCGAGGTGCAGACCTGCCCGGCCTTGCGATAGCTGGCGTTGATCACCTTCGGCAGCGCGACGTCGAGATCGGCGTCCTCGCAGAGAATGCAATGGGCGATCGAACCGAGTTCCATCTGCGTGCGCCGCAAGCCGGCGGCCGCCTGGATCGACCGCCCCACCTCGGTGCTGCCAGTAAAGGCGTAGAAGCGCACCAGCGGCTCCTGGAGCAGCCATTGCGCGACTTCGGCATCCCCATGGAGGACCGACATCAAGCCCGAGGGAAGTCCCGCTTCGAGGAGACACTCGGCCATGATGCAGGACGACATGGGCGTATGCAGCGATGGCTTCAGGACCATCGCATTGCCGGCGGCCAGCGCGGGGCCGACCTTGTGGGCGACCGTGTTCAACGGCGCGTTGAACGGCGTGATGGCGCAGATGACCCCGAGCGGCACGCGCAGGGTGAAGCCGAGCCGTCCGGCCTGGCCGGCCGCGCCTTCGATGGGAACCGTTTGGCCGCGAAAGTTGCGGGCTTCCTCGGCGGAGAGCCCGAATGTGACCACCGTGCGCCGGACCTCGCCCAGGGCGTCGCGGCGCGGGAAGCCCGCCTCCTTGCCCAGTGCGTCGGCAAGCTCTTCCGCCCGCTGCTCGATCAACGCGGCGGCACGATCGAGGATGGCACCGCGCGCATAGGGAGTCAGAGTGCTGGCCTGAAAGGCGGCATCGGCTGCGGCAACGCAATCTGACACCTGCTGGCGTGACGGCAGTTGAGCATACATGCACGGCTCAAGGCGGAACTTGTCCATCACGGCCGCAGCGGACGCTCCTTTCGTCCACTGGCCGCCGATCAACAGCCGGCAGGCAGGCAAAGCGGCCGTAATTTGCGGCGCCGCGGCATCTGCCATTGCTTCAACTCCCCGTTTTCTCGTTCCTTTGCGGCTTAGAGCCGATTGGGCATAAGCGAAAATACCGATTTACATTGGGTGCTATAAGCAGCACCTATATCCCTTGGCCAAACTCCTCATATGCCCGGTGCCCCATGGATCTGCGCCAGCTGCGGTACTTTGCCCAGATCGTCGAAAGCGGCAGCCTGTCAAAGGCATCGCGTTGCCTGTTCGTGGCTCAGCCAGCGCTAAGCCAGCAGCTTGCCAAGCTGGAGGATGAAGTCGGCAAGCCGCTGCTGATTCGCTCCGCGCGCGGCGTCACCCCAACCGAAAACGGGCTCGCGCTCTATCACCACGCGCGCTTCATGTTGCGCCAGCTTGACCAGGCCCTGTCGATTGCGCGCCAGGACACAGGTGCCGTCCGCGGCATGGTCTCGCTCGGACTTCCATCGACAACACTGGTTGCTCTGGGCCTGCCGCTGATGCGGTGCATCCATGAAAAGTACCCGGGCGTCCTGCTCAATGTGGTTGAGGGCATGAGCGGGCATATCGCGCAGATGATGCGGCTCGGACAGCTTGATCTTGCGATTCTTTTCACAAGCGACGTTTCGTCCAAGCTCGATGCGATTCCGTTGCTGGATGAGGAGTTATTTCTTCTTTTGCCGCGGCACAGCAGCCATGTGCCGGAAGACCAGGTCAGTATCTCGGTCAATGATGTCGCCAAATTGCCGCTCATTCTGCCGACCGGCACACACGGACTGCGGCGCCGCATCGTTGCGGAATTCGATCGCCGCGATCTCACCCCGCATGTCGTCGCTGAGATCGACTCGCTCACACTCCTGATGAAATGCGTCTATGACGGCATGGGCGTCACCATTAAGCCGATGTCTGCGCTGCATCATGAAGGCGAGCATGGCCGAAACTGGCGCGCTATACGCATCGCCGATGCGACACTCAATCGCCGAAACTATCTCTACTCGATATCTAGGGACCTATTGTCTCCAGCGGCGTCGGCCGTCGCACTTGAACTGCACGATACAGTGAATATTCTCGTGACGACTGGAAAATGGCAGGGTGTCTCACTTGTGGAGCCCCTCGACGATACCAACGTCACCTCGCAAGCCGCAGCCGAGTAAGCCCCGCGATGAAAATGCCGCGGTTATTCACTTAGAGCGAAGCCGATCATCATGAATCAGCAGAGATTTCCAGATCACGCCGGAACTGATTCAAGCTGCCTGCCGGAGGAGGAGGCCGGCAGGGATGGTGAAGGCTCTGTCGTTTGATCTTCGGGTCCGTGTTCTTGCCGCGGTGGCGGGCGGGATGAGCCACCGCCAGGCGGCGGAGTGTCAATCGGCACGGAAACCTGACCCCATATCGGCGCCGAATATTGACCCCTGTCTGGGGCATTGACCCCAACGCTGTGGAAGCATGGTCGCCCAGCCGAGCGTCTCATAGACCGTCGAATTTTGGAGAAGGCGAGATTCAGATCCAGGCGGGAGCCGCGCCCCGGTCTTGCCAAGGCGGTCGATGGGCTTCCAGCGACAGGATGGAAAAGCGCGACTTCCGCGCAAATACCAAAGCAACTTCTAATTGCGATGGCGCACCAGACACGATTGCAACGTGCGGCCTCCGCCTTCGGAGGGACTACTAGTAGCTCCGTCGAATTTACGATGGAGCGCGAAGAAATGCGATATCATACTGTTACTGAAAAATATTGTGTAGCGCACCCTAGCCGAGACTATCCTTCTCTCCGCCACCACTTTCTTCCTGCTGCTTACTGGCGCTCACGCGAGACGAAGCGATCAGGGCGGAGAAACCCCATGGCTAAGCTCACCAAAAGGACCGTCGATGCCGCGGAAGCCGGCGCCAAGGATTACGTGATCTGGGACGATGAGCTCCCTGGCTTTGGCCTCCGGGTTTTCACGTCCGGAAAGCGAAGCTACGTCCTGCAGTATCGGTCGGCTGGCCGATCGCGCCGGTTCACGATCGGGCTGCACGGAGTGTGGACGCCGGAACGCGCGCGCCAGGAAGCCAAGGCGCAATTGGGCCGGATCGCGCAAGGCGACGACCCGGCCGAAGAGCGGCTGCTGGATCGCAAAGCGCTTACGGTCAAAGAACTCTGCGATCTCTATCTGACTGACCTGCAAGGAGGGCTGATCCTCGGAAAGGGTGGGCGCCCCAAGAAGCACAGCACGATCGCCTCTGATCTTGGCCGCATCCACCGTCATATCGTTCCCCTCCTCGGCTCGCGTCGCGTCAGGGACCTTACGAAAGCAGACATCACGAAGGCCATGAAGGACATCATGGCGGGGAAGACGCGCCTCACCGTCAAAACGAAGGACCTGCGCGGCAAGTCCATCGTGAAAGGCGGTGCCGGCACTGCCACGCGTACAATCGGCCTGCTTGGCGGAATCCTCACTTATGCGGTCGAAGCCGGGATCATCGAGACGAATCCGGCGCACGGTGTGCGGCGGCCGAAGGACAATGTCCGAGCCCGGCGGCTGAGCGAAGCCGAATATCGCGTCCTCGGCGACCTGCTCAAGACGGCTTCCAAGAACGAGAACTACCGGATGTCGGTCGAGATCATCCGCCAGATCGCCCAAACCGGGTGCCGTCGCATGGAGATGGTCACGCTGCGATGGACAGAAGTCGATACGAATTCGAGCTGTCTCCGTCTGACCGACAGCAAGGAGGGAAGCTCCGTTCGGCCCATCGGGCTGCCCGTGGTGGAATATCTGGAGAAGCGTCGGAAAGAGGCGATCGGAGATTACGTCTTCCCCGGCCGGAGCGGCGAGAGCGCATTCGGCAGCTTCCCCAATCACTGGAGGAAGATCTTCGCCAACTCGCCCTTAGCCGATGTCACCCCTCACATCCTCCGCCACAGCTTCGCCAGCGTTGCGAACGATCTCGGTTTCACCGAGGTCACCATCGCCGCCCTGGTCGGCCATGCGAAGGGATCGGTCACCAGCAACTACATCCATACGCTCGACACAGCTCTGATCATGGCCGCAGACACCATCTCCGGCTACATCCAGGGACTTCTCGACGGAATTGAGTTCAAACAGACCGCCTATGCGCTCGATCGCGGCTCCCGGAAAGCAGCGTTGGCCCGGTTTCTCCGCAGGGTGGCCGGCGATGAGGAGGCGGAACATGCTGAATGCGAGCATGTCGCCGCATGAGGCCGGATAGCTTCCCTATGCCCTGGACTGGACAATCGATAGGGCGCCCGTGAGCATGGCGGCGTGACTGACCAAATCGCCCGAATGCGCATCATGATGGAGAATGAGAAGCCCGCCATCTCTCGCCGCCCGGACATCTCCACTTTAGGCGGCAAGCGGCTACGATTGATCGTCATCTCGGATGGCGCCCTGAATTCCGCACGTTCCTCGGCGTGATCATGCACCGAGCAAAGCGGGATGGACAGACGGGAGCTGTCGAGGGAAATCATCGCATTGCCCTCGACAGCAGTCTCGCCGCCACCAGGACTATTGACGGTGCTGATGCTGGCGTCATGACGTCGGGCCGGCTTACCGTCGACGCCGCGAGACCTATGCCGGTTCACATTCCACGGCAGAGGATCTCGTCTGCAGGGATTAACCTACGCCGTCGCCGCCGTCAGGGCTTCGCTCAGCACTGTCCGCACGCCGATATGGTTGGCGAGGATGAGGATGAGGCGGCAATTCATGTCCTGCGCCTCCTCCTCCGTGAGGTGGCGCTGGCGCTCAATCAGCTCCTCATAGAAGCCGTCCGGGTCGGGAATGTTGGGGGTGAGGACGAGGCGGGGCCCGCCGTGGCCGGCGCGGGTGGTGTGATCCAGCATGGGTGCTCCTCAGGCGGCAATGGCGCGGCGCAGGGCCGCCGTGATCTTCTCGGGGTCGAAGGTGCGCCAGCGCGCCGCGACATGCTGGTCCGGCCGGATCAGATAGGTGGTGCCGGGAGCCGCATCGTAGCGGTCGGCGAGCAGCCCCTTCACATCCAGAAGGTCATGGCCGACCCGGAGCACGCCCGCGCGAATGGCCCCGGCCTCGATCGCGGACACCGGCGCCTCGCCGAAGGTGAGCACCGTGAAGCCCTGGCCCAGCAGCGGCAGCAGCCAGCCAGCGCGCCCGTCCACCTCCACCGGCGCATCGGCGCAGGCGGTTCCCGGCAGCATGAGGCCGGCGAAGGCGTCCGCGTCCGGCGTGTTCAGCACGGAATGGAGATAGGGCGTCGGCATAGAGAGCCGGCCGGAATTCATCAGCGGCCGGGCGAAGGGGTGCGCGCCCGCAAGCTCCAGCACGGCATTGCGAAAGCGCCGGCTCATGGCGGTCTTGGGGGTGATGAAGTCGGTGGAGCGGGTGGAATGGGCGATATTGTCGTCCGCCGCCAGCGCCCGCTCGTCGTGATAGGTGTCGAGGAGGCGCTCGGGGGCGAGGCCGTCCAGCACCAGCTTCAGCTTCCAGCCGAGATTATCCACGTCCTGAACGCCCGAATTGGCGCCCCGCGCGCCGAAGGGCGAGACCTGGTGGGCGGCATCGCCGGCGAAGATCACGCGGCCATAGCGGAACTTGTCGATGCGCCGGCAGGCGAACTGGTAGACCGAAGCCCACTCCAGCTCGAAGTCCGCCTGCGGCCCCAGCATGGCCTTCACGCGGCGAATGATGTTCTCCGGCTTCTTCTCCTCCACCGGATCGGCCTCCCAGCCGAGCTGGAAGTCGATGCGCCATACATCGTCCGCCTGCCGGTGCAGCAGGACCGACTGGTTGCGATGGAAGGGCGGATCGAACCAGAACCAGCGCTCGGTGGGGAATTCCGCCTTCATAACCACATCGGCGATGAGGAAGCGGTCCATGAAGGCCTGCCCGGTGAATTCGGCGCCCACCATGCGGCGGGTGTCGGAATTGGCGCCGTCGCAGGCCACCACCCATTCGGCTTCCAGGGTGAACACGCCGTCCGGCGTCTCCACCGTCAGCGTGACCACATCGGCGTCCTGGTGGAGGGAGATGAGCTTGTGCTTCCAGCGCAGGTCCACAAGGGGCGAGGCCGCGCAGGTCTCCACCAGATATTCCTCGAGGTAATATTGCTGGAGATTGATCATGGCCGGCATCTTGTGGTCCGGCTCGGGGAGAAGATCGAACTGGTAGCGCAGGTCTTCCTCGAAGAAGACCTTGCCGATCCGCCAGGAGATGCCCTTCTCGACCATGGCCGCGGCGCAGCCGAGCCGGTCCCAGATCTCCAGCGGGCGCTTGGCGTAGCACACGGCCCGCGAGCCGATGGAGACGGTGTCGTTGTCGTCCAGCACCACGGTGGGAATGCCGCGGCTGGCGAAATCGAGGGCGGCTGTGAGGCCCACCGGGCCGGCACCAATCACCACCACCGGATGGCGCGCGAGCCGGCCGGCTTGCTGCTCGGCCGAGATGCGGTAGGCGAACTTCGGATAGCTATAGGTGCTCATCATCGGAGCCGGTCTCCCGAACGTTTCCTCAAAATGGATCCGGGCCTTTGCGGCCTCTCGTCGTCCTGCGCTGCCCCGTGAGGCGCGGCGGGGCGCGCGTCAGTGCGCGCCGAATTCCTTCTCGTGCAGCCAGGCGGCGTGGCGCGGCGGCGTCTTGGTCTCGGCCCATTCCGCGATCATCGCGGGCGCCACCGCCTTCAGCCGCGCCAGCACCTCGGGCGTGGTGGTCCAGGCGGCAAGCTCCAGGCGGTGGCCGGAGGGATCAAAGAAATAGATGGACTTGAAGATGTCGTGGTCGGTGGGGCCGACGACTTCGATGCCGGCGGCCTCAGCCTTCGCCTTCACCTGCTCCAGCGCATCGATGCTCCCCACCTGGAAGGCGATGTGCTGCACCCATTCGGGGGTGTTGGGGTCGCGCCCCTGGGGCGGGGAGTTCGGCAATTCGAAGAAGGCGAGGATGCTGCCGGCACCCGCATCGAGAAAGATGTGCATGTAGGGATCGGGCGCCTTGGTGGAAGGCACCTTGTCCTCGGCGATGGCGCCGACCAGCTCCATGTCCAGGATGTCCCGGTAGAAATCGACGGTCTCCTTCGCATCCCGGCAGCGATAGGCGACGTGATGGATCTTCTCGACGAGCATGTCGTCCTCCCGTTCGTTGTTGGGCTGTAAGGGGCCGGCACAATAAGTAACAAACGTTACTATATGGCGCAAGCGAAATTCGTTGCAGATGAGACGATTCCATCCGAGCGAACCCATCATCTCGCCGAACGGCTCCCGCTGGCCGAAGCGCACTGCGGTGGTGTATAAGTCACCAACGTTATCAACGAGGCGGGAGGCACGCGGAATGGCGAAACACGAAGGCGTGCCGTTCGCGCTCGGCGCCTTCTTCCCCTATCGCCTCGCGGTGCTGGCGGAACGGGTGTCCATGGCGGTGGCGCAGCTCTATGCGGATCGCTTCGGCATCAGCCGCGCCGAATGGCGGGTGCTGGCCGCCCTCGGCGCCAACGGCGCCATGGCCGCGAAGGACATCAGCGCCTATTCCACCCTCGACAAGATGCAGGTGAGCCGCGCCGTCGCCCGGCTGGAGGAGGCCGACCTCATCACCCGCGCCGCCGACGATGCCGACCGGCGCGCCAAGATCCTCACCCTCACGCCCGCGGGCCGGACCCTGTTCCGCAAGATCGTGCCCCTCGCGCAGGCGCGGGAACAGGATCTGCTGCAAGACCTCGATGCGGAGGAGCGGGAGGTGCTGGAGCGGGCCATGGACAAGGTGCTCGCCCGCGCCCAGTCGCTCGTCGAGCGGGGGTGAGGCTCAAGCGCCGCAGGGGCGGACCGTCGCTCGGCCCGTCAGTCCGCGCACTGCACCAGGTCGAAGCTCTTTTCCAGCTTGTCCATGAGGTGGTCGAGCTGGGCCTGTTCCTCCGCCGTGAGGCAGGAGAGGATGGCCTCCTCGCGCTTCAGCAGCAGCGGCACAAGTTCGCCATAGATGGCGCGGCCCTGCGGGGTCAGCTCCAGCATCACCTCGCGGCGGTCCTCGGCGCTGTCGAGGCGCGCCACATAGCCCATTTCCGCCAGCGCGCTCACCGCCCGGCTGATGCGCGATTTGTGGGTGCGTGTGCAGCGGACCACGTATTGCGCGCTGCGCGGCGCATCGTGCAGGCCGAGGGTGGCCAGAACCCGCCACTCGGGAATGTCGATCTTGTAGCGCGCCATGTATTCGGCCGCGAGCGCGGTGGAGAATTCCGCCGCCAGCCGATTGAGGCGAAACGGCACGAATTTCAGGAGGTTGAGCTTTTCAACCTTGCGCTTCGACATGGCCATGGACCCGTAACGTGAGACGCCGGCCCTGCGGGGCCCTTGACTGTTGCAGTTGCAACTGCATAACATCGTCTCAGTCGCAACCAATTGCGCTATATCAAACAGCCGGGGATGAGGGAAGCGCGCGGGAGGATTTCGGCGGGTCCGATATCGGGCCCGCTCGTCCGTCCGGCGCCCTCTCAAGGGAGGACCGCCGCGTGACCACCGCCGCCGCCACAAAGACCTTCGCCAGCCAGGGCGACCTCGCCGAGAAGAAGGAAATCTTCACCGAGTTGGCGGACGGCGTGTTCGCCCTCACCGCCGAGGGCGATCCCAATTCCGGCGTCATCATCGGCGACGACAGCGTGCTCATCATCGATGCGCGCGCGACGCCGGTGATGGCGAAGGAGCTGGTGGCCCGCATCCGCGCCGTCACCGACAAGCCCATCCGCCACGTGCTGCTCACCCATTACCACGCTGTGCGGGTGCTGGGCGCCGCCGGCTTCGAGGAGCGCATCAACGTCATCGCCTCCGACGTCACCCGCGACATGATCGTGGAGCGCGGCGCGCAGGATATGGCGTCCGAGATCCAGCGCTTTCCCCGCCTGTTCCGGGCACAGGACACCATTCCCGGCCTGACCTGGCCGACCATGACCTTCCACCAGGAAATGACCCTGTGGCTGGGCTCGCGGGAGGTGCGCATCATCCATGCCGGCCGCGGCCACACCCGTGGCGACACCATCGCCTGGCTGCCGAAGGAGAAGGTTCTGTTCGCCGGCGACCTCGTGGAATACGGCGCCACCCCCTATTGCGGCGACGCCCATTTCCGGGACTGGCCGCAGACGCTCGACCGGCTGGAGACCCTCGGCGCGCAGAAGCTGGTGCCGGGACGCGGCGAGGCGCTGGTGACGCCGGATCAGATCAAGGCCGGGCTGGACGAGACCCGGGCCTTCCTGCGCGATGCCTTCGCCATCGCCGAGGCGGGCGTGAAGGCCGGGCATGACCTGAAGACCGTCTATGCCGAAGCCATGCGCCAGATGCGCCCCAGGTACGGCCACTGGGTGATCTTCGAGCACTGCATGCCGTTCGACATCGCGCGCGCCTATGACGAGGCGCAGGGCATCGACAACCCGCGCATCTGGACCGCCGAGCGCGACATGGAGATGTGGCAGGCCCTGGAGGACTGAGGCTCCGGCCCGGTCCGTCCGCCACGGCCGGCACACGTTCGCACGCATTGGAACCGGCGCAGCGTCGCAGGAACGACGGCGCACGCCTTCGGGAGGAAAACATGCAGATTGAAGGTCAGGTGCTGAAGTCGCGCGCGCCGCTCGCCGCGCAGATGTTGGCCGCCCTCGCGCTCGCCACCACCGCCGCCATGCCGGCGCGGGCGCAGATGTCGGACAATGTGGTGCGCATCGGCGTGCTCGGCGACATGGGCGGACAGTTCGCGGACATCGGCGGGCGGGGCTCGGTGGTGGCCGCGGAACTCGCCGCCGAGGATTTCGGCGGCAAGGTCGCCGGCGTGCCGGTGGAGATCATCTCCGGCGACCACCAGAACAAGGCGGACGTGGGCGGCGCCACCCTGCGGAAGTGGTTCGACGAGGGCGGCGTGGATGCGGTGGCCGACCTGCCCGTCAGCTCCGTCGCCCTGGCCGCGCAGGAGATCGCCCGCGAGAAGAAAAAGACGCTGCTGATCTCCGGCGCCGCCGTCTCCGAACTGACCGGCAAGGCCTGCTCGCCCTATTCCACCCATTGGGCGGACGACACCTATGCGCTGGCCAACGCCACCGGCAAGGCGGTGACGGCGCTCGCCAATGGCAAGAGCTGGTATTTCATCACGGTCGATTATTCGTTCGGCCACGCCATGGAGCGGGACGCGGCGGCCGCGGTGGCCTCCGCCGGTGGCAAGGTTCTCGGCAGCGCGCGCCATCCCCTCGGCGCGCCGGACCTCTCCTCCTTCCTGCTTCAGGCGCAGGCGTCCAAGGCGCAGGTGATCGGCCTGACCAACGTGGGCGGCGACACCAGCAACGCAGTGAAGCAGGCGGCGGAATTCGGCATCACCTCCGGTGGCCAGAAGCTCGCGGGCTTCCTCGTGTTCCTCACCGACATCAAGGCCATGGGCCTGCCGCTGGCCAAGGGGCTTCTGGTCTCCACCGGCTTCTACTGGGACCAGAACGACGAGGCCCGGGCCTTCGCCAGGCGCTTCGAGGCGAAGGTGGGCCGCATGCCCACCAAGCAGCAGGCCTCGGTCTATGCCTCGGTGAAGCATTATCTGAAGGCCGTGGCCGCGGCCGGATCCGACGACGCGGGCAAGGTGAATGCGCAGATGCGCGACCTTCCGGTGGACTATTTCGGCCACGCCGCCAGCATCCGCCCCGATGGCCGCGTGCTCTACGACCTCACCCTGTACGAGGTGAAGAGCCCCGCCGAGAGCAAGGGTCCATGGGACTTCTACAAGCCCGTCACCACCCTGCCCGCGAGCGAAGTCTTCCGCCCCGGCGAGACCGGCTGTCCGCTGGGCAAATCCTGACGGCGCGCCTGACACCCCGGAGGTCCAGATGACGATCCAGCCTTATGCGGCCTTTCAGGGCCCGGCCGTGCGGTCCAGCGTGCGCGCGCCCGGCTACATGTCCGGCTTCGGCAATGCGTTCGAGACGGAAGCCATCGAGGGCGCACTGCCGGTGGGCCGCAACTCGCCGCAGAAGGTCAATTTCGGCCTCTACGCGGAGCAGCTTTCCGGCTCGCCCTTCACCGCACCGCAGGCGGTGAACGAACGCTCCTGGCTCTATCGCATCCGCCCCACGGTGAAGCATTCCGGCCGCTACCGGCGGGTGGACAAGGGCCTGGTGCGCACCGCCCCCATGGCGCGGGACGAGAGCGAGCTCGCGCTCGGGCAGTATCGCTGGAGCGCCATCCCCCTGCCGCAGGAGAAGCGTACCTTCCTGAGCGGCCTTGCCACCCTCACCACGGCGGGGGACGCGGACAGCCAGGGTGGGATGGCGGCGCACATGGCGTTCGTCACTGCGTCCATGGAGAACGACTATTTCTTCAATGCGGACGGCGAGTTGCTTGTGGTCGCGCAGCAGGGTGCTCTGCGCTTTCGCACCGAATTCGGCGTCATCGACATCGCGCCAGGGGAGATCTGCCTCATCCAGCGCGGCGTGATCTTCAAGGTGGAGCTGACTGACGGGCCCGCCCGTGCCTATGTCTGCGAGAATTACGGCGCGACCTTCACTCTGCCGGATCGCGGCCCCATCGGCGCCAATTGCCTCGCCAACCCGCGCGATTTCCTCACCCCCGTCGCCGCCTATGAGGACAAGGAGGAGCCCTCCCGCCTCTATGTGAAATGGGGCGGGGAGCTGCATATGGCCGAGATCGGCCAGTCGCCCCTCGACGTGGTGGCCTGGCACGGCAATTACGCGCCGTGGAAATATGATCTGCGCGCCTTCTCGCCCGTGGGGGCGCTGCTGTTCGATCACCCGGACCCGTCCATCTTCACCGTGCTAACCTCGCCCTCGGGCACGCCGGGCACGGCGAACATCGACTTCGTGCTCTTTCCCGAACGCTGGATGGTGGCGGAGAACACCTTCCGCCCGCCGTGGTATCATCGCAACATCATGTCCGAATTCATGGGCCTCATCTTCGGCGTCTACGATGCCAAGCCCGAGGGGTTCGAACCGGGCGGCTTCTCCCTGCACAATCTGATGCTGCCCCACGGCCCGGACACCGCCGCCTTCGAGCACGCCTCCACCGGCCCGCAGACGCCGGTGAAGCTGGAAAACACCATGGCCTTCATGTTCGAGACCCGCCTGCCCCAGCGCGTCACCGCCTATGCGGCCGGCGTGCCACAACTGCAGGCCGACTATGTGGACTGCTGGGCCGGCCTGAAGAAGCGCTTCGCCCCCAACCGCCGCGCGGCGTGGTAGCACCCGCCTGACGCCGCCTCCCCCGAAGTCCGCGCAGGCCCCGCCGTTCCCGCTTTCCGGATGTCCCATGATCGACGCGACCCATGATCCCGCCCGCCAAAGCTGGGTGACCTCCGCCAACGGCCATGCCGATTTCCCGATTCAGAACCTCCCCTTCGGCATCTTCAGCCCGAACGGCGGGGCGCCGCGCGGCGGCGTCGCCATCGGCGAAGAGATCCTGGACCTCGGCGCGGCGCTCGCCCTCGGCCTGTTCGCGGGCGCCGCGTCGGACGCGGCGCAGGCGGCGTCGGGACCGACGCTCAACGCCTTCTTCGCCTTGGGCGCCGAGCCCCGGCGGGCGCTGCGCGCGCGGCTGGTGGACCTGCTCGACGCCGCCGGGCAGGAGCATGCGACCGTGGAGCGTCATGCCGGCGCGCTGCTCCACCACGCGGCGGACTGCAGGATGCACCTGCCCGCCGCCATCGGCGACTATACGGATTTCTATGCCGGTATCAGCCACGCCACCAACGTGGGCAAGCTGTTCCGGCCGGACAATCCGCTCCTGCCCAACTACAAATACGTGCCCATCGGCTATCACGGCCGCGCCTCCTCCATCGGCGTGTCGGCGGGTTCGGTGCGGCGGCCCAACGGCCAGCGCAAGCGGGCGGAGGAAGCGGAGCCCAGCTTCGGTCCCTCCCGCAATCTCGACTACGAGCTGGAGCTGGGCGTGTTCATCGGCGCCGGCAATGCACTGGGCGAGCCCATCCCCATCGGCGCGGCGGCCGGCCACATCGCCGGCTTCTGCCTGCTGAACGACTGGTCGGCGCGCGACATCCAGGGCTGGGAATATCAGCCCCTCGGCCCCTTCCTCGCCAAGAACTTCGCCACCACCCTCTCGCCCTGGGTGGTGATGCCCGAGGCGCTCGCCCCCTTCCGCATCGCCCAGCCCCCGCGCCCGGAGGGAGACCCCGCTCCGCTTGCCTATCTGATGGACGCGGACGACCAGTCGACCGGCGCCCTCGACCTTACCCTCGACGTGCTCATCGAGACGCCGGCCATGCGGGCGCAGGGGCTGGCGCCACACCTGCTTTCCCGCGGTTCGTCGCGCGACCTCTACTGGACCTTCGCCCAACTGGTGGCGCACCACGCCTCCGGCGGCTGCAATCTCAATCCCGGCGATCTACTGGGCACCGGCACCATCTCCGGCCCGACGCCGGACAGCTTCGGCAGCCTGCTGGAGCTGACGCAGGGTGGCAGGGCGCCGCTCACCCTCGCCTCAGGGGAGGAGCGGCGGTTCCTGGAGGATGGCGACACCCTCATCATCCAGGGCCGGGCGACCCGCGACGGCTTCGCCTCCATCGGCTTCGGCGCGTGCCGCGGCACCATCCTGCCCGCCCCGGCGGTGTGAGGCGGCCGTGCGGCTCTTCACCTACTGGCGCTCCTCGGCGGCCTACCGGGTGCGCATCGCGCTGGCGCTGAAGGGGATCGCTGTGGAGCAGGTGCCGGTGCATCTGGTGCGCAACGGCGGGGAGCAGCATGCCCCCGCCTATCGCGCCCTCAATCCGCAGGAGCGGGTGCCGGCGCTGGAACTCGACGACGGGACGGTGCTCATCCAGTCCCCCGCCATCCTCGACTATCTGGAAGAGACCCATCCCGCCCCGCCCCTGCTGCCGACGGATGCGGTGGCGCGGGCCAAGGTGCGGTCCGTGGCGGCCATCATCGGCTGCGACATCCACCCGCCCAACAACTCCTCCCAGCTCGCCTATTTGCGCCAGGCCCTCGACCAGGACGAGGCGGCCGTCTCCGCCTGGATCGCCCGCTGGGTCACGGACGGCTTCCGCGCGGTGGAGGCGCTGATCGGCGACGAGGGCTATTGCTTCGGCCCCGCGCCGGGGCTGGCGGACGTCTTCCTGATCCCACAACTCTATTCCGCCCGGCGCTTCGACGTTCCGCTGGAGACCTTTCCCCGCATCCTGCGCGTGGAGGCCCTGGCGGCGACCCACCCCGCCTTCGCCGCCGCTCATCCCGCCAGCCAGCCCGACGCTGAGTGAAAGGGCGCAAGCGAAATCCCGCTTCATAGGCCCGAACCGGTTCTACCGAGGTTGCCATGAAGATTATGGGAGACGGTGTCTCGAAGGGACGTTATGTAACGGTCCGCATCTTGAATGAATAGCCTGCTGAGGCCGGAGTTCTGTTGCCTGTGGCCCCCCTTCTCTGGGGTCGCCTCATTCAAAGGATGCCGAAAGCCCGGAGCAAGGGCGGGAGCCCCGGTCTCGGCCTTCAAGGGTCCGGCGACGCGCATTGGTACGCCAACAGCCTTGATGTTCTGCCGGATCTCAATGATCCGCCGCCCCGAAACCTCTTCCAGCAGAGTGCCGAAAAGGCCTGCATTTCGGCCAGGAACAGCTCGATGGCATCCGGATCAAAGGGCAATATCCCTTCCCGAATGACCTTGCCCTCGCCATTCACCACGCAAACGTGCGTCGCCTCGAGCGACACATCCAGTCCCGCATAGCAGTCTATAGTTCACCTCCGTCGCCGATCGGGTCGGAGCACCACGCGCCGCAGTCCCGGATCGCAGGAGGACATCGTCGCGACCGCCAGATCGCTGGCGAAGGGGCACTGGTCATTGCCCCCGCTAACCGATGCGCTCGAAAATCGCGGCAAGGCCCTGCCCTCCGCCGATGCACATGGTTTCGAGCCCGTAGCGCACACCCCGGCGGTCCATCTCGCGAAGGAGGGTGGCGAGGATGCGCACGCCGGTCGCTCCCACTGGATGGCCAAGGGAAATGCCGGAGCCGTTCACGTTGAGCCGCTCCATGTCGACTGAGCCGAAGCGCCACTCGCGCGTGCAGGCCAGAACCTGCGCCGCGAATGCCTCGTTGAGCTCGATGAGGTCCATGTCGGCCAGCGTTAGCCCGGCCCGGGACAACACCTTCTCGGTCGCCGGTACTGGTCCGATCCCCATCACGTTCGGAGCGACACCCGCCGCCGCCCAGCCCACCAGACGGGCGAGTGGCTTCAGGCCCAACGTGTCGGCCATGGCCCGTGTGGTGACAAGGCAGGCCGCGGCTCCGTCATTCTGCCCGCTGGCGTTGCCGGCAGTGACGGTCGCGGCCGGATCCTGGGCGCTCCTGATAGGCCGCAATTCCGCAAGAGAGGCGAGACTGGCGTCCGCACGGGGATGCTCGTCTCGTTGGATTTCCACGGGAGACTTCCCGCCGCGCCCGAGGATCGTCACCGGGACGATCTCTTCGGCGAAGCGGCCATCTTCCGCCGCAGCCACCGCCCGGCGGTGCGACTGGAGGGCCAGTTCGTCCTGCTCCTCGCGTCCGATGCCGTAGGCCCGGCGAAGATTTTCCGCAGTCTCCAGCATGCCGCCCGGAACGGGATAACGCTCGCCGCCCGCCGTCACGCGGCCGCGTGCGAGGCGATCGTGCAGCGCGATCGGGCGGCCCTTCGCGCCCCAGCGGACATCTTCCGAGTAATACTCTGCCCGGCTCATGCTCTCGACGCCGCCAGCAATGACCAGGTCGCACGCTCCCGTCTGAACCCGCATCGCCGCATCAAGCACAGCCTGCAGGCCGGACCCGCACCTGCGGTCCAGCTGCAGACCCGGCACGGTGACGGGAAGCCCCGCGTCAAGCGCGGCGACGCGGCCAATGGCAGGAGCCTCCCCGTTCGGATAGCATTGGCCGAAGAGGACGTCGTCGATCCGCGCGGGATCGATCCCCGTCCGGTCAATCAGAGCCTCGATGACGCAACCGGCCAGCCGGGTCGCCGGCACGTCCTTGAACATGCCGCCATACCGACCCACTGGGGTGCGCAACGGCTCACAGATAACGGGATCGCGATGGCTCATGGGGCTTTTCTTATCCTCGGCAAGGCTCACCACGTCGCCGGTTCGAAGGTGTATCCCTCCCCCTGGCGGCGGATGTAGCCGCAGTGTGGCGCGCCGAAATGCATGGGCATCACCAGCGTGCCGCGCTCGGCCTCCCGCGCGAGCAGTGCGGCGCGGGTGCGCCGGGCCGCCTCGGGCAGCGCGCAGTAGGTCGTGTTGAGCTTGGGATCGACGATCTGCGCCGGGCTGTGCATCACGTCGCCGCTGAACAGACCTTCCTCGCCGCGCGAGCGGATGCGGTAGGTCTGGTGGCCCACGGAGTGCCCCGGCGCGGCCTCGATGGAGAGCACGTCGGCGATCTCGCCACGATCGGGAATGAAATCGGCAAGGCCGGCCTCCACCACGGGGCGCACGCTGTCGTCAAACGCGGCATCGATGATGGGGTCTGAGGCCTTGGCGAGGGCCTCGATGTAATGGTCGTATTCGAGCTTCGGCAGCAGGTACCGGGCATTGGGGAAGGTGGGGGTCCACCGTCCGTCGGCGGACAGCACCGTGTTCCAGCCCACATGGTCGCTGTGCAGGTGGGTGTGGACCACGTGTGTTACTGTGTCGGGCGCGGCGCCCGCCGCTTCGAGCCAGGGCAGCACGAGGCTGTTGAGCTGGTTCATGCGCGCCGCCGCCCGCGGCTTGCGGTTGCCGACACCGGTATCGATGACGATGACGTTGCCGCCGGCATGCACGATCCAGAGCTGGATGGTGACGATGAGCCGGTTCATGTGCGGCACGTAATGATGCGGGGCGAGCCAGCCCGCGTTGTCCGCCAGCAGTCCCGGCGCCATGTCCGGGAACAGGAAGGCCGGATCATGGGTGGGCGCGGCGTATTCCAGAAGGCGGGTGACGCGGACTTCCCCCACCATGCGCGACTGAATCATGGAAACCTCGATCGTTCGGGGCGTGCGTGCGGACGGGTCGGGCCGACGGCTCAGGAATCGTCCACCACCGGATTGGCCTGCACAGAAGGTCGCTCCAGGAAGCCCGCGTGCCAGGCCGCCAGCACCGGCCGCCCGTTGCGCCACTCCAGGAAGGGGAAGCGGAAGTCGAGATAGCCGAGCGCCGTGCCAATGGTGAGGTGTCCGATGTCGAACGGACGGTCGGCGAGCAGCTTCACGTCGGCCTCCAGCCGGGCGAGCACCCGCTCCACCTTGCGAGCGTTGGCCGTGACGAGGTCGGCCGACTGCATGCCCTCGCCGCGCCAGCGCTCGATGAGCCACAGGAGGCCGAGGTCCATCAGGCCGTCGCCGAGCGCCTCGTTGCGCAGCGCGATGAGGCGCTCCGGCCAGACGGTGGGGAACAGGCGCGGCCCCGTGTGCAGGGTGTCGAGATATTCGCAGATGACGTGGGAGTCATAGACCACGGTGCCGTCGTCGAGCACGAGCGTGGGCAGCTTGCTCAGCGGGTTGTCGTCCATGAGCTCCTCATGGGCCTTGAACGGCGAGGCCACCGTACGCACGCAGGTGACCTGATCCTGAAGGCCCATCTCGTGGATGGCGATCATCGCCTTGCGCACGAACGGGGAACGGGGGGACCAATGCATCTTCATGGGAGGAAGGGCTTTCGGTTGTCGGCGTCGCCTCACGCGGCGCGCCAGAACGCATCGAGTTCCCGCGCCACAATCGCGGGGGATTGATGGGCCATCACATGCCCACTCGGCACCACCGCGAAGCGCGCATCGGGAATTGCGGCCGCGGCCGCGGCGATGAGCGCGGGCGGGCGCAGCGGGTCCTGCGCGCCGGCGAGCAACAGCGAAGGGCAGCACACCGCGCCAAGCGCCGGCCGGGAATCGAGCCCGGTCAGCATGCGATAGGTGGCCGCGTAGCTCGACGGATCATTGCCGAGCCAGCGCGCGCGATAGGCCGGGAAGCGGTCATCCTCACGCAGTGCCGCCGGATAGGTGAGATCAAGCTCGCCGTCGGCGATGGAATCCATGCCGCCGGCTTCCAGCGCATCCGCACGCGCATGCACCGCCTCCCGCCGCTCGGGCGCGATGCCGAGGGCCGGACCCATGAGCGCGATCCGCCGCATCCGGCCGGGATGGCACGCCGCCGCATGCAGCGCCACCGCGCCGCCCACCGCCATGCCGCACAGGTCCACCGGATCATCGATCGACAGGGCGTCGAGCAGCGCGACCAGGTCCGCCACCAGCACATCCATGGCGCCAGATCCGCGCAGCTTGGAGGCATGGCCGAACCCGCGCACGTCGTAGCGCAGCACCGTGCGCCCTTCCGCCACCAGGGGCAGGAGCGGTGCCCAGCTCTCCAGCGCTCCGCCCATCTCGTGGATCAGGACCAGCGGCAGCGGCCCGTCGCCCTCGCATACGTAGCGCGTGCCGCCGCCGTTGACCTCGATCCAGTTCATTCTGCCGCCCTCGCCGCCGGCGCGCGACCCGGGAACGGCCGCCCGGCCCAGCCCTCGCTGAGCGGCGAGAGGAAATAGAAGGTGATCCTGCGCGAGGCGAAGCGCCAGCGGCCGTCCACGCGGCGCATCACGTCGTCATAGTGGCCGGCCGACACGAAGGAGACGCCATCGGTGACGGAGAGATATTCCATGGAGATGCGGCCGGTGGCCACGTTGCCATCGATTTCCACCGTGCCGTTGGTGCAGAAGTGCCAGAAATCCTCGGCGAGCTTCGGCACGCGTTCGCTGAAGAAAGTGCGCAGCGCGTCGTGGCCGCTCACCGCCTCCAGCCCTTCGAACACGCCGTCCGGCGTGAAGAGCGCGACGAACGCGTCCCACCTGCGCTCATCGAGCAGGTGGCAGTAATGGGCCCGGAGCTGCCCGATCTCCAGCTGGTCCTCGATGAGCTGAAGCCGTTGCTCGATTGTCTTCATATGGTCCCTCCCCGGGGCTCGTTTGTCGTGGCTTCGGCTCAGAAGAGCGTCAGCAGCTTGGCGTGGTCGGCGAGATCCGCCGGCGTGCCCTCATAGATCATCACCCCGGACTTCATGGCCACCACCCGATCGGAGATGGCGAAAGCCTCGCCCACATTCTGCTCCACCAGCAGGATGGACATGCCGCGGCGCTGCTGGATGACGCGGATGGGCGCCAGCAGGTCCTGGAACAGCTTGGGCGCGAGGCCGATGGAGGGCTCGTCCAGCAGCAGGATGCCAGGACGCGACAGCAGCGCCCGGCCGATGGATACCATCTGCTGCTGGCCGCCGGACAGCTGGCCGGCGCGCTTCAGCCAGAAATCCTTCAGCTTGGGCAGCAGCTCCAGCACCTCGTCGATGCGGGCGCGGCCCTCGCCGGCGCCGAGGCTCGCGGACCACAGGGCCAGGGTGAATATCTCCTGCACCGTGAGACCGGGAAACACGCCCCGGCCCTCGGGCACATAGGCCACGCCGTCGCGTGCCATGAGGCTCGGATGAGGCTTCAGCGCGCGCCCGCGCAGCATCACCTCGCCGGTGTCCGCCGCGTGCAGTCCGAACAGGATCTTCAGCAGCGTGGACTTGCCCGCCCCATTGTGCCCGACGAGGCACAGCACCTCCCCGGCAGCAAGGTGGAGATCGACGCCGCTCAGCACCTCCCGTCCGGCGTAGGAGGCCCGCAGGCCACGCACGGCGATGGCGGGCGCGGGAACGGCGGAGGTGTCGGGAAGGACGGAGACGGCCATGTTCATTCCCTGCGCTCCCCGAAGTAGATGGCGATGAGCTTCGCATCGCCCAGGATCTCGTCCGGCGTGCCCTCCGCGAGCTTGCGGCCCTGGTCGAGGAAGGCGATGCGGTCGGCAAGCTCGGTGACGATGTCGAGGTTGTGCTCGATGAGGCAGACGGTGACGCCGGCCGCCGTGGCTTCCTTCACCAGCTTCACGAAGCGCGAGCGGGAAGCAGGGTCGAGCCCCGACGCCGGCTCGTCCAGCAGCCAGATCGGCGCGCCGGTGGCGATGATCCGGGCCATGGAGAGGAACTTCGTCTCCGCATAGGAGAGGTCGATGGCCCGCGTGCCGGCGAGCTCGGCGAGCCCGGTGGCGTCGAGCGCGCGTTCCACCTGGAGCCGCCGCGCCGCCGCGCCGGAGCTGCCGCCCGGCTGCCACAGCCAAGGGGTGGGCTCGATGGCGGACAGCACGTTGTCGTAGACGCTCATGGAGCCGAACAGGCGCAGGTCCTGAAAGCTGCGGGCGATGCCCTTCAGCGCCACCCGGTGCGGCTTGAGGCCGAGGATGGAGGCGCCCTTCAGCTCCACCGCGCCGCGATCGGGGGCGAGGTGGCCGGTGATGAGGTTGAACAGGGTGGTCTTGCCGGCGCCGTTGGGACCGGCAAGGGCCGTGACGACGCCCTGGTGCAACTCCAGCGTCACATCCTGGACGGCGGAATTGCCGCCGAAGCTGCGCGAGAGACCGCGCGCGGAGAGCAGGATCGGCGTGTTCATCTTGCCCCCCGCGAAAGGCCAACGATGCCGCTCGGACGGAAGATCATGAGCACCGTCATGAGAGCTCCATAGATGAACTGCTGCACCGTGCCGATCTCCGTCGACGGGATGAAGGGCAGGAAGGACAGCGCTGCCGGAAGGCTGAGCAGCGCGATGACGCCGACGAGTGGCCCCGTCAGGGTCCCGGCGCCGCCGATGATGACCATGGCCATCAGCACGACGGACTGCTCAAGGGTGAAGCTCTCGACGTTGACGAACGCCATGTGGAAGGCGAACAGCGCGCCGGCGATACCGACGAAGAAGCAGCCGACGACGACCACCAGCGTCTTCAGGGCGCGAACGTTCTTGCCGAACGCTTCCGCCGCGCTCTCGCTGTCGCGCAGGGCCATCAGCGAACGGCCGAAGCTGCCTCGTATGAGCGTGCGCACCGCCGCCAGCGTCACGCCGAGGCAGACGAGTGCCAGGACGAGGAAGGCATCGGGCGAGGCCACGTCGAAGCCCAGGATTCGCGCCGGAGGGATGCCGACCAGTCCACCGACGCCGCCGGTGAGACTGTGGGCCTCGGCGAAAATGGTACTCGCCATCATTTGCAGCCCGAGCGAGGCGGCGACGAAATATTCGCCACGCACCCGCAGGGCGGGCAGGGCAAGGCAGAGCGACAGGGCCCCCGCCACCACCGCGGCCGCAAGCGCCGCCACCAGGAAGTCTGGAGTGGCGCTGAGCGCCACCTGGGCGGCCACATATGCGCCGATGCCGAAGAACATGGCATGGGCGATCGAGAAGATGCCGGCATATCCGATCAGCAGGTTCAGGCTGCTGGCCGCGATACCGAAGATGGCGATCAGGGTCGCGAGGTTGACGAGATAGGCAATCATCGCGCACCAGCCTTCCCCATGAGCCCATTGGGGCGGAACAGGATGAAGGCGAACAGCACCACGAAGCTGGCGGCCTGGCTCCACTGGGTGTCCACCACGGCGACCACCAAGTTCTCGACGAGGCCGAGGAAAAGGCCCGCCAGAGCCGCACCCCGGATGGAACCAATGCCACCGACCACCGTCGCCGCAAGGGAGACCAGCATCACGTGGGCGCTGTCCGCCGGCTGAATGCCGGTGGTGATCGTGGTGAGGATCGCGCCCGGCACGGCAAGAGCCGAGCCGACCACGAAGGCGAGCGCGGAGAGGCGCCGTGCGGAGAGGCCATAGGCTCGCAGCAGCTCCGGGTTCTCGGACAGAGCCCGCAGGCCGAGGCCGGCGTGGGTCCGTTCCAGGAACAGGCTGACAGCGACGAAGACCACTACGACCACCGCCAGCGCGACCCAGAACACGGGGGCGATATAGAGCCCCGGCAGCACTTGGGCGGCCCGCGTCAGCGGCACCGAGATCGTGGCGAAGCCGCCGCCGAAGAAGAACTGGATGAGCGCCTGCATGGCGATGCCCGCGCCGAACGAGGCGACGAACACCGTGAAGAAGGAGCCCTCATGCTTCTGGATCGGCCTGTAGACCAGAGCATCCATGAACAGGCCGAAGGCGACGGCGACCAGCAGCGAGCACAGGCTCGCCAGCGACCAGTGCAGACCCAGCTGCAGAGCCGCGAGGAAGGCGTAGCCAGCCAGGATGAAGGTGGCGCCGTGGGCTACGTGGAAGACGCGGGTGGCGCCGAAGATCAGCGCGAATCCCGCGGCGGTCAGCGCGTAGAGCATCCCGGTCTGGATGCCCGCCACCGCAAGCTGGCTCAGGAGCATGGATCAGCTCGCCTTCTCGAACTTGCCGTCATGCACGCGGTTGAGCTGGGTCGGCATGTCGATGGCGCCGCTGGCCGAGAAGCTCGCTTTCCCGCCGACCAGATCGAAGCTCCCGG
The DNA here is from genome assembly GCF_017875275.1 of Xanthobacter flavus. Classification (NCBI taxonomy): domain Bacteria; kingdom Pseudomonadati; phylum Pseudomonadota; class Alphaproteobacteria; order Hyphomicrobiales; family Xanthobacteraceae; genus Xanthobacter; species Xanthobacter flavus. The sequence goes on along the minus strand of NZ_JAGGML010000001.1, from coordinate 3,953,189 downwards.
TTGCAATGGCTTCCTTCAGCGTGTCGCCCGTCACCGGCTTGCCCTCCTTCTCCAGCCGCTCGATGAGCTGGGCGTAGAGCAGCACGGCGTTGTAATAGTTCTGCGCGTAGGTGGTGGGATTGTCCTTGTACTTGGCGCGCCAGCCATCCACGAAGCGGCGCGTGAGGGGATCGGCCGCATCCCAGTCGGCGACCTGCGAGGTGAACATCACGCCCTCGGCTTCCGGCAGCGCCGCCACCGAGGGCGTGCCGCCCACCGAATAGGTCATGATTGGCTGGGTGATTCCATTGTCGCGCAACTGCTTGAATATCTGGGTCTGCTGCGTTCCGTACGAGGCGACATAGACGAGGTCCGGCTTGGCTTCGCGGATCTTGGCGATCATCGCGGAGAACTGCTGGGCAGAGGGCGCCGCGCTGAACTCGCCCACCAGCGATGCGCCGATGGCGGGCAATCCCTCCTGCAGGCCCTTGCGGAGGGCGTTGCCGAGCGGATCGTCCAGATAGACCAGGGCCACGCGCTTGATCGCGTTGCGCTTCATCCAGCCGAAAGCGGTTGGCAACTCCTGGTTGGCGAGGGGGATGATGTTCCAAAAGTAGGGGGAAAGGCCCGCAAGGTCGGGGCCGACGCCGCCGCCATTCATCATCAGGACCTTGGCGCGCGTGGCGATGGGCTCGGCAGCCTTGGCGACGCCGGTGAGGCCCACCAGTACGTAGGGCGCCCGGTCGACGTTCGCGAGCTTCGACATGCCCACCGCCCCGCCCTGGGGCGTGCTCTGGCTATCTTGCGCTTTGAGCACGATCGGCTTCTTGAGGCGCTTGTCCGCCGCCACATGCTCCAGCCCCAGAGCGGTGGCGCCGCTGTAGATCGCACCAAGCTCCGACAGAAGACCGGTCATCGGGAACAAGGTGCCGAGCACGTAGGGCTCGGCATCGGCGCGCAGCGCCGACGGCAATGCGGCGCTCGCCAGCATCGCGGCGAGAACGGTACGTCGGTTGATCATCTTGGCTTCCTCCCTAAGGGACGCTGTTGTTCGCGTTTTTTCGTTCAAACAAGAATCGGGGCTTCGGTCACGTTCTGCAGTTCGGCGGGAGTCAGCCCTTCGACAAGCTCCACCAGCCTAAAGCCCTGCTGTGTCACATCCAGCACTGCGAGGTTCGTATAGATGCGCGACACCACCCCAGGGGCGGTCAGGGGATAGATGCAGCTTTCCACCAGGCGCGGCTCGCCCTCCTTGGTGGTGTGCTCCATCATCACCCACACCCTCTGGGCGCCGAGCGCGAGATCCATGGCGCCGCCGACTGCCGGCGCGGAATCGTTGCTTGAAGTGGCCCAGTTGGCGAGGTCGCCGTTCGCCGCCACCTGAAAGGCGCCCAGCACGCACAGGTCGAGATGGCGTCCCCGGATCATGGCGAAGCTGTCGGCCTGATGAAGCATCGCGGCCCCCTTGAGCAGGGTCACGTGCTGCTTGCCGGCGTTGATGAGGTAGGGGTCGATCAACTCCTGGGCCGGTGCCGGCCCGAAGCCGAGCAGACCGTTCTCGGACTGGAAAATGACCTCGCGGTCCGCCGGGACGTGGTTGGCGATCAGGGTCGGAATACCGATGCCAAGGTTGACGTACCAGCCGTCACCGATGTCTGCGGCGGCACGTCGTGCCATCTCCTGGCGCGAGCGGGGGCGGCAGAGGCGCGCTTCCGCGCTCCTGGTATCTTCACGCATGGGCGGCCTCCGCCGGATGATGCACGATTCGGTCCACATAGATCCCGGGGGTCACGATCGCCTCCGGATCGAGCTCTCCCAGGGCGGCGGTATGCTCCACCTGAGCGATTGTGAGCGCAGCGGCGGGCGCCATGACCGGGTTGAAGTTCCGGCCTGCGCTGCGATAGATGAGATTGCCCCAGCGATCCGCCCGCCACGCCTGGATCAGCGCCACGTCGCCATGCAGCGCGTGCTCCAGAACACAGTCGCGCACGCCTAGACGACGTGTCTCCTTCCCCTCCACGAGCCGCGTTCCGGCCCCGGTCGGGGTGAAGAAAGCCGGAATGCCCGCACCGGCAGCCCGCAGCCGCTCCGCGAGGGTGCCCTGCGGCACCAGCTCCAGCTCCAGCCGGCCGGATTTGTAAAGCTCCTCGAAAATCACCGAGCCCGGGATGCGCGGATAGCTGCACACCAGACGCCGGACCCGTCCCGCCGCCAGGAGCCGCGCGAGGCCGACCTGCCCGTAGCCGGCATTGTTGGCAACCACCGTGAGGCCCGATGCGCCCTGCGCGATGAGGCCCTCGATGAGAAGGTCGGGTTGCCCGACGGCACCGAAGCCTCCGACGAGGATGGTCGCGCCGTCCCTGACCCCAGCGAGCGCTTCCGCGACCGAGGGAACGAATTTATCGATCATGTCCTCCCACCCATCCTGGCCGGCTGACGGCATCGTCTCGATGCCGTCCCGATCATTCATTTGTCCGTCTATTGGACTTTTGTCCGAATAGTAGATAGTCACACGCCCGCCCTGTCAAGCCGCCCGACTCACCTCTTGGCACCAAGGGCCGGACGTATCCGCCGGGGCGGGGCTCCGCTTCGGGCACGCCACCGCACAGCATCCCGGCCGGGGGAACGCCCGCGTCCGCTGATTGGACAAGTGTTTGTATGCTGATCTAGACTGTGCGGCACTGACATCTGGGCACTCGACCGCGGGAGTCGCGGCGCAAGACGCTCTGCCAAGTGGCGGGCCGCGACCGCCTCCAGCGTGCGACATCCCGCGAATTCTGAAAAGAGCGATTCGTGATCAAGAAGGTGACGGAAGACGAGAAGCGCGGCCCGGAATTCGTCACCGCGCTGGAGCGCGGCCTCAATGTCCTGGCGGCGTTCGGGCAGGCGCCGCGCCGCATGACGCTCACCCAGGTCGCAGAGCTCACCGATCTCAGCCGCGGCACCGCACGCCGCTTCCTGCTGACGCTGCAGGCCCTCAATTATATTGACGGCGACGGCAAGCTGTTCTGGCTAACACCCAAGGTGCTGCAGTTCTCAAACGCCTATCTGACCGCGTTCGGCCTGTCCGAGGCGGGCCGCAGCGTCATCCGGCGCCTGACCGAGCATATCGGAGAATCCTCGTCCATGGCGGTCTTGGACGGGCACGATGTCGTCTACGTGGCGCGGGTGGAAACCCGGCGCATCTTCTCATCCGGGATCGAGGTTGGCTCGCGGCTACCTGCATTCTGTTCGTCGCTCGGGCGCGTTCTGCTCGCCGGTCTGGATGATGCTGAGTTGGATGGGTGGCTGGCGGAAGAAACCTTCGTCGCCCCCTCTCCCCGCAGCATCACGGACCCGCAGAAGGTGCGCCAGAAGGTGATCGAGGCACGGCGGCTTCAGTACGCCGTCATCGATGGGGAGATGGAAGTGGGTGTCCGCTCCATCGCCGTACCCATACAGGACCGTTCGGGCCGGACCGTTGCCGCCTTGAATATCGGTACCACCGCGGCCCGCGTTTCCCTTGACCACATGCGAAAGGTGTTTCTCCCCTTGCTGCGGGAGGCCGCGCACGAAGTTGAGCGCACGATGCGCGACTGGGCCCAGCCCTAGGCATTCGCGCGCCGCTCTCGCACCCACAATGCTTTCCCTCACCCGCCCGAAGCCGTCGCTTGCACACGCGAGCAGCTCCCGCTGAAGCGTGCGCCGAACTGTAATTGTCCGATAGACGGACATTAGTCCATCTACTGGACATGCCGCCTGCCTTGATGCATCTTGCGCTGGCGCGCCCCTCGCGAGGGCGCTGCCCAACCATCAGACGCACGGCGGCGGAAGGGTCCTCCCCGGATCCCCGTCCGTTCCTCGCCGGCGCAGCACGAGGAAACGCAGCAATGAGACGCGCGGCCATCGTAAGCCCTGTGCGCACTCCCGTCGGCACATTCGGCGGGAGCCTGAGGCCGGTGCCTGTCGAGCAGCTCGGCGCGCTCGTCGTGAAGGAAGTCCTCGCGCGCACCGGTCTTGACCCCGCCCTCGTCGAGGACGTGGTGTTCGCCCAGTCCTATGCCAGCAGCGAGACGCCCTGCGTCGGCCGCTGGGTCGCGCTCCAGGCCGGACTGCCGATCGAGGTTCCCGGCATGCAGCTCGACAGACGCTGCGGAGGCGGCCTGCAAGCCATCACCACGGCGGCCATGATGGTTCAGACCGGCGCGTGCGATGTCGTGCTCGCGGGTGGCGTCGAAAGCATGAGCAACATCGAATTCTACACGACCGACATGCGCTGGGGTCGCCGGGCGGGCACCACCCGCCTTTACGACCGGCTCGATCGCGGCCGCGAACGCTCGCAGCCGTCGGAGCGGTTCGGCGTGATCTCCGGCATGATCGAGACTGCGGAAAACCTGGCGCGCCAGTTCCAGATCACGCGAGAGGAGGCGGACGCTTTCGCGGCCCGCAGCCACCGGCGTGCGGCGGCCGCATGGACTGAAGGCCGCTTCGACGCGGAGGTCGTACCGGTCAAAGTGCCGAAACGCCACGCCGACCCGCTCCACGTCATCCGCGACGAAGGGATCCGCGAGGAGGCAAGCCCGGAAAGCCTCGGCAAGCTTAAGCCTATCATGCCCGGCGGCACTGTCACGGCCGGCAACGCCAGCCAGCAGAACGATGCCGCCGCGGCGTGCCTCATCGTCGCCGAGGACAGGCTGGCCACCCTCGGCCTTGAACCTTTGGGCTTCCTGGCCGGATGGGCCGTGGCGGGCTGCGACCCGGCCACCATGGGCTACGGCCCGGTGCCGGCCACGCGGCGCCTGTTCGCCAAGACCGGGCTCTCCTTCGACGACATGGGGCTCGTGGAGGTGAACGAGGCATTCGCGTGCCAGGTCCTCGCCGTGCTGAAAGGCTGGGGCTGGGACGATCAGGATCGGCTCAACGTCAACGGCTCGGGCATCTCCCTCGGCCATCCCATCGGGGCGACCGGCGTGCGCATCATGACCACGCTGCTTCACGAGATGAAGCGCCGCGGCGTGCGCTACGGGCTGGAGACCATGTGCATCGGCGGCGGCCAGGGTGCCGCCGCCATCTTCGAGCGCGCGTGAACGGGCCCGGGTCACCCGCCATGGCTATCGAACTCGCGCCCCAGGCGCTCGACTTCTCCACCCTGCTGCGCCCCCGCGACCATATCGTATGGGGGCAGGCTTCCGCCGAGCCGGCGACCCTCACCGCGCGCCTCCTCGACCAATGCGCAAGCATTCCCGGTCTCACCGCCTTCATCGGCATGAGCTGGGGAACGCCGCTCGACCAAGCTGGCGCGATGCAATTCCAGTCGTATTGCGGCGCGGGGCACAATCGCGTGCTCGAACGCCAGGGCAAGCTCGACATCCTGCCGTGCCACTATTCGGATCTGCCGGGCATTCTGGCCCGTCGGGTCGATGTGCTGCTCCTCAATCTCGCCGAGGACGATGCCGGACGCCTCAGCTTCGGCACCGCGCTCGAGTATCTGGCCCCGCTGGTGGACCGCGCCCGCCTCGTCATCGCCGAGGTCAGCGATCGGACACCCTGGACGCACGCCGAGCGGGCCCTGTCCGCAAAGAATGTCCATATTATCGTGCGGACGTCCCGCCCCCCGCTCCAGGCCCCTGTCCCGCAGCCCGGCGCTACGGAGCGGGTCATTGCGACCCACGTCGCGGGCTTGGTGGAGGATGGCGCCACGCTGCAGATCGGAATCGGTGGGCTTCCGGAGGCCATCCTCGCAGCACTCGCGGGCCACCGGGACCTCGGCCTTCACTCCGGGCTCGCATCCGAGGGCGTCGCGCTCCTGGCCGAGGCGGGCGCCCTCACCAATGCACGCAAGAGCGTGGATCGCGGCATTGCAGTGGCCGGACTTGCGGCCGGCGGCCCCCGGCTCATGCGGTACGTGAACCGCAATCCGCGCTTCAACCTGCGCGGCACGGACTACACGCACGCGCTCGACGTCCTGAGGGCACAGCACAAGTTCACCGCCATCAATGCAGCGATCGAGGTGGATCTCTCCGGCCAGATCAACGCCGAGGTCGCAGGCGGGCGTTACGTGGGCGCGGTGGGCGGCGCAGCCGATTTTTTACGCGGTGCGCACGCCTCCAAGGGCGGACTGCCCATCGTGGCGCTGCCGGCGACGGTGAACGGTCGCGATGGCGCCCGCAGCCGCATCGTGACCCGACTGAACGGACCGACAAGTACCGCTCGCGCCGATGCCGGCATAATCGTGACCGAACATGGCGTCGCGGACCTGCGCGGCCTCGGGCTGGCCGAGCGGCGCCGGCGGATGCTCGATATCGCCGCTCCCGAGTTCCGGACAGCGCTGGAGGCGGGCGAGGAAATCCACAGTGCGCCCGTCGCCGCACCACGCGCGGGCGGATCAGCCGATAATATTAAATCCATCGAGGCCTAGGGATATGCAGACCATCGGAAGCGACCAGTTCCAGGACATCCGCGACGCCGTGCGCGCCTTGTGCGCGGATTTTCCGGCCGAATATCACCGCAAGGTGGACGAAGCGCGCGGCTACCCCGAAGAATTCGTCGATGCGCTGACGAAGGCCGGCTGGATGGCGGCACTGATCCCCGAAGAGTACGGCGGTTCCGGTCTCGGCCTCACGGAAGCGTCCGTCATCATGGAGGAGATCAACCGGGCGGGCGGCAATTCCGGCGCATGCCACGGCCAGATGTACAACATGAACACGCTGGTGCGTCACGGCTCGGATGAGCAGCGGCAGAAATACCTGCCGAGGATTGCGGCGGGCGAGTTGCGCCTCCAGTCCATGGGCGTCACCGAACCCACCACCGGCACCGACACAACCAAGATCAAGACTACAGCGGTCAGGAAGGGCGACCGCTATGTCATCAACGGCCAGAAGGTCTGGATCTCCCGCGTCCAGCATTCCGACCTGATGATCCTGCTCGCGCGCACCACGCCGCTGGTGGAGGTGAAAAAGAAGTCGGAAGGCCTGTCCATCTTCATCGTCGACATCAAGGAGGCGATGGCAGGCGGCATGGAGGTTCGCCCCATCCTCAACATGGTGAACCACGAGACCAACGAGCTGTTCTTCGACAATCTGGAGATCCCCGCCGAAAACCTGATCGGCGGGGAGGGACAGGGCTTCAAATATATCCTGACTGGTCTCAACGCCGAGCGCACGCTGATCGCCGCCGAATGCATCGGCGACGGCTACTGGTTCATCGACAAGGTGACAGCCTACGCGAACGAGCGGGTCGTGTTCGGGCGCCCTATCGGCCAGAACCAGGGTGTGCAATTCCCCATCGCCGAGGCCTTCATCGAAGTTGAGGCGGCGAACCTGATGCGGTTCGAGGCCTGCCGGCTTTACGACGCGCACCAGCCGTGCGGCACGCAGGCCAATATGGCCAAATACCTTGCCGCCAAGGCCTCGTGGGAGGCGGCCAATGCCTGCCTGCAGTTCCACGGCGGCTTCGGCTTCGCCTGCGAGTACGACGTGGAGCGCAAGTTCCGCGAGACGCGCCTCTACCAGGTGGCCCCCATCTCCACCAATCTCATCCTCTCCCACGTGGCCGAGCACGTGCTCGGTCTGCCCCGGTCCTTCTGAGGAGACGCGCCGTGAGCCACGACATCGACATGGAGCACCTGCGTAGCTGGATCGGCCGGGAAGACGTCGCGGCCGAGCCGGTGACGGCCGATCTCGTGCGCAAGTTCCGGGCAACCTTCGACGAGGAACCGGGAGACCCGCGCACCGGGGAGGCGGCGCCGCGCCTTCTCCACTGGTGCCTCACCCAGCCCGCGGCGCTCACCTCGGCGCTGGGCCCGGACGGCCACCCGGCGCGCGGCGGTTTCCTGCCCCCGGTGCCGCTGCCGCGGCGCATGTGGGCAGGAGGCAGCCTAGTCTTCCATGACGACATCCGCGTTGGCGACCTTGTGCGCCGGGTCTCGCGGGTGGAAGAGGTGACGCTCAAACAGGGCAATACCGGCCCGCTCTGCTTCGTCACGGTGAAGCACGAGCTCGATGCGGCAGGGCGATCGCTCCTCACCGAGCGCCAGGGCATCGTCTATCGCGGACTCGAGGTGGCTGCGCCGCCGAAGGCACCGGAACCCGCGGCCGAAGGCGCCCATCGCCGCGAGCAGGCCCTCTCGCCCCCCCTGCTCTTCCGCTACTCGGCGCTGACCTTCAACGGCCACCGCATCCACTATGACCTGCCCTATGTCACGCAGGTCGAAGGCTATCCCGGGCTGGTGGTCCACGGGCCGCTGCAGGCGACGCTGCTGCTGCGGTTCGCCACCGCAATCCGCGGCACGTCGCCCGCCCGCTTCTCCTACCGTGGCCTCTCCCCTGCGTTCGACACGGCTCCGCTCACCATGAATGCGACGCCCCAGGGCGAGACGCTCCGGCTGTGGACCGCCCGTCCGGGCGGCCCGGTCGCCATGAGCGCAGAGGCGCAATGGTGATGGGCGCGCTCGACTTCGTCGTCCCGCTTTTCGTCCCGGGGCACCGGCCCGATCGCTTCGGCAAAGCCGCTGCCTCCGGGACCGACGCCGTCATCATCGACCTTGAGGATGCGGTCCCCCCGGACGCCAAGGCAGGCGCGCGCGATGCGCTGACGGCCGACCTTGCGATCCCGGTCATGGTCCGCGTCAATGGCATGGGCACACCCTGGCATGCCGAAGACCTGGTGGCGGTCGCCCGCCTTCGCCCCGCCGCCGCGGTGCTGCCCAAGGCGGAGGACCCCGCCATCCTCGATGCCGTCGCGGCGACCCTCGGCCCGGCGATCCCGATCGTCGCCCTCATCGAGACGGCGCGCGGTCTCGCCGCCGCCCGAGCCATCGCGGCCCATCCGGCGGTCGTGCGCATCGTCTTCGGTTCCATCGATTTTTGCGCCGATCTCGGCTGCGCCCATGTGCGGGAGGCGCTGCTGCTGGCCCGTGCGGAGCTGGTGCTGGCGGCCCGCCTCGCGGGCGGCCCCGCCCCGGTGGATGGGGTGACCACCGGGATCGACGACGAGGCGCTTATCGCTGACGATGCCCGGCACGCCCGCGGACTGGGATTCAGCGGCAAGCTCGCCATCCATCCACGGCAGATCGAGGCCATCCGCTCCGGCTTTCTACCGGACGCCGCCGAGATTGCTTGGGCAAAAAGAATACTCGCATCCGGGGAGGGGGCGACCGCGGTCGACGGAGCTATGGTGGACGAACCCGTTCGCATTCGAGCGCGAATGATTCTCGCTACGATTGGATCGCCCCGACTTTTGTAAACACCTTCGGCGGAGCCGGACGCCGCCTGGCAGCCGCTATCGTCCCGCCCTATCCAGGCATCACGACGATCTGTTCCCGAAGAAGGATCGAGCGCCACCCGCTCCTTGGCGAGATCGGCGACGATTCTGAGAAGGCGGAAAAGCGGCGCACATCATTGGCTGCTGGCTTCATGGCCGGTCGATGCATGGGTATCGGTGGGATTGTCAGCGCGCGTGCCTCAACCCCTTGCGATCCTATGTGTCAATCGGCGTTGAAACCTGCCCCCCTATCGGCGCCGAATATTGGGTCTGACTCATTTTTGATGGAGTTTGGGATTCGGCTGGCGTTGATTTTGAGATTGGAATCAACACCATGCAGCCCTCTCTCCGACCTTCGACTCTGGTCCCGCGCGGATTCGTGGTGGACGATGTCAGCAGCGACAGCGCCGGCATGCTGATTACGGTTCCCGCGGTTGGCAAGGCGAGTTCGTGCCCGGGATGCGGGAGAACCTCGGAGCGGATACACAGTCGCTATCATCGGCATCTGGCGGATCTGCCGATGGCGGGCAAACCGGTTCGGCTCGTTGTCCGGGCGCGGCGTTTCCACTGCGACGCGGTGCTCTGCGGCCGGCGCATCTTTGCCGAGCGCTTCGACGCCAAGGTTTTGGCGCCGTAGGCACGGCGGACTGCCCGGCTCGACCACATCGTTCACCACCTCGGGCTGGCGCTGGGCGGACGACCGGCGGCGAGCCTTGCCCGCAGGCTGATGCTGCCGGTCAGCAACGATACCCTGCTCAGGGTCCTGCGGCGACGCGGTAGCCGCCCTTTCGTCCCTCCGACGGTCATAGGGATCGACGACTGGGCGTGGCGACGCAATCAACGCTATGGCACCATCATCTGCGACCTTGAGCGCCCCGCAGGACCATAGCTCTCTTGCCCGACCGGGAGCCCGCGACAGCGCAAGCGTGGCTCCTGCGCGGTGAGCGCACAGATGTCTTCCGCTTACGGGAAAGTTCGCTCGAACTGTACCTGCCGTGGCTCGAGGACAAGTGGGCAGCCGGCGAACGTAATGGCGCGGGGCTGTGGCGACACCTCAAGCGCCAAGGCTTCCGCGGCTGCCTTCGGGTCGTCACCGAGTGGGTGGCACGTCGTCGCCGCGCCGAACGAATGGACGGTGATGCACTCAGCCGTACGCCCTCGGCGCGCACCATTGCGCGCCTCATGACCATCAGCCGCGACCGCTTGTCCAAATCCGAGAGCATTACGATCGCGGCGATTGAGGACGGCGTGCCACCCCTCGTTGAGGCGCGGACGACCATCGCCATCTTCCAGGCCATGATCCGCAAGAAGATTGTCGCAGACTTGGAGCCATGGCTGGAGCGGGCCAAACCAAGTCTCGTCGCATCGTTCGCCAACGGCGTTGTCAAGGATAGGGCGGCCGTGGTTGCCGCCATCACCTCACCCTGGTCCAACGGCCAAACCGAAGGCCAGATCACCAAGCTCAAACTCGTCAAGCGCCAGATGTACGGCAGAGGAAAGCTCGACCTCCTCCAGGCCCGCCTGATTGGGGCCCCTTAGCTTTTCACCACCAAAACTGCGTCAGACCCAAAATTACACGCCGATCCCCCTCACAACGGGGTCATTCTTCCATGCCGAAACACAGAAATTCGGATGTTGGCCCCATCACGGCGATGCCGTCCCGCAGGCCGGCGATGCCCGGCTTGCCGTGGTCGGTCGGGTTCGGGCCGATCGCATCGCCCCCCTTTCTGGCAACGGAGGAGGCACCGATGCTGGCGCGGGGCCTATCTCAGCCGAAGATCGCGCTGTCGACTGCGAGGTAGCATTGGATGCCGACGCGGGTCAACTATATCTAAAATAGATAGTTGATCCCTGAAATTTCATAGCTATCGCTAGTGCCGCCACAGCGCAGCCACCGCTACTATCGTTCGCGGATCATCCGGTCGCCTCCGTGGCGCCCGGTTCGCCTTCCCGGAGGACGAAGCGTGTCGCTGCTCAAGGGCGTTCGTGTCATCAGTTTCAATCACTTCCTCGCCGGGCCCCATGCTGCGCAGATGCTCGGGGACATGGGCGCGGACGTGATTGCTGTGGAGCCGCTGGACGGCGCCTTTCAGCGCAACTGGGCGGTGGCCGGGCACTTCGTGGCCGGCGAGAGCGTCAATCACCTGAACACCGGACGCAGCAAGCGCTCCATCGCCCTCGACATGAAGAGCACGGCCGGACGCGCCATCGCCGAGCGCCTGGTGGCCGGCGCCGATGTGGTGATGGAGAACTTCCGACCCGGCACCATGGCGAAGTTCGGTATGGGGCCGGAAGACCTGCGCGCGCGTTATCCGCGCCTGATCTACGCCTCCGCCACCGGCTTCGGTGCCACCGGCCCCTTCGCCCACCGGCCGGGGCAGGACCTTCTGCTTCAGGCGATGTCCGGCCTTGCTGCACACACCGGCCCATCCGAAGGCCCGCCCGTGCCGCTGGGCTCTGTGGTGATCGATCACCACACCGCCGTGCTTTGCGTGCTGGGCATCGTCGCGTCGCTATTCGCCCGGGAGCAGACGGGGGATGGCCGGCGGGTCGACGTGAGCCTGCTCCAGAGCGCCATCGACCTTCAGGGCGAGCCCCTGACCGCCTGGCTGAACGGAGCGCCCCACGACGACGGCCCCCGTGCGCCGCAGGGGGTGGCAAGCTGGTTCTCCTCCGCCGGCCACGGCATTCACCGCACCGCCGACGGCTGCATCGCCATCTCCATGGCCGCACCAGCCGTGCTCGCCCGCGCCCTCGACCTCCCGGAACTCGCCGAGGTCAGCCCCGAGACCATGCTGAAGGAGCGCGCCTCCTACAACCGGCTGATCGTGGCGCAGGTCGCGACCCGCACCACCGCCGAATGGCAGGCGGCGCTGGACGCCGCCGGAGTGTGGAATGCGCCGGTGGAGGATTACGACGCCGTCCGCGAAAATCCGCAATTGGCCCATCTCGGCGCCTTCCAGACGGCGACGAGTTCCGGCGGCGCACAGGTCACCTTCGTATCCCACCCCGTGCACTATGACGGCGCCACCTTGCCGATCGCCCGGGTTCCCCAGCCCCTGGGCGCACAGACCCGGGAGATCCTGGCCGAGGTCGGCTATGCCGCGGATGAGATCGAGACCTTCCTGACGGACGACGTGGTGCGCGCGGCCTCCGCCGCCTGACACCCATCTGCCCGCTTCCGAGTTCCGAACGCGCGCGGCGTCGCTGCCTCGCGCGGACCCTTCTTATCGGCCGTTACAGGACCTGAGGCATGGACTTTTCCCTTTCCGACGAGACCCGCATGGTGGTCGATACGGTCCGCCGCTTCGTGCGCGACAAGGTGCAGCCGCTGGAGCAGGAGACCGAGGAGCTGGGTCGCGTTCCGCCTGACAAGCTAGCGCCCCTGAAGGCGGAGGCCATCGCCCTCGGCCTCTATGCGCTGAACATGCCGGCGGAGGTGGGCGGCGGCGGCCTGTCGGTGCTCGACATGTGCCTGGTGGAAGAGCAGCTCGGCCAGACTTCCGATGCCCTGATCCGGCGGGTGTTCGGGCAGGTCTATCCCATGCTGATGGCCTGCACGCCGGCCCAGCGGGCGGCGTATCTGGAGCCGACGATCACCGGCGAGAAGATCTGCGCCATGGCGATCACCGAGCCCGGCGCCGGCTCGGATGCGGCCGCCATCACCACCACCGCCCGGCTCGAGGACGGTCATTGGGTGCTGAACGGCACCAAGCATTTCATCTCCGACGGCGACATTGCGGACTATGTGATCGTCATGGCCGTGACCGATCCGGAAAAGCGGGCCCGCGGCGGCATCACCCTCTTCCTGGTGGATCGCGACGCTCCCGGTTTCTCGGTCTCCCGGGTGCAGCCCATGATGGGCCATCGCGGCTACGGCCATGCCGAGCTCGTCTTCGACGACTGCCGCATCCCGCAGGCCAATGTGCTGGGCGAGGTGGGCGGCGGCTTCAAGCTCATCATGTCCAGCGTCAGCGGCATCCGGCTCGGCCATATCGGCGCCCGCGCGGTGGGCATGGCCCAGCGCGTGCTGGATCTGATGCGCCTGCATGCGGGCACCCGCAAGCAGTTCGGCCAGCCCATCGGGGAATTCCAGATGGTGCAGCAGATGATCGCCGACAGCGCCATGGAGATCTATGCCACCCGCATGATGGTGCTGAATTGCGCTTGGGACATCGATCAGGGCCTGGATCCGCGCGACAAGGTTTCGATGATCAAGGTCTACGCGTCGGAAATGCTCGGCCGCGTCGCAGACCGGGGCATCCAGATGTTCGGCGGCTATGGCTTCTCCAAGGATCTGCCGCTGGAACGCATCTACCGGGATTGCCGGGTGACGCGGATCTATGACGGCACCTCCGAGATCCATCGGGTGCTCGTCGCGCGCTCCATCATCCGCAATGGCCTCTCCCTGTGACCGTGGCCGACAGGAAGGACGCTTCCATGACCCCCGCTCCCGCCATCGGCCAGCACATCCGCTTCTCCAAGACCATGACGGTGGCCGAGCAGGCGCTCTTCACCGGCATCAGCGGCAATCTCGGTGGCCTCTACGTGGACCGCACCAAGGCGCGGGACGCCGGCCTCGCCGATATGGCGGTGTTCGAACTGGCGGCCTCGTCGCTGCTCACCACCTGCCTGTCCCGCCTTGCCGGCCCAGCCCACCGCATCGCCGATTTCTCGGTTTCCTTCGCCCATGCGGTGCCCGTGGGCACGACGATTGCGGCGCAGGCGACGGTGAGCGGCCTCGATGCCGCCGGCACGCTCACCTGCACCCTTGAGGCCTGCGTGGGCGAGGCGGTGCTGATCCGCGGCACCGCGCGCCTCGCGCCGGTCTCGGGGGGCGCCGATGTATGAGATCAAGCCCTTTGCAGACCTGAAGGTCGGCGACCGCGTGCGCGTGTCGAAGACCGTGACGGAGGCCGACGGCAGCCTCTACATTGCCGCCACCGGAGACTTCGGGCCGGTGCATATCGATGAGGACTTCGCCTCCGGGACCAAATTCGGCCAGCGGCTGGCGCCCGGCATCATGGTGGCGGGGCTCTGCACCAGCGTGCTGACGGCGGAGCTCGCCGGAATTCTCGGCGTTTCCATCGAGGACCGCTTCTGGTTCACCGGCCCCGTCTTCTATGGCGACACCATCACCATCGACGTGTGGATCGCCGAGCGCGACGAGGCCACCCGCACGCTGACCTGGGAAGCGTCCGCCGTGAACGAGGCGGGCCAGGAGGTGCTCAAGGCCCGCGCCACCCTGAAATTTCCCCGTCCCCCCCGGTCGCCTGAGAAAGCCCCCGAGAACCCTGCATATGAGCGACGCCACCTTCCCCTTCGGCGGCATCTACGCCGCCACGATCTGTCCCCTGGATGCCTCCGGCGCCCTCGATGCCGAGGCGCTCCACGCCCATCACGCCGCCGTCCTCGCCACCGAGGGCATGGCTGGCCTGCTCGTGAACGGCCATGCCGGCGAGAATTTCGCCCTGGAGCGGCAGGAGTTGAGCGAGGTGGTGCGCACCGCCCGGTCGGTGGCCGGAACCGGTCACAAGGTGGTCGCCGGCATCAATTGCGAACGTTCCGATATCGCGGCCCGCATGGCGGAGGACGCCGCGGCAGCCGGGGCCGACGCGGTCATGGTGTTTCCCCCCTTTTCCTGGGCACTGGGCGCGGACGATAGGGCCATCGTCACCCACCACCGGATGATCGCGGTGGCTGCGGGCGTGCCGATGATGCTGTTCCAGGGCGCCGTGGGCTCGGGCAAGACGGCGTTCCGGCCCGAGGTGCTGGCGCGGCTTCTGGAGATCGAGACCGTCGTCGGCATCAAGGAGGGCAGCTGGGAAACGGCGGCCTATGACGCCACCCGGCGGCTGACCCGCCGGCTGCGCCCGGACGTTGCGGTGATGGCCTCTGGGGACGAGCACCTTTTCCCCTGCTTCGCCCTCGGCAGCGACGGCAGCCTCGTGAGCCTCGCCGCCGTGGTGCCGGAGCTGATCGTCGCCCTCGACCGCGCTGTCGCGCGCGGCGACATGGCCGCCGGCCGGGCCCTGCATGAGCGGCTCTATCTCCTCGGCCGCATCGTCTATGGCGCCCCCGGCCATCTGGCGACGCTCCGGCTGAAGACCTGCCTCCATCTGCTGGGCCGGCTGGCATCAACCCGCTGCCGGCCGCCGGTGGACACCCTGCCGGAGACCGAAGTGGCGCGGCTGCGCGAGGCCCTCGCCGCCGCGGGCCTGCTTCGCGCTGGATCCCCAGCCTGAGAACACCACGCGAGGACCCCCGCCCCATGACCGATAGGCCCACTGGCACGCCCCCCATGATCCATATGGTGATGGTGGATATCGCCCCCGAGCAGGAAGCCGCGTTCAACGAATGGTATGAGAACGTCCACATCCCCGAGATCCTCGCTTGCCCCGGCTGGCGTTCGGCGAAACGGTGGCTGGTGGACGAGGGTGGGCCGAAATATGCCGCGCTCTACGAGATCGATGGCCCCGAGGTCTACGACACCCCGGAATTCAACGCCATCAAGGGTTTTGGACCCTTTACGGAGTTCGTGGCCAACTTCCACCGCATCCGCTTGAAGCCGATCCCCGGTCGCCCTGGCGATTGGGTCGTGGCATCCTGACCGGCAAGGGACTGCTTCCCGCCCATGGGCTTCATGAACCTCCGCCAGCTCGAAGTCTTCCGGGCCGTGATGCGCTGTCGAACCACGGTGGGTGCGGCGGAGGAACTGGGCATGTCGCAATCGGCGGTGTCCAATGCCATCCGCCACATGGAAGACCGGCTCGGCTTTGCCCTGTTCGAGCGGATCTCGAACCGGCTGGTGCCGACCGATGAGGCGCGGCTGCTGCTGGAGGAGGCGGAACCGCTGTTCCTGCATCAGCGCGCCGTCGCCGAGCGGGCGGCCGACCTGAAGGCCGGCCGGGCCGGGCGCATCCGGCTCGTGGCCACCGCGGAACTCTCGGAAACCTTGCTCCCCCTCGTCATCCCGCGCTTTCTCGTCGGACGCCCGGGGGTGCATGTCTCCCTCGACACCCGGCCGCTGGTAAGTGTTCTGGAAGCGGTGGAAACCGGGCTCGCCGACATCGGCGTGGCCATGGAAGCCGACAGCCGCCACGGGCTCGAGGTGAAGCCGGTGGCGGAACTCGCCGCCGTGGCCATCTGCCGGGCCGATGATCCGCTTGCCGCCTTGACTGTCGTGACCCCGACCGATCTGGCGCAGGGACCCCTCGTCGCCCCGCGTCCCGACAACCGTATCGGCCTTCTGATCGCGGAAGCCTTCCGCCGCGCGGGCGTGCCCTATCAGCCCGCCATTGACGTGCGTTTCCTGAACGTCGCGGCCCGACTGGTCCAGGAAGGCTGTGGCGCCACGATTTTGGACGAGATCACCGCATCCGCCAGCCGGTTCGACGCTTTGGTGGTGCGTCCGTTCCAACCGGATATCCGGCTGAGGCTGCAGGCCGTCCTACCGCGCGGCCGCGCATTGTCGCGGCTTGCACAAGATTTCCTCGCGGTGCTGGAAACCGAGACCCGGTCCCGTCTCGCCGGGCTGACCGGAAGCTGATTTCGGGCGCCTCAGCCGGCCAGATCGACCACCAAGGGTCGGGACAGGGGCTCCACCAGGGTGTCCGGCCGGCTGCCGCGCCACATGGCCATGAGGAAATGGCCGGGGTCGCTCGCAGTGGTGAGGCCGGCATGCCAGACGCCGGCATCATAGAGGATGGCCTGCCCAGGCGCGCCGAGGAAGGCGGCCAGCGTTTCCGGGTCCGGCCGCCCATCAGGGCCGGCCAGCGCCACCACCACGACGGGACGGGATTCGGTGATCGGAAGGAAGACCTGCGCAGTGTAGGGATGCGCCTCCAGTTCAGTGATGGTCGCCGGCAATGCCATGGGGCGGACGTCGAAATGCGACAGGCACAATTGCGGCGCGGTTTCGCGATGGGCAAGACTGGCGAGCAGATCCGTCCGGTCGGCGTGGCCGAGGTTCACCGTATAGGTCGCATCCGCCACCAGCACTTGCCCGAAGGGGCGGAACGCGTCGGCCGTCAGCGGCCGCAGAACGTGCGCGCCGGCTTCCAGGACCGGCATGCCTGTATCGGAACTCATAGGCCTGTTCTTTCATCGTAGGGACGGGCAGACCGGGCTGCCGGTGCGGGAACAAATCATCTAGACTTACCAGTCTGACCAGTTTTAACTGGTATGCATAACGCAGTCGGCCCGGCGGCTCGCGAGGATGCAGGCGCGGCGCGCGAAGCGGAACATGAGTGTGCTGAAGAAAGCGACCCAACCGATCCCGATTCGCACCGCCGAGGCCATCCAGGCGCTGATCCGCGAGCGCGGGCTGAAGGCAGGCGATGCGCTCCCGGCCCAGCGGCAACTGGCCGATCATCTCGGCGTGTCACGCCCGTCGCTCCGCGAAGCGCTCTCCATTCTGGAGACCCTCGGGCTCATCAGCGTGGAGGCGGGCCGCGGCGTCTATGTGATCGATCCGGCCACCCGTGCCGCGGCGCCGGCGCAATGGCGTTACAATCAGCTTTTCAGCCTGCGCGACGTCTACCAGACCCGGCTTGCCATCGAGGGGCTGGCGGCCGCCCTTACCGCCACAACGATCCATGGCGGTGTGATCGCCGAGTTCGACGCCATCAGCAGCGCTATGGATGCCGCAGCCGAGCGGCGCGACGGCCTGGCGCTCGCCGACGCCGACACCCGCTTCCATGACCTGATCTTCTCGCTGTGCGGCAACGCCATGTTCCAGAAGCTCTATCAGGACATCCGCACCGTGTTCGTGGAAAGCCAGCGCATTCCCATGACCGAGCGCGAGCGGCTGAGCGAAACCGCCGCCGAGCATCGCCGGGTGCTGGAGGCCTTCGCCGCCCGCGAGCCGGAGGCGGCCCGGCGGGCGATGGAGAGCCACATCCTCAATTCTGCCGCACGGGCCGGCCTCGCCATCCTGTGAAACCGCGGTTGCCGGCCGCGCCCGGCCCGTCCGCCCGTCTTTCGTCATGACGCGGCACGAGCGACAAGGGCCGCGACCAGTGCCGTTCCGCCGTCGATCAGCAGGTTGATGTCGTTGGTGGCGATCACCGTCCTCGCTCCCAACGCAAACGCATGGCTTTCGAGCAGCGCTTCCGGCACGCCGATGACCGAGAATTCCTTGCCGGCGGCAGCAGCAGCGGCAGCGATGCGTGCAAAGGCGTCGCGCACCTGCTCATGCCCCACATCGCCGGGATGCCCAAGGCTCACCGCCAGATCGTTGGCGCCCACCATCAGCGCATCGATGCCGGGAACGGCCGCGATGGCCCCCGCGTCCGCCAGCCCGTCGGCGCTTTCAATCATTGCCGTAACCCGGATTTCGGCTTCGCAGCCGGCCATGAGTGTCTGCGGATCGACGGCCCGGAAGCCGAAGATGGCCAGCGGACTCGGCACGGAGCGGTTGCCCGCCGGCGCAAAGCGGGTGCGATCGGCGATCCGGCGCGCCTGATCCGCACTGTCCACATGGGACACGATCACGCCCGTTGCGCCGCAGTCGAGCACACGGGCAAGGTCGGGATGGTCCGGCCCGCCGACGCGAACCTCCACTGGAAAGTTGCCCATGCGCCCGGCAAGGCAGAGCGCGGCAACGTCCCCGATGGCAAGCGCGCTGTGCTCCATATCCGCCACCAGCAGGTCGAAGCCGGCGGTGCGGGCGACGCTCACCATCTCCACGCTGCGAAAGACACAGGCGGCCAGGCCAAATCGGGGCATCAGAAGTTCCTCGCGAACAAGCACGGGCGACGGACGGGACAGCTGTGCCGGCGGCTCGCCGCTTGTGCGCACCGGAACGAACGGACTTTGGAAGACGGCCGGACTGGCGCTCAACGCACGGGGTCAGGCGAAAGGCCCGCTCCCAGCGGCGCTGCCCGGTCTCAGGCAGATGGCACGGCCGCATCAGGCACGGACCTTGCGCAACAAGGGGAAACACCTCCGGCCCGACGGGCTTGCATCCCTCGTGCACGACACTTCAGAGAAAGCAGATAATTTCATTTAAAATCGCACATGACTCGCACTTTTATTCCACTGGAAGACGGATTCTATTTAGATGCAAACGATCAACAACAACTACATCCTCCCGCTGAAAGGAAAAACAGGATATACTGATCCATACATCATCTGGTCTGACCAGATTTTCATAAGCCCTCCGCGTGGGCAAGGCTATTTTTTGGGCACCCACGTCGGAGCGTGTCTCTCAGACGACGGGATATGAATATAACATACAGATATGTAATAATTTTCGGCCGCACCCTCCCCGTCCTTTCACTCATTTGACAGGCCAGACCAGTTCGACGCACGGACCGTCGTGGCGCGAATTGGCAGCACAATCTCATCGCGAAATCAGCATCTGCTCAGTCTCGCGGCGGCGGTGACTGAAACTTCGCCAATACCTGATCTGGACCGGAAGGCTGCGATCCGCTCAAACTGACGCCGACTAGCCCGCTCCCCACTCGTTTCGCCCGCGCCTCCCAACCGCGTGGAGCCGGCTGGCCTTCCTACGGAGACCCAACCTTGCCCGAGTTCGATCTCGCCATTCGCGGCGGCACCGTCGTGACCGCCGCCGACACCATGAAGGCCGACATTGGCATTCGTGATGGCCGCATCGTCGCCCTGTCCGCCTCCGTCACCGGCGCCGCGCGCGAGATCGACGCCACCGGCCTTCTAGTGCTGCCGGGTGGCATCGACAGCCATGTCCACATCTCCCAGTATCAGGGACCGGACATCTCCATGGCCGATGATTTCGCCAGCGCCACCGCGGCGGCGGCGGCGGGCGGCAACACCTGCGTGATGCCGTTCGCGCTCCAGCAGCGGGGCACCTCTCTGCGCCAGTGCGTGGAAGAGTACCGCGCGCTGGCGGAAGGCCGGTGCATCATCGACACCGCCTTCCACCTGATCATTTCCGACCCGACGCCGGAGGTGCTGGGGCAGGAACTGCCGGCGCTCGTCAAGGATGGCTACACGTCGTTCAAGGTGTTCATGACCTATGACGACCTGGTGCTGAACGACCGCCAGCTCCTGGAGGTGTTCGACGTTGCCCGGCGCGAGCAGGCGCTCGTCATGGTCCATTGCGAGGGCTATGACGCCATCCGCTACATGACCGAGCGGCTTGAGCGTGCTGGCCAGACCCGTCCCTTCTTTCACGCGGCCTCCCGGCCGCAGGTGGTGGAACGCGAGGCCGCCCATCGGGCCATCAGCCATGCCGAACTGGTGGATGTCCCGATCGTGATCGTGCACGGGTCCGGTCGCGAGGCGATGGAACAAGTGCGCTGGGCCCAGCAACGCGGCCTGAAGATCTATGCCGAGACCTGCCCGCAATACATCACTTTGACGGCGGAAGACCTGGATGGGCTCAACATGGAGGGCGCGAAATATGTCTGCTCCCCGCCGCCGCGGGATGCGGACAGCCAAGCCGCCATTTGGGAGGGGCTGACGCAGGGCGTGTTCCAGACCTTCTCGTCGGACCACTGCCCGTTCCGCTACGATGCCGTGGATGGCAAGCTGAACCCGAAGGCGCGCACCTCCTTCCGCTGGGTTCCCAACGGCATTCCGGGCGTGGAGACGCGCCTGCCGATCCTGTTCTCGGAAGGGGTGTCGAAGGGCCGGATCTCGCTGCAGACCTTCGTGGCCCTGACCGCCACCAACCACGCGCGCCTGTATGGCCTTTATCCGCAGAAGGGCTCCATCGGCGTCGGCTTCGATGCCGACATCACCCTGTGGGACCCGGCCAAGCGCGAGACCATCCGGCAGGAGATCCTCCATCACGGCGCGGATTACACCCCGTGGGAAGGCTTCGCCGTGACGGGTTGGCCGGTGATGACACTCTCCCGGGGCGTGGTGGTCGCCGAGGACGGCAAGGTGACGGGGGCCGCCGGCCACGGGCAGATCCTGTCGCGGGACATTTCCGACTTCGCCCGGCCGCGGGGGCTGTGAGGGCCAACGGCCCCGGGGTGTGCCGGGGCCGTACGCACGGGCCGAGGCGTTCCGCGCGAAGCTTGGTCGACGCGCCGGCTGCGACCATTGCCGTGGTCATGCGGCGCCGGACGTCCGGTTGATCAGCCGGCCCGCTGCTCTTCCGCCGCCCGCACCATCCGCCGCTTCACCTTGCCGAAGCCGTCCCGTGGCAGGGCGGCCACCACGGAAAGGCTTTTCGGCAGTTCATCGGCAGCGAGCGATCCAGCGCAGTGCCGACGCACGTCAGCCAGCGTCACCGCAATTGTGGCATCGGCCGGCTCTATCACCACATGCACCCGCTGACCCCAGTCGCGGTCATCAAGGCCCACGGCCACCACATCGCGCACCCCAGGACAGGACAGCACCGCCGCCTCCACCTTCTCGGGATGCACCTTCACACCGCCGGAATTGATCACATCGTCCCGCCGGCCGGCGAGATGGACATAACCATCGCCATCCACGGAAGCCATGTCGCCGACACTGACGAAGCCGTCCGCATCCTCGCGGGACGCCACGCCGGGGTCGAGATAGCGCACCCGCGCTTCCGGGGTCACATCGCCGTCGCGGCGCATGAAGAGCTCGCCGACTTCGCCCGCAGGCAGGAGCGCGCCGGCGGCGTCGTAAATCCGCGCCGCGCTCTGGAAGGGGCGGCCGACGGAGCCGCGATTTGCCAGCCATTCGGTGCCGGTGATGATGGTCTGGCCGACATTCTCGCCGGAGCCGTACATCTCCGTCACGCGCTCTGGACCGAGGCGCTCGATCCAGGCTGCCTTGAGCCAGCCCGGGCAGGGTGCGCCGGTGTGGTACAGCGCTTCCAGCGAGGCGAGGCTGCGGGGGCGCCGGGCGTCTGCATCCAGCATGCGCACCATCATGGTGGGGACCACCATGGCGAACCCGACGCCGAAACGGTCGATGGCATCCAGCGCCAAGTCCGCATTGAAAGCTTCCAGCACCACGAGGTGATGGCCTTCGAACAACCCCATCTGCGCCCAGGTGAGCGGCGCGTTGTGGGACATGGCGCCCGCCACCAGTTGCACCTGGTCGGCCCGGAAGCCGAGCGCCGGCGCCACGTCCCCCCAGGGCCGGCCGGGCACGAAGCGCCAGGGCAGATCGTCGGCCATCAGCTTCGAGACGCCGGTGGACCCGCCGGAGAGCAGGATCTTGCCCGGCCGCGACACCTGGTCGGGCACGACCGCATCAACCCGCTCGGCGACGTCCTCCCAAAAGCCGGGCAGCGGCACCACCCGGGACTCTTCCGGGACCACGGCGGGGGGCACCACGACCAGCGCCGCCTTCGCGCGGTCCCACATGCCGGCCAGGATGGTGGCCGGCTGGCGGTGATCGAAGGCGAGCACCGTGCCACCCATGCGCCACACGCCCAGGACAAGAGCGATGTGGGCGAGCCCATTGGGCGGGCCGATGCCCACCACGCTGCCCTGCCCGAGGCCCCGGTCCATGAGGGCGCCGGCGATCCGGTCCACGAGGCGGTCGAGGGGCTCCCAGCCGATGGGCTGGGCTGTGCCGTCCGGGGACAGCACCGTGATGGCCGTGGCGCTGCCCCGCGCGCGGGCATGGCCGCGCAGGCGGGCTCCGAAACTCACGGACGCATCTGCGGTGACGGGATCAATCATGGTGCGGAAACTCTCGACGAAACGGCGAAAGGGCGGGGCTCGGGCAAAAGGCGCCCGGAGAGCCCGAAGCTGGCGCATCGCGCCCACAGGGTCAAACGAGGCTGAGGCTTTCCAGCACGGCCTTGAGGGGCGCCCGCCTGTCTTCCGGAAGGGGGAGCCGGGGCGCACGCGGCGGGCCGCCCGGCTGGCCGATCATGCCGAGGGCTGCCTTGGTGGCGGACACATAAAGGTCGCCGGCCAGCGCATCCAGCAGCGGGGCGACGCGGTCGGCGATCGCCCGGCTGCCGGCGAAATCGTTCTCGACGACGGTGCGGGTATAAAGGTCGGCCGAGAGCGCAGGCGCGATGTTGGAGAAGACGGAGACATAACCCGCCGCGCCCACCCGGTAGCTCTCCCACGGATGATAGCCGGAAAACACGGTCATGCGGTCGCCGCACAGCCGGATGATCTCCGCCGTGCGCGGAACGCTGCCGCTCGATTCCTTGATGTAGGAGACGTTGTCGATCTCGGACAGCCGAGCGACGAGCCGCGCCGGCAGGTCCACATTGGACGTGAAGGGGTTGTTGTAGATCATGATCGGAATGTGGATCGCCGCGGCGATCGCCCGGTAATGGGCATAGATCTCATCCGCCGTGGGCGAGGAATAGAAAGGCGGGATAATCATCACGCCGTCGGCGCCGATGCTTTCCGCCTCCCGCGTCAGTTCGACGGCCTCGTTCGTCCATTCGGCCGCGGTGCCGATGAGGACCGGCACGCGCCCGGCGGCGGCCTCCACCACGACCTCGCCCACGCGGCGGCGCTCGGCCCGGGTGAGCGACAGGAATTCGCCGGTGGAGCCGAGCGGAATGAGGCCGTGAACCCCTTCGCGCACCTGCCAGTCCACGAAGCGGGCGAGCCCCTCCTCGTCCAGGCGCCCATCGGCTGTGAACGGGGTGACCATCACGGTGAAACTGCCTCGGAAGGACGTCACGGCACAAGCTCCAGGATCGGGCGAAAAGGAAGCCGCATCCTGCGGACGCGGGAGACGCGATCCGCCGGGCAGCAGGCTCTGGATTATTATTTGATCTAACATACGCAGATCAAGTTGACATCTGATCATATTTTCAGCCAATCAATGGTCCGACGACAGGGTGGCGCGGCAGCGTCGGCCCCCTGCCGGAGCCTTTGCGCAGGACCCCGCCATGCCCTTTCTCGAAGTGAACGACTTTCCCGGTGCGGACGGGCGCGCGCCTGCCGCGCGGGCTGAAGCCGCCCGGCGCATGACCGCGGCCTTGGCCGGATGCTGGGGCATCGATCCGGCCATCATTTCTTGCTATTTCCAGCTTTATCCTGCCGATGCCTATGCCCATGCGGGCGAGATGCCGCCGCCTGCGGACACGCGGCGGATCTTTGTGAAGCTCCATGCCATCGCCCGCACGGCAGATATGCGGCGGGCGGCCGCGGCGGCCGTCACCCGTGCTGCGGCGCAGAGCTACGACGTGCCGGACAAGGCCATCGTGATCTATTTCTTCGAGCGCACGGTGAGCGAAATCGCCCATGGCGGCGTGCTTGAAGGCGGCACAGGCCACATGACTTGATCAAATCATAGCCAATTCGGAAATCGGGAGATCAAAGACCGTGCATCGCTTGCTCACCGGCGACCAGCGCCTCGTGATAGACACGGCCCGCCGCTTTGCCGAGGCCGAGATCCTGCCGGCCGCCGCCGCCATCGACCGGGACAACCGCTTCCCGCGGGAGCTGTATCGCGGGCTGGCGGATCTGGGCCTGTTCGGCATCGGCCTTGCTGAGGAGAAGGGCGGCGCGGGCATGGATGCGGCCACCGCCTGTCTGGTGATGGAGGAGATCGCCCGCTGCTCGGGCGCCGTGGGCAATGCCTTCGCCATTCCGGTGGAGGCCGCGCGCTTCCTCGCCGAGCACGGCGGGGCGGTGCATCACGCCCTCGTGCCGGGAGTGCTGGCTGGCGATGTCATCGTCGCCACCGCCGCGACCGAGCCGGACTACGGGTCTGACGTGGCGGGCCTGCGCACCCAGGCGGTGCGTGACGGAGACGATTATGTGATCACCGGCACCAAGGCCTGGGTCACCTTCGGCGAGATCGCCAATGTGGTTCTGGTATTCGCCAAGACCGACCCCCAGGCGGGCCAGCGCGGCCTCAGCTGCATCATGGTGGAGACCGACCGCCCCGGCATCAGCCGCGGCAAGGCCGAGGAGCTTCTGGGCATGCACGGCCTGGCCGAATGCGGCCTCAGCTTTGATGGTGTGCGGGTGCCCATCGCCAACCGCCTGGGGCCGGAGAACGGCGCCTTCAAGATGGCCATGGCCAATTTCAACTTCTCGCGGCTGATGATGGCCTCCATGGCGCTCGGCATGGCGCAGGCCGGGCTTGAGGACGCCCTGGCCTATGCCCACAGTCGCATCCAGTTCGGCGCGCCCATCGCCAGTTTCCAGGCGGTTCAGTTCATGCTGGCGGACATGTCCACGGACATCTCCGCCGCGCGGCTGCTCATCCAGCACGCGGCGCGGCTGATGGATGCCGGCCACGAGATCGCCCGGGAGGCGGCGGAGGCCAAGCTGTTCGCGACCGACATGGCCAACCGCGCCATCTCCAACGCCCTGCAGATCCATGGGGGAAATGGCTATTCCCGCGCCTACCGGGTGGAGCGGCTCTACCGGGATGTCCGCCTCTCCCAGATCTATGAAGGCACCAACCAGATCCAGCGGCTGATCATCGCCCGCCAGCTCGCCCGCGCGCACGGCTGAGCCCGCCGCGCGCCCGCCCTACCGACGCAAGGAGCCTGCCTCTTGACCCGATCTGTTGACCTGTCCGGCGTCACCGTCGCCACCATCCTGCCCTTTCACGATGATTTCTCCATCGACTGGGCGAGCTATGAGCGGGTGCTGGCCTATTGCACCCGGCCGAAGGGCATTCGCGCCGTCTTCGTCAACGGCCATGCCGGCGAGGGCGCGACCCTTGACGATGCCGAGCGCATCGAGGTGATCCGACGCACCCGTGCCTTCATCGGCCCGGACGTTCCGCTCCTGAGCGGCATCATCGCCTGGTCCACTGCCGAGGCCGTGGCCCAGGCACAGATGGCCGAAGCGGCCGGCGTGGATGCCGCCGTGCTCTTCCCCCTGCCACAATTCTCCGGCGGCGCGGGTACGGATCCACGCTATGCGCTGGATTATGTGGACAGCGTGCTCGCCGCCACCTCGTTGCCCCTCTCCATCTTCCAGCAGCCGGTGGCGTCGGGCTACGGCTTCTCATCATCCGTTCTCGGCGAACTGGTCGCCCGTCCGCGCGTGATCGCGGTGAAGGAAGGCAGCGGCGATATTGGCCTCTATGAGGACAACCTGCGCCGCATCAAGGCCGTAGCGCCGGGCTGCTACATGCTGCCCTCCAACTATCACTGGCTGGTGGCGCAGGTGGCGATCGGCGCCGATGGCATCCTCTCGGGCATGGCAAGCCTCATTCCGGACCTTCTCAGCGACCTCTGGTCCGCCGCCGAGGCCGGCGACCTGCATACCCTGCGGGCGCTGAACGACCAGCTGTACCCCATCGTGCGGACCATCTACGGCGCGCCGCCGCTGATCGAGATGCATACCCGCATCAAGGTGGCGCTTCGGCATCTGGGCCTGATCAGCTCCGCCGTGCCCCGCCGCCCGCTGCTGCCGGTGCCTGCCGACGTGGCGGCGCGGGTGGGCCAGGCCGTGGATGCCGCCGGCCTTGCCCGTCTCCTCTCCGCCTGATCGGCGCCGGAGGCCACCCAAATGCGACCGGACCGGCGCCCCCTCCCCTTACAAACGCTTCAGTGCAGAGTGTAAGGAGCGGGGCGGCCGGTTTCGTCCGCCCGTTCCCTTCCTGCGGTGGATTCCATGACACTTTCCCCCCGCACCGGCCGACAGACCCCGACCGGGGAAAATGGCGAAGACGCCGCCAGCAATTCGGTCGAGCAGGCCTGCCTGCTGATCCGGCAGGACATTCTCTCCGGTCATTTTGGTCCCGGCGCCCGCATCAAGGTGGCGGACCTCTCCAGCCGCTTCGGCTTCTCGGCCATGCCCCTGCGCGAAGCCCTGCGCAAGCTGGAAGGCGAGGGGCTGGTGGAAATCGAGCCCAATCGCGGCGCCACGGTGCGCAGGCTTGACCGCAGCTTCATCGAGGATCTGTTCGAGCTGAACGCCGAATTGCAGCTGCTCGCCATCCGCCGCTTCCTGCGCGTAATGACGCTGGACAAGCTCGACGAATTGGAGGCGCGGGCGACGGCCTATGCGGAAGCCGTGGCGGCGGGCGACCGGGAGCGCGGCGTGCGTCTCAACCGCGACCTGCACGCCCGCATGGTCGAGTTCGGCGGCAACCGGGAAGCGCTGCGCATGTTCCTGCGCGGCTGGGAACTCATCGGCGCCTTCCGCCTGCGCTACGGCTACGGGCCGGGCCGCGAGCGCGGCTTGGTGCGCGAGCATCGGTTGCTGCTGGATGCGCTGCGCCGGCAGGATCTCCAGATGGCCGAAGCCATCATCCGCATGCAGCAGGCCGCCGTGCTTGAGGACCTGTTCGCGCAGCTGGGTGACGACGAGCGCTGACCCGCGTCCCGTTGGTAAGCCTGGCCCTGCGAAGTCCCCGCCCCTCCCGCCGCGGGCCGGAACGAAACCGAGGACGTGGCGGGCGGGGCCGGAAAGGCGGCTGCCGCTCCCCGGCCCCGGGGCCAGGAACACGCCAGCCGCCCGCAGATCACAGCGCGGGGCCGGGACCGCGGATGGCGAAGTTGCGGTCCTTCAGGCGGGTCATCTTGAAGGTGTCGAAGAGCTTGTCGTAGGTGCCGTCGGCATTGAGCTCGACCAGTGCCTTCGCCACGGCCTCCGCCAGCGTGCGATCGATGAAGTCGATGGTGATGTCGGTGCCGTTCAGCCCCTGCACCTTGATCTTGGCGAGGCCCTTTTCCTCGAGCACGCGCGCGGTCTCATCGATGTTGATGCCGGCCTCGACCTGACCTGCCTTCAGGGCGGCGGTGGTCTCGGACGCCGTCTTGAAGGAGCGGAACTCGATGGGCTTCATGCCGGCGGCGACCATCTTCTCGTTCAGGATCTTGGCCTGCTTCTCCTGATAGGTTCCGGTCTCGATGCCCACCGTGTGGCCAGCCAGATCCTCGAACTTGGTGATCTCCAGCTTGCTGTCAGGCGACGTGTAGATGCTCACCGCCTGCTGGGCATAGGGGATCATAAACATCAGCTTAGAGCGTTCCTCGGTCCAGAACATGCCCGTGTCGATGCCGTCGAAGCGCTTGGCCTTCAGCGCGGGAAGCATCGAGGGCATATCCATGCGTACGAATTCCATGTCCAGGCAGAGCTTCTTGGCGATGGCCTTGCCGAGTTCCACGTTGAGGCCTTGAAGCTCGCCCTTCTCATCTATGAACTGCTGCGGCGGCAGGGTGGGATTGGTGGACATCTGCAGCTTGCCGGGCGTGACCAAGTGATCGGCCGAAACCTTGGGC
Organism: Xanthobacter flavus; assembly: GCF_017875275.1. Lineage (NCBI taxonomy): Bacteria > Pseudomonadati > Pseudomonadota > Alphaproteobacteria > Hyphomicrobiales > Xanthobacteraceae > Xanthobacter > Xanthobacter flavus. The sequence goes on along the minus strand of NZ_JAGGML010000001.1, from coordinate 3,924,886 downwards.
GTGCAGTCTGCGGCAGCGGCCGCCTGGGCGGCGCCAAGGGCACCGAGCAGGATAGAGAGAGCCATGAATTTGCGCATTGGAGAAGCTCCGGTTCCTTGCGGTTAGAGCAATTCCCGCAAAAGCGCATCGCGGTTTTGCGAAAGGAATTGCGTAAAATCAGATGACTAGAACATTTCCGGTGAACCGGAGTTCACCGGAAATGTTCTAGTCCTGGTTTGCGTTTGGACGCATGATCACGAGAGCCGCGTGGACGGCGCTGACCACCACGCGGCCGGTCTGGTCGAGGAGCAGAACGTCCTCGGTGACGACGCCGCGGTCCCCTCGGGAGGTGGGCCGTTTGGCGGTGAAGGCGAACTCCACGTGCACGGCATCCCCCGCCACCACGGGCGCACGGAACTTCACCGCATCCCAGCCGAGGGAGGCGACCGAGGTGTGCTCGTAAAGGCCGCTCGCGGTCTTCAGCCCCTCCATGATGGAAAGGCAGAAGAGCCCGTGCACGATGACGTCGGCGAAGCCCTGGCTGCGGGCGTAGGTGGCATCGGTGTGAAGGGGGTGATGGTCGCCTGTCACCGCGCAGAAGGCAGCGATGTCGGCGGCCGAAATGGTACGTGCCGGCGTGCGATACCGTGCACCGATCTCCACGTCCTCGTAATAGACGTCGCGCGGGATCTGCGTCCGGACCAGGGCTGCGCCCATGGCGGTTCCGCTGAGCCCTGTCCCGCCGGTGAGCGGGCGGGATTCGACATCTGGCATGGGAGGTCCTTCCGGCACGAGCGACCGGGCCATCAATGGATGATCTGGCTGAGAAAGAGCCGGGCCCGCTCCGACTTCGGATTGCTGAAGAATGCCTCGGGCTTCTCGATCTCCATGATCTGCCCCTCGTTCATGAAGATCACGCGATCGGAGACTTCCCGCGCAAATCCCATCTCGTGCGTGACGCACATCATGGTCATGCCCTCCTGGGCCAGGGACTTCATGGTTTCCAGAACCTCCTTCACCATTTCGGGGTCGAGGGCGGAGGTGGGTTCGTCGAACAGCATGACCTTCGGATTCATCGCCAGCGCCCGCGCGATGGCGACGCGCTGCTGCTGACCACCGGACAGCTGGCTCGGAAACTTGCGCGCCTGATCCTCCACGCGCACCTTCTGCAGGAGGGCCATGGCCAACGCCTCGGCCTCCTTGCGCGGCATTTTGAGCGTGCTCATGGGGGCGAGCACGCAATTCTCCAGGATCGTCATGTGCGGGAATAGGTTGAAATTCTGGAAGACCATGCCGGTTTCGCGCCGGACCTTGTCCACGTTGGCTTTGGTCATCTCGATGCCGTTCACGTAGATCAGCCCGTCATCGTGTCTCTCGGTGCCGTTGACGCAGCGGATGAGCGTGGATTTTCCAGAGCCCGAAGGCCCGCAGATCACCACGGTCTCCCCCTTCTTCACGGTGAGATCGACCTCGCGCAACGCGGTGAAATCCCCGAAGCGCTTGTAGACGCCCTCCATGCGCACCGCCCATTCACCGGCCGGCCCGGCGGATCGCGTGGTCGTTTTCATCGCAGCCGGCGTCTCCCTTGAGGGCATGTCAGCGGCCTCCCTTCTTGATGGAGCGGCCGAAATGTTTCTCCAGCGGGCGCTGGACCAGGTCCCAGAGCGTCGTGAGCGCCAGATAGTAGACGGCGGCCGCCGCATAGACTTCCAGCGTCAGGAACTGCTCCTGCATCAGCATCTCGGAGCGCCGCATGAGCTCTTCCACCGAAATCACCGAGGCCAGCGACGTCGCCTTTAGGAGGCCGTTGATGGAATTGCCGAGCGGCGGGATCATAAGGCGGAAGGCCTGAGGCAGGATCACGCGCCAGAACGCGGTGCCCCGGCCAAGGCTCAGCGCCCAAGCCGCCTCCCGCTGGCCCACGGGAACCGACAGGAAGCCCGAGCGGATGATTTCCGCCATGTAGGCAGCTTCATGCAATACGAGTCCAAGAAGAGCCGATTCCACGGCGCCGAGCTTGATGCCGAGCTGAGGCAGGCCGGTGTAGATCACCACCAGTTGGACTAGAAGCGGCGTGCCCCGGAACAGCCAGATGTAGAAGCCGGCGATCCAGTTGAGGGGCCGTGCATCCGCCACCTTCAGGAGCGCGATGCCCATGCCGAGCACGAGCCCCCCGATCACCCCGGCAATCGTCAATGCGACGGTAACGCCGACGCCACCGATGAGAAACCAGTTGCTAAGGTATCCGATGAAGGCATCGACTTTGAAGTAATGCATGTGGTGTCGCTTTACTGCGGACCTGGACCGACGATGGCGACCATTTGACCAGCGGGGAGGCCGCGGAGACCGAACTTGTCGAACAGCTTCTTGTAAGTTCCGTCTTCCTGCATGGACACGAGGGCCTTCACCACCGAATCCGCCACCGCCTTGTTGCGAAAGGCCATGGACATACGGTTCTCGCCCAAGCCGGTAACGGTCTCGCGCACCCGGCCCTTTTCCACGAGGCTGCGGGCGACGCTGTCGATCAGGAGGGCGCTGTCCACCTGGCCGGCCAGAAGCGCGCCCGTGACGTCGGTCGCGGTCTTGAAGGCGCGTATGGTGATGGGCTTGGCACCCTCTGCGACCAGCTTTTCGCTATAGGTCGTCAGCCACTTTTCCTGATAGCTGTTGGTTTCGACGCCGACCGCGGTGCCGGCCAGATCTGCGGCGGATTTGACCGCTACATTCTTGTCCGCAGCCACCACGATGGACAGGCTCTGCACGCCATAGGGCACCATGAAGAGGATCTTGGAGCGCTCCTCGTTCCAGAACATGCCGGTGTTCATGCCGTCGATCCGGCCGGCCTTCACCGCCGGGATCATGCCTGGAAAGTCCATGCGGACGAGAGTGACGGACGTGCAGATGCGGGTGGCGATCTCGTCTGCCAACTCCACATTGAGGCCCTTCAGCGTGCCGTCGGAATCGACATACTGCTGGGGCGGATTGGTGGGATTGATGGAGAGCTGCACGCTGCCCGGCGCCACCAGATCTGCGGCCTTGATTTCAGCCACGCAGGCGGCCGAGGCCTGAAGCGCACTTGCGCCCAGGACGGCCAATGCCAGGGCCGGGACCAGCATCTTGGTCACGATGGAAGTGCTCCGTATTTTGGTCATTGCGTGCGGTCCGTCCGTCCGGCGAGGAGGCCTGCCTGGGGCCGACCCTGCGATCTGGCTCAAGCGAAGTGCCAACAGTTCTGACTGGCCTGACCACAATCGCCCGCAGCCCCCGGCTTAAGCAAGATCAATTTTTCGGCACAAATTGCCTGGAAATCAGCCGATGGGGCTACCCCAATGGATCATGGTTGCAGGATGAGGGGCTCGTCCTCCGCGGCGGTGCGGCTCGGTCCTGACCAGGCTGGCTAGGTCTGGACAGACCAGAAGCCCTTCTGCTCCCGGCCCCCGCTGCCCACAAGGCACTGATAGCCGGGCCAATGAGCCCGTTGCGACGCCGTCTGCGTCAGCAGCGCGCCTGCAGGTGCTTCGGTTGACACCGACGCCATTCGAGCCGAGACGGCGGAGCGCGGCGGATTTGCCAATGTACCGCCTCGTACGATCCGCAAGCGCACCTTCGCCTTCAGTCCGCGGCTGTACCGCCAAAGGAACCTTATCGAGCGCTTCGTCAACAGGATCAAGCAGATGCGGGGCCTCGCAAGCCGCTACGACAGGCGCCCGGACAATTTCCTCGCCGCGCTCAAGCTCGCCGCCGTCCGCATCTGGATCAACGCATTATGAGTCCGCCCCCTAGCACTACTTTGGCGGAATCTGTCAATCGGCGTTGAAACCTGCCCCCCTATCGGCGCCGAATATTGGGTCTGACTCATTTTTGATGGAGTTTGGGATTCGGCTGGCGTTGATTCTGAGATTGGAATCAACACCATGCAGCCCTCTCTCCGACCTTCGACTCTGGTCCCGCGCGGATTCGTGGTGGACGATGTCAGCAGCGACAGCGCCGGCACGCTGATTACGGTTCGCGCGGTTGGCAAGGCGAGTTCGTGCCCGGGATGCGGGAGAACCTCGGAGCGGATACACAGTCGCTATCATCGGCATCTGGCGGATCTGCCGATGGCGGGCAAACCGGTTCGGCTCGTTGTCCGGGCGCGGCGTTTCCACTGCGACGCGGTGCTCTGCGGCCAGCGCATCTTTGCCGAGCGCTTCGACGCCAAGGTTTTGGCGCCGTGGGCACGGCGGACTGCCCGGCTCGACCACATCGTTCACCACCTCGGGCTGGCGCTGGGCGGACGGGCGCCAACCACCGGCGCGCTCCTCTCCTCGATGCTGGAGACGCTTCGCGAAGAAGCGGACCTCGCTGGCGACACGCTTGAGAAATGTCACAGGTCAATCGGGAAGCGCTTAGCATGCGTCTCGCGGGTGAGGAAAGTTGACTCTCAACTGAAGATTACTCAGGCCAGCGACCCGTAGAACGATTTAAAGAGGGATCCTAGATTTTCCAGTAGCAAACGTAGCCAACAGGGTGGCCGATGGCGGCTGGCATCATTTTCCACGCATGGGTGCCTCAAGATTGGATCACTGTCAGACTACTGGGAAGCGATGGAAGCGTTCCTTCGATGGTTCCGGTCGAAGAGCTGAGAAAAGCCGTATCTGTCCGACCGGTTGCGCAGGGATTCTGACCTGAAATGGACGCCGTCGCTGCACTCACTGCCTTCTCCCTCGTGGCCGGGCTGCTCACCATCACTCCGGGCCTCGACACTGCTTTGGTGTTGCGCACCGCGACGGTGGAAGGCGCAAAGCAGGCCATGGCCGCCGGGACCGGCATCGTAGCAGGCGTGCTGACCTGGGGCTTTCTTGCCGCCTTGGGGCTGGGCGCCATTCTCTCGGTCTCGCAACTAGCCTTTCAGATGCTGCAAGGTGTCGGCGCGGCCTATCTCCTCTGGCTCGGCGGACAAATGATCCGGAGCGCCATGGTTGCAGAGCCCAAACTGCCGCCTCCGGCCGACGCCGCGTTTGTAGGCTACCGGCGCCGGTTCCTCCCTGGATGGTTTTGGCGCGGATTCCTGACAAACATGCTCAACCCGAAAGTGGGCGTCTTCTACGTCAGTTTCTTGCCTCAGTTCATCCCCGCAGGGGTCCCCGTGGTGCCCTTCAGCCTCGCCCTTGCGGCCATTCATGCCACTATGGGCCTTGCGTGGTTCGCGGCTCTCACGGCGGCGACGCGTCCGCTCGGCCGGTTGCTTGTCCGTCCGGGCCTCGTGCGTGCGATCGACGGTGCAACCGGGGCGGCTTTGGTGGCCTTCGGCGTCACGCTGGCTCTGGATCGGAAAGGCTGACCGTCCGGCACCCTCATCCACGTCGAGGCTTGCACCTAGGCCCCATGATTTAAACCGGCTAGATGCCGTTATGTGCATCCCAGTCGAGATCTAGAAGTCATCCAAGGGGGTTCTAGGAATGGCCCGAGCTCATGGGCCAAGAGCCACTCGATGACCTTGCCCCGTATTGCGCAATTGGGTCCGCACATTGCTGAGGGTTATTCTAGCGTTAGAGGTCAATGGTCGAAATGCCGTGGCCCCTTTTAGCCGAGCGAAAGGACCACGAGCATAGGTCCGATGGAGGAAAGCAGCTCGCGGCGTGTCTAAAAGGAAGCTGACTGCGCTACCCTGCTCTGCAAAAACTCAATATTATTATAAATTTGAATCTTCTGCGCTCGCATAAACCCTCAGCCGCCCCGCGGCCTACACTCAGAATCCCGTGATTTTGAACCGGCTGCTTACGGGTATGCGCACCCCGGTCGAGGCCCGGAAATCGTCCGCGAGGTCGCGCGTCACCGGGCCGACGGCCCAGCGCGCGCGGCAGGCGCCGTTTTCAAGCGCGACAATTGGCGCGACCTCCACGGTCGTTCCGACCATGAACACCTCGTCGGCGGCACGCAGGTCCGCCAGCGAAACCTTTCGCTCGACGACTGCCAGGCCGCGCTTTCGCGCCAGCGCGAAGACATGGCGCTTGGCTATGCTGTCGAGGAAGCAATCGGCGACAGGCGAGACTAGCGTCTGCATGTCCACCAGGACAATGTTGCCAGTGGTGGGCGCCGCCACCTGGTCCTGAAGGTCGAGCAGCAGCGCGTCGTCGAAGCCGGCGTCGCGCGCGGCCCGCCGCGCCAGCGCGCCGATCAGCTCAAGGCCGGCGCATCTGGCGGCAATGGGCGCGGTCTCAGGATGCGGCCGCCGCCAGAGCGACAGATGGAGACGCACGCCCCGTTCGCCTTGGGCCGCCGGAGCGGGCTGGTGCCAGGCCGCAATCGCCATATGAATGTTGCCATCGCTATCCGTGGCGGACAGGTTTTCACTGCCGCGCCATGCGATGGCGCGGATGCAGGCATCCTTCAGCTCATTGGCCCACAGCACCGCCTCCGCCGCCTTGGCGAGCTCGATCGGCGAGCGCGGAATGGCGTAGCCCATCGCCGACGCCGAGCGGGCGAGGCGCTCGAAATGCGCGTCGCCCAAGAATAGTTCGCCGCCATAGGCGCGAATCCCCTCGAAGACCGCATCCCCTCTGTGCAGAGAAGGGGTCAGACAGTGGATGCGTGCCTCGAGCACGGGCACCAGCGCGCCGTCGAGCCAGATAAGACCGTCGCCGTCATCGAAGGAGAACATGTGGCGCATTGCTCTTAGCCATTCGCAGCTATTGAGCGCCACTGTCCTCCCAAGGCATTGTAGATGGCGAATGAGCAATCTTCAGAGCGACGTGAGATTTGGTCCATTGTACCGCCGAATACGCCTCTATCGCACGGCGACAAGCGCGGGAGAGCAGACACGGAGCCCACGATGACCGAGGCCATGCGCCTGACCGTTCCCCTGAATGCGTTGCGCGCTTTCGAGGCGGCCGCGCGCCATCTGTCGATCAAGGACGCGGCGGGCGAAATCGGCGTTACGCCGTCCGCGGTCAGTCACCAGCTGCGCATCTTGGAGGAGTTGCTGGGTGTCGAGCTCATGAGGCGGGTCGGACCGCGCCTCGAACTGACCGAGACCGGAAAGGCGTTGGCACCGGAGCTGACGGCTGGTTTCGGTCGCATCGTCGAGGCCGTCGGCAGCCTGAAGAAGGAACGCAAGGCCGGTCCGCTCCGCCTGTCCATGCTGCCCACCTTCGCGGTCCATTGGCTGTCGCCGCGGCTGACCCGCTATCCGTTCGCGCGCGCGGGCTTCGAGTTGCTGATCTCGACCACGCAGACGGCCGTGGACCTGAACGCGGGGGTCGCCGATGCCGCCGTCCGCCATGGTGGTGGCGTCTGGCCGGGGGTCGTCTCCGAACGGCTGTTCGAGGAGACCGTCGGTCTTCTGGGGCGGGCGGATTGGCTCCGGCACGGCGAGGCGGGCCTGCGCGCGGGCATCGCGCGGACCAATCTCTTCCTCTCCCAGCATCGCCGCGAGGATTTCGCGCGCTGGAACGGGACGTTGCCGGGCGGGCCGGTGAAGCCTGCGGCGATCACGATCGTGGACTCGGCAGGCCTGGGCCTGAAGGCTGCCATTGACGGCGCCGGCCTCACGCTCGCGGGCCTGGAGATCGCGGGGTGGGATATCGCGGCCGGGCGGCTCACCCCGCTTCTCGGCCACCAGGTGCCGGGTAATGGCGGCTATTATCTGTGCTATCCGCCAGCGCTGGATCGGGACCGCCGCATCCGAAACCTCAGGGCCTGGATGCACGCTGAGGTGGCGAAAGGGGCCGCCCCATCCGCATGAAGGCGCAAATGAGAAGACCTCATCCGGACGCCAAGCATCCTCATTCGACAGGCGGCATCGGCGACCGCCCAATGCGCAAGGGTCTGGTCCGCGCATGAGATGACTTTGGACTGGCTTTCTCATCCGGCGCCTGGGAGGTACACATGGCACAAGCCGATCGGAACTCTGGCGGAACGCGCGCCGGGTGGCCCAGGAGCCTCTGGATTCCCGTGATTGCGGGCGGCCTTATCATGGGAATGGCGCTCGGCGTCCGGCATGTGCAGGGCCTGTTCCTGCTGCCCGTGACCTTCGACCGAGGATGGTCGCGCGAGACGTTCGGATTCGCCATGGCGTTGCAGAACCTCGTGTGGGGTCTTGCCCAGCCGTTCACCGGAATGCTTGCGGACAAGTTCGGATCGGCCAAGGTGATCGCTGTTGGCCTCGTAGCCTACGCACTTGGTCTGGTGTCCATGGCCCACGCAGCGAACGCAACCAACTTCGTGCTCGGCGCCGGCATCACGATCGGCATCGCCTTGTCGGGAACCGCCTTCGGAGCCATTTACGGGGCGCTTAGCCGGATCATGCCGTCAGAACGGCGCAGCTGGGCGCTGGGGCTCGCCGGCGCCATCGGCGGCCTTGGCCAGTTCGCCATGGTGCCCGCCGCACAAGGACTTATCGGCGGGTGGAGTTGGACGGGCGCCTTGGTCATCCTGGCCGGCGGCATGATGCTTCTGCTGCCTCTAGCCTTCCTTATGCGAGACCAGAGTGCCGGCGCCGACGCTTCCGATGCCGGCCTTTCCATGTCGGCCGCCATAGCCGAGGCCTTCCGGCACCGGGGCTTTTGGCTGCTCAACCTGGGCTTCCTGGCGTGCGGCTTCCAGCTCGCCTTCATCGCCACCCACCTGCCCGCATATCTGTTCGACCGGGGCCTGAGTGCCGCGCAGGGCGTGGCAGCGCTCGCCATCATCGCCTTGACCAACGTGGCCGGCACCTATCTGCTCAGCGTCTGGGGCGGCGTCATGCGCCGCAAGTATCTGCTGGCTGTGCTGTATCTCGTGCGCATCATCGCCATGGCGCTTTTCGTCTTCATGCCGCTCAGTGTCGTCAGCACATACCTGTTCGCGGCCGTCATGGGCTTCCTTTGGCTCGGAACGGTGCCGTTGACCAACGGGATCGTCTCCCAGGTTTTCGGCGTGCGCTACATCACCACCCTGTTCGGCTTCGTCTTCTTCGGCCACCAGCTGGGATCATTCTTCGGCGTCTGGCTGGGCGGGTATCTGTTCGTGACGACCGGCTCCTATCAGGCCGTTTGGCTGATCGCCATGGCCGTTGGCCTGCTCGCTGCATTGGTCCATTGGCCGATCGACGACCGGGCCGTGGCTCGGCTGCCCATTGCGCGAGCCTCCGCATGATCCCCGATGATTGCAGTGCCGATCGAACCTCGGACCAGGCCGCCAGGCCCGCCTGCGGGCTCGCGTTGGCAGGGCTGCTTATCGCCTGCGTGCCCGTTGTCATGGCCTGGACGCACATGGACAAGTGGAGCCTTTGGGCGCTCGCAGGGCCCTTCTGTCAATAGAAGCGGCATGAAGGCTCAGCTGGCGATGGAGGGCATGCGCGCGCCCATCACGTGGCAGTCTTCAGGCCAGAGACGCCCCCTTCCGCCATTCCTGCCTTACAAGTTCGGCCCAATTTCCGCGCCATAGAAGGCTTCGCCATAAACCTGCCGCCCATCGCGAAACCGCATCAGCTCGCAGGCTCGAACAGTGCGGCCGCCCGCCCTGGAAACATAATGGACGAGAAGCACCTGGGAGGACTCGTCGCAGACGGCGGTTTCAATCTCGAAGCGCAGGTCGGGTACTGCGGCAAGCGCCTTCTTCCAATAGTTCTGCAGGGCGCTGCGTCCGCGCACCGTCGCATTCCCGGTGATGCTCTCTGCGCGCGGACTGACAAACACCGCATCGTCGACAAATGGCACCAGGACGGCGTCCAGGTCCTGCCGGTTCCAGGCATCGATCCAAGCCAGGGCATGGTGCTCGAGTTCTACTCGGGTCAGATGTTTCATAGCCAGAACTGTCCTGCTGTGATGGCTGGAAGAGCAGCCATGGTTCGATTGACGACGAGAAGCTTGCCGGGACTGCTGAGCCACTGCCTTAGCCCGGCCCCGAATGCGGCCCACACCGCCATGCACGGCAGGCCGACCAAAGTGAATACGGCGCCCACCAGGACTATGCGCACGACATAGCCCTCGCCGGGACCGACGAAAGCGGACACGGCCGTCACCGCGATGAGCCAAGCCTTTGGGTTGACCAACTGGAAGGCCGCAGCTTGGAGAAAGCCGATTGGCTTCGCCATGGGGGCATCGCTTGGCGCCGCCGCACGCCAGAGCTTGAACGCGAGCCAAAGGAGGTAGAGCGTGCCCACGAGCTTCAGGCCGATCTGGATGCGAGGCTCCAGCGCGAATATCGCGCCGAGGCCGGCGCCAACCGCAGCAAGCTGGATTGCGACGCCGCACGGTATCCCGAGAATGTGAGGCCAGGTGCGGGTCAGGCCGAAGGTGAGGCCGGAGGTGGTCAGCATCAGATTGTTAGGGCCGGGCGTTATGGACATCACGAAGGCGTACATGGCCAGCGCGCTCAATGATGGTGTTTCCATCCTGTGGCCTCTCTCCTTGGCGGCCTCGCCGTCGAATGCAGCCGGATGGCAAGAATTGGCATGGGGAGATGCTGCGCGCTGCTGAGATTTCGTCAGCCAAGGATGAGCCGTTCTCCCGCCTGCAAAAGCCGGCAGAGCCGGGTGTTCGGGCAAGGCCGAGATTTTCTCAGCTTGGGGGGAAAGCTTCTCACTCCGGTTCGCCGCCGCCCCTCACTAGCTTTCGCCGGGCAGGGCCACCAAGCGGGAGAACGCCATGAGTGCACACATGCGGCCGGAGATCGGCAGCCCGGTGGGTTCGGACGTGGAACAACGGATCCGGGGCAGCTTCCAGCGGCAAGGGCTCATGGCCCATCTCGGCGCGACCATATCGGAGGTTCGGCACGGCCTCGTGACCATCCGCATGCCGTTCCGTCCGGAGCTGTCGCAGCAGCACGGCTATTTCCACGCGGGCGGCACCTCGGCGATCGCCGATTCGGCCGGCGGCTATGCGGGCTTTACCCTCTTTCCCGAAGACAGCTCGGTGCTCACCGTGGAACTCAAAGTCAATCTGCTCAATCCGGCCCAGGGCGATGCGCTGGAGGCGGTCGGCAAAGTGGTCAAGGCGGGAAAGACCCTCACCATCTGCCAATTGGAGGTGTTCGCTGACAGCGCCAAGGGCCGGTCCCTCGTCGCCATCGGCCAGCAGACCCTGATCTGCATGGCCGGCCGCCCCGATGTGCCGGCCGAGGGCCGGCACGGCGCGCGTTGAGCCTCATGGCGCACCGCGCGCGCGGGTTGCGTCGTAGGCCTGCATGTGGGCAAGGCTGACGCGCAACAGAGGGGCGGACAGCCCCGCCGCCCGCGCGCGGGCCAGCATGTCGCCCAGGATATGGTCATGCTCGGTCGGGCCGTTGCGCATCATGTCGCGCAGCATCGACGCCGTCCCCGCCGAGCCGCGCTCGGTGAGCGAGGCAACCATCTGAGCCATGGCCTCGGGGCGTGGCGGGTGGCCGCCGGCCGTCGCCGTCGCGACGCATTCCGCCAGCATGTCGCGCAGGATCGCCTCGCCCTCCTCGGCCGAAAGAATGCCGCCGACGGGTGCCCGCATCAGCGTCGTCATGCCGGCATAGGTGGCGAGGAAGGTGAACTTCTCCCACATGTCCTGCATGACGTCCTCGCTGAGGACGGGTGCGAATCCCCCGCGCTCCAGCACCTTGTGCAAGGCCGCGGCGGCCGGGACCTGCGCCGATGTCCGCGCGCCGAGGACGAACCGCTGCAACCTGTTCAGATGTTGGATCTCTCCGGCCTCGGTCAGGGATACGCCGATATGGCACAGCCCGCCCAGCACGCGCTCCCGGCCGAAGCGGGCGTCAAGACGATCGAGCTGGCGCACTCCGTTCAGCAGCGGCAGGACGAGTGTGGCCGGCCCCACCGCAGGCGCGACGGCGTCCATCGCGCCCTCGAGATCGTACGCCTTGCAGGCGAGCAGCACCGCATCGAACGGAGCGTCCGCCGCCGTCAGCGTCGCCACCGGGATGCGCAGGTCGCCCAGCGGACTGGTGATGACCAGCCCGTGGCGCGCCAGCCATTCGGCGCGTGCCGGCCGGATCAGAAAGCGGATGTCGACCCCGGCTGCGGCCAGCCTGCCGCCGAAATAGCCTCCGATGCCTCCGGCCCCCATCACGAGTATGCGCATCGCGGCCCTCCTTCTCTCGCAGATTATCCACTATAGTAGAGAGCGTGCCGGTGCAATGCGTTGGCTTGTTCGCGCCGCGCGCGGCCGGTAGGTTCGGCGGGCGGAAGCGAGCACCCGGTGGAGTCGCGTTGCCCAGACAGAGCGAACCCCCAGCGCAAAGCGACGATCCGGCCGCCGAAGAGGCGCACCTCGCCGCCAATCTGCGCCGGATGCGCCAGGAGGCCAGGCTGACATTGGACCAGCTCGCGACGCTGTCCGGCGTCAGCCGCGCCATGATCTCCAAGATCGAGCGCGGCGTGTCCGTGCCGACCGCCACCGTGCTCGGCAAGCTTGCCGGCGCCCTCAAGGTCAGCCTTTCGCACCTGCTGGGTCGGTTCCAGCCCCGCGAGCCGCAATTGATCAGACGGGAGGACCAGTCGATCTTCCGCGATCCGAAAACCGGCTTTCAGCGCCGCGCCTTGTCGCCGCTGTTCGCGGACGGCGCCGTGGACGTCGCCTTCAATTGCCTGCCGGCGGGACGCGCCGTCTCGTTCCCGCCCCATCACGCAGGCGTGGAAGAATATCTCGTTGTCCAGGAGGGGACGCTGAAGGTGGTCCTGGAGGACAGATCCTTCAGTGTGTCCGCGGGCGACACCCTGTTTTTTCCATCCCATTGCGGACATGAATTTCGCAATGAGACCAACGAGCAGGTTTCATTCCTGATCGTCATTGATGATCGCTCGAGACGATAGGTGCGCATGGCATAGGGCGAAGCCGTGGCACCGCCCGTCGTCTGGGAGTTCGCCCGGCTGCCCGGACTCCTCCGCCCACAGGGCCGGCGAGGCGCCGAGGCGCAGAATGTCGAGGGAGCAGGAGATGGGTGCGCGCACCGCAGACACGTCCGCCGGCCCGCCGCCGGAACCGAATGGCGCGGCGCCTGACGCCATGGCATTTCCCCTGAAGGCCCTTCTGGTCGGGACCGTGAAGCCGTTCGGCCCCGGCGGCGTGCCCAGCGGCATCGCCAAGCAGCCGGTGGCCGGCCCGGTCCATCTCGGGCGCGAGGGCTTCGCCGGCGACGGCCAGGGCGACCGGCGCCACCATGGCGGACCGGACAAGGCCGTGCATCACTACCCCTTCGACCACTATGCCGCCTGGACGCAGGAGATCGGCCCGCACGCCGTTCTCGAGCAGCCGGGCGCCTTCGGGGAAAACCTGTCTTGCGCCGGGATGACCGAAGCGGACGTGGCCCTCGGGGACGTGTTCCGGCTCGGCGGCGCGGTGGTCGAGGTGTCTCAGGGCCGCCAGCCGTGCTTCAAGCTCAACCACCGCTTTGCCGTGACCGACATGGCCGCGCGCGTGCAGCGCAGCGGGCGGACGGGGTGGTATTACCGCGTTCTGGAGGAGGGCCGCGTCGCGCCGGGGGACAGCCTCGTGCGCCTGGAGCGGCGCGCGCCCGACTGGCCGCTGCAGCGCCTCTGGCGGGTGCTCTATTCCGACCGGCTCGCGCGCGACGAGCTTTCCGCGATGGCCGCGCTGCCTCTCCTGCCCGAGAGCTGGCGCCGCCTTGCGGAGCGCCGCCTCACCACCGGGCAGGTGGAGAACTGGAACCGGCGCCTGTTCGGGACCTCCGGCGAGAGCCAAGGCGCCGGGAGCTAGGGATTCCGCATCGGCCGGCTTCGGCTCGTGCTGGCGCCATCACCAGCCGCCGCGCCCGATCCACGCTTCCATCATTGCCATCCGGTCCCAGCCCCAGAACGGCTCGTCATCGACAAAGAAGAAGGGAGAGCCAAACACCCCGAGGGCCACCGCCTGCTCGGAGATGAGTTTCACCTTCTGCTTGATGTCGGGCGCCACGGCGTCGGCGGCGAGCGCGTCCGTGTCCAGGCCAAGCGCGGCGGCCACCGCCAGCACATGCTCCAGGTTGCCGCTGTCGATGCCGCGGGTGAAATAGGCATCGAATAGCGCCCTCGCGAAGCGCTTCGCTGCCTCCGGGTCCTGCGCGTCGATGAGATAGAACACCCGGGTGGCCGCCAGCGCCACCGAAGGGTGGTGATCCGGCAGCGCGAACGGCACGCCCCGCAGCCGCGCGATGCGGTGCCAATCGGTCCTGGCGTAGTCGCGCTTGAGCGGGGTCGAGGACAGGCCGCGTGAACCGGTCGCCTTGAACGCGGTGCCGAGCGTGTAGGGGCGCCAGCGGGCCGGCCTGCCCACCCGGCGGCCGAGATCCTCGATCTCCAGCGCGGCGAAATAGGCATAGCCGGACGCGAAGTCGAACCAGAAGTCGATGGGCCGATCACCGGTCATGGGTCCCTCGCATGCACGCGCCGATCACCTGCGGCCGCTTCGCATGCGCGGCCTCTTGCACGGTTATGTTCAGCGCTCGTCCTGCCAATAGTCGACCCGGCTGTCCGCGCGCACGGTGATGTCGACGCGCCGCGCCGCCTTGTCGCCGCCGGGGGGCGATCCGGCAAAGACCGTCATCTTGCCGGAGTCGGGATATTCGAGCACGTCGGGCTCGTGCATGGAGCTGACGGCCAGATACCTCAGGGGCTCGTCCCCTTCGGCGATCAGCTGGTGCGCGGTTTCCGCCCCGCCGGCCGGGCACACGATCACGTCGCCGGGGGCGACCGGATATGCCCGTCCCCCGTGGCGCAGGCGGCCGCGGCCTCCCAGAATGACGAACAGTTCGTCGTTGGCGTGGTGGCAGTGGTAGGGCCAGGCCTTCTTGCCGGGCGGAACCTCGATGTAGCGCGCGCCCATGCGCCTTGCCCCCAGCGGCGCCGCCACGGCGGCAAAGGCCGCTTCGAACGTCTCGCCATGGGACTGTCGCGCAAGCGGCAGCTCACAAAGCTTCACGACTGGACCCATGACACCCGCCCCGCCTCTCCCGCCATCCAGGCGACGAGGAAAGGCCGGGCTCGCCGCCGGCGCAACTGAAGGCTTCTCACGTCATACGGAGGCATCCTCATTCGACAGCATCGGCGAAGCATCGAGAATATCAACTGGCGAGGATGATGGATTGGCGAGGATGATGGATCGGAGCCGACAGCGTGCGTCAGCAAGCAAGTTGCACTCGGCCGGGGGACGTCACAGCACAGCGCAGGGGTGAGCCGGTGCGGTTTGCCGCGCCGGATCACGTCGTACTTGGCGGCTTCATCTGGAGTCATGGCCATAGTGATCCCCGACACCCGGTGGTTGTGATCTCGCCCGCCACTTCGGTTCGGTGCCGATATTATTCGCGGTTTGCAGACTATCTCTACGCCAATGGGTTCAACGTCCTCATCTATGACTACCGCGGCATAGGCGAGTCGAGGCCCAGCTCCCTGCGCGGATTCCAGGCCGACTGGGTGGACTGGGGGGAAAAGGATCTCGAGGCGGCCCTCCGGCTTGCGCAAGCTGAATTCCCGGGGCATCCGATCCATGCGGTCGGCCACTCGATCGGCGGGTTCGCAATCGGTCTTGCCACCTCCAATCACCTGATCGGACGCATATTCACGGTGGGCGCGCAATATGCCTACTGGCGCGACTACGATTCGTCGCATCGTCGGCGCATGTATCTCAAGTGGCACATCCTCATGCCGATAATGACCGGTCTCTTCGGCTATTTCCCTGCGCGGCGGCTTGGCTGGATGGAGGACACCCCCGCCGGCGTGGTCCGCGACTGGAGCCGCATGAAAGCCCGTTTCGAGGATACGCTGCGCCATGACATGTTCGTGGGCGGCGTGCGGGAGTCGGAACAGCTGCGCCGACGGTTCACGACAGTCACCGCACCCATCCTGTCGGTCGGATTGACCGACGATACCAATGGAACGCCTGCCGCCCTCTGCTCCTCTGGGCTCAGAGCCGGATTGGGCATGCCTCCCATCGTCGGCACTATCGGCTGCACTGCGGTCTGCGCATTGAGGATCGGCCGACCGAGGTCGCCGGGCAGCGGCGGTCCGAGCTTCGGGATTCCGGCGTAATCCTTCGGCAGACTGGCGAGCCCGTCCGGCGTCGACTTGACTTCGGTCGCGTAGAGTTCCTGTCCCGGCCCACGGTCCTTGCGCGCCTGAAGAGCGTAGATCAGCGCTCCGCCGATCCCAAGGCCCGCGACCAGCCCCAGCCCGGCCAGCACCTTGCGGGACAGGCGCGTCACCCGTGGCGGCTCGGGGCGCAGCCGCATGGCCGCCACAGCTTCGCCCGTCAATGGTCTGGCGTTATCGGCCGGGTCCGGCCCTTTCTCCCTCCCGGATTCATTGCCGCTCATAGGACCGGCCTCCCATCGGTGCGGGAGATGCGGACGCGCTTCTGGTCCTTGTCGGCACCGAAGCGCAGCTCGGCTGCCGCGAAGAGGCGGTCGACGATCATATAGGTGCCGCGCACACGGTAGTTCACGAGCTCGGAGGTGTCGCCCCGGGGGCCGACGACGAACAGCGGTGGCATCTCGCCCTGGGCGATCCCGCGGGGAAACTCGATGAACACCTGCTGCCCATCGTCGAACGCACGTAGCAGTCGCCACGGCGCCCGGTCACCGGTGACCTCGTAGCGGAAATTCACTTTGGTGAGGTCGATGCCGGTGGCAACGGGTTGCACGACTGCCGCCTCGGCATTCTGGCGCCGCAGCGCGATGAGCTGGTCCTGCGGGTACTGCCAGGAGACCGAGGCCATGTAGGTCTTCTCGGTGGAGCGCAGCTCCATGTGATAGGTGCGCAGATTGGTGTTGATGACGAGGTTCGTGGTGAGGTCGGGCCGCGTGGGCTTCACCAGGATGTGGACCTGCTTCGCTCCGCCCGCCCCGCTCTCGGTGTCGCCAATGATCCAGCGCACCGTGTCGCCGGCGGCGATCGGCCCCGTGCCCACCAGTTGCTCACCGGGCTGCAGGGCGATGTCGGTGATCTGGCCAGGCGCGGCATAGACCTGATAGAGCGCGCCTTCCACGAAGGGATAGACCTGCATGGAGTTATGAAGCCGTTGCGGACGGGTTGCACGCGCGCGGCGGCATTGGCCTGGTTCACGCGAGCTGCAGGGTCGGTCGCTTCCGGTTCTGCCTTGCCGTCCTTCCCCACAGGCTTCAGTTGGCCAGGCAGCGGCAAAGGCTTCGGCAGCTCGACGATGCGCACCGGCCCCGGCGGCTCGGCCTTGAAGACGGCGGGCGGGGCATCGTCATACTCGATCTGCGGCGGCTTCTCGAAGGTGGCGCAGCCGGCGAGGGCTGACGTGCAGATGAGGAGAAGCGGCAAGCGGACGTCGCTGAAAGGGCAGTCGAAGGTCGGCAATGGGTCACCTTTGCCCTTGCAAACAGGGCTACTCCCTTCGGCCCGATCGTTAGGGCTCGACAAATCCTGGAGCACAGTCCCGTTTGAAGCGGAGAGGGGAGCCCCTGCTGCGGTTGTTGTGCCCGTGGTTCAGTACGGTGGGATAGCCCCGCCCTCGCACGACGCATCCGTCACAGGGCGTGTTCAGATCGGTCGCCAACGAGCGGGAAGTGAAGGCGAGGGCTGGACGGTGGGATGAAAGTCGGAATTCGTATGCAGGTAGGAGCCGCTTTACGACCCTACCAAGGCGGCCAATCAGCTTTCGGCGCAAGGACCAAAACGGGCGTCTGCCACCCACACACCAAGACAACTGTTAATTGAAATGGCGCACCCGACACGATTCGAACGTGTGGCCTCCGCCTTCGGAGGGAGTACTGGTAGTTCCGTCGAATTTACGATGGAGCGCGACGAAATGCGACATCATACTGTTACTGAAAAATATTGTGTAGCGCACCCTAGCCGAGACTATCCTTCTCTCCGCCACCACTTTCTTCCTGCTGCTTACGTGGCGCTTACGCGAGACGAAGCGATCTGGGCGGAGAATCTCCATGGCTAAGCTCACCAAAAGGACCGTCGATGCCGCGGAAGCCGGCGCCAAGGATTACGTGATCTGGGACGACGAGCTCCCTGGCTTTGGGCTGCGCGTGTTCAAGTCCGGCAAGCGAAGCTACGTCCTTCAGTATCGGTCGGCTGGTCGATCGCGCCGGTTCACGATCGGGCTGCACGGAGTCTGGACACCAGAACGCGCGCGCCAGGAAGCCAAGGCGCAACTGGGCCGGATCGCGCAAGGCGACGACCCGGCCGAAGAACGGCTGCTTGATCGCAAGGCGCTCACGGTCAAGGAACTCTGTGACCTCTACCTCGCCGACCTGCAAACGGGTCTGATCCTCGGAAAAGGCGGCCGCCCCAAGAAGCCGGGCACGATCGCCTCCGATCTCGGCCGCATCCACCGTCATATCGTTCCCCTCCTCGGCTCGCGTCGCGTCAGGGATCTGACGAAGGCCGACATCACGAAGGCCATGAAAGACATCATGGCAGGGAAAACCCGTATCTCCGTCATGACAAAGAACCTGCGCGGCAAGTCCATCGTGAGAGGCGGTGCCGGCACAGCGACGCGGACCATCGGTCTGCTCGGCGGCATCCTCACCTATGCGGTCGAAGCCGGGATCATCGAGACGAACCCCGCGCACGGTGTGCGGCGGCCAAAGGACAATGTCCGAGCCCGGCGGCTGAGCGAAGTCGAATATCGGGTCCTCGGCGACCTGCTCAAGGCGGCGGCCGAGAACGAGAGCTACCGGGTGTCCGTCGAGATCATCCGCCAGATCGCGCTCACCGGTTGCCGTCGCATGGAGATGGTCACGCTGCGATGGGCGGAAGTCGATACCGATGCGAGCTGTCTCCGCCTGATCGACACCAAGGAAGGAAGCTCCGTCCGGCCCATCGGGCTACCCGTGGTGGAATATCTGGAGAAGCGCCGGAAAGAGGAGATCGGGGACTATGTCTTCCCCGGCCGTGACGGCGAAAATGCGTTCGGCAGCTTCCCCAATCACTGGAGGAAGATCTTCGCGGACTCGCCCCTGGCCGATATCACCCCGCACATCCTGCGCCACAGCTTCGCCAGCGTCGCGAACGATCTCGGTTTCACGGAGGTCACCATCGCCGCGCTGGTTGGCCATGCGAAGGGATCGGTGACTAGCAACTACATCCATACGCTCGATACCGCCCTGATCATGGCCGCCGATAAGATCTCCGGCTACATTCAGGGGCTGCTCGACGGAGTCGAGTTCAAGCAGACCGCCTATGCGTTGGATCGCGGCTCCCGGAAAGCGGCATTGGCCGGGTTTCTCCAGAGGGCGGCTGGCGATGAGGAGGCGGAACCGGACCAGAGCGTGCATCTCGCCGCATAAGTCGACCAACCTCCCCTCAAGATAAGGCACCTCTTCTTGGCAGCGGGCGACTTCAAGGTAAATTCTCTGGCACTGATGCCGATGGGGACCGTGGCCGATGAAGACAACCCCGAGATGGAGCTTCACGTCCGCTGCACGTCGCGCGCGGCGGCTCCCGCCTCACGCGCGAGAGCTTCTCTAGCACCACGAAGACGATGCTGTCGCAGTCGCGCTGAATCTTCCGTGGCGGTTGCGCGGGCAGACCTTTTGGCCGTAGGCATGACGACGTTCGTGCGCCCCTTCAACCTGTCGGGACATCCCGCCGTAACTGTGCCGCCGCTGGCCGAGAATGGCGCGTCAGCGACTTTTCAAATGGTGGCGCGAAAGGGCGATGACGCGATTGTGCTAGCGGTGGCGGAGCAGATGAGCCTGGCGAAGCCGCAATGAGGAGCAATTTTGCCAATCAGCCGGCGGTCATTCTTGAACCGAAATATTGTCAGTGGGCGTGCTTTGTTAGCGTGCCTCAGATACTCTTCACAACAACTTCGTCAGATCCAAGCCTCCATGCCGATTAAAATCTAAGCAACTTGAGCTGAGACCCAATCAAGCAGGAGGTCGCCATCTGAAGCGTTTGGTTCTGCTCATGGCAATGCCACGTGTCTCCCACCGGCAAAAAAACGTGCACCAGCGCCATCGATGCGATGGTGAGCCACATCAGCTTGCCCAGAGTCAAGTCGCCGCCAGGCACGAGCTGTCCGGACAAGCGAAGGGATGTTTGACCGCCGCGATCAGGTCGACACGGATCAGCAGCCGGTCCTTGCGGTGTCATTCCGCGTGCAATCTTCCGACCAGTGCGCGGGTACTGAGCCGCAAGAGACCCACGGGGACGGCTTCGTCATCACTCGCCTGCCGAAGGTCCGTTATCGAGAAAAAAACGCACCATCTCTCGGCTGGCGTCTGGACCTCGGGGATCGGTGTAGGAGCCCGAGGGACTGCCGCCGGACCAGGCGTGGCCAACGCCATGGACTACCCAGTGCTCTAGCAAGCGTCGGCCGTCGGCGTCGCTCTGCACCCGGCGGGTGAAGCTGGTGCCGCCAGCAGATTTGCCAGACGTGACGGTGACAACCCGTTCCACTTCGGCATTGGCTTGTGCAGCCACCTGCGCGATCACCTGCTCACCGTTCAGCGGATTGACTGTCCTGTCGCCGTCCCCGTGGAACACGATGGTGGGGACTGTCCGTCCATCGACACGATGCGGGGCGGTTGCGGACGGAGTACCCCCCTGGCGCATTGCGGCGAATGCGGACGGCATGTCGCGGGCGGCCCCGCAGGCCAAGCCGGAATGCACGCCGACGGCGCTAAAGATATCCGGATAGGTCGCACCCATGATCGCCGCCGTCGCGCCTCCGGCGGAGAGTCCCGCGACGAAGACCCGCGCGGAATCCACAGGGTATTCGTCCATGATCTTCCGCGTGATGCCTGCGATAAGCGAGGGCTCGCCCCGGTCGCGCCGCTGATCCCCGGCATTGAACCAGTTCCAGCACCCCGAAGCATTGGCGTCGCGGCTCTGGGCCGGGTAGGCAACGAGAAATCCGTGCTCCTCCGCAAGCTCGTTCATCCGCGTTCCGGCCGCGAAGTCATCGGGGGATTGGGTGCAACCGTGCAGCATCACCAGTAGCGGCAGCGGCTGCTCGTCGAACCGCCCGGGCACATAGAGCTTGTAGGTCCGGCGCCCTGCGTCATTGGCAAAGCTGTGCTCCTCGAAGCGCGAACCCTCGCCGACGAAGGCCTTCGGTGCGACGCTGGCGATCCTGAGGTCGAGCTCGCCTCCCGCCTGGTGGCTGCGGAGGCGGTCGAGCATCCCGCCCGCCAAAGGAACTGGAGCAGGCTTTGCTTGGCGGGGCTGTCTCATGGGCGGCGACGGCACTGTCCAAGTGTTTCCGGTGGCAGCCGAGGGGGGCGCCAGATCGACAAACGCCGTTGCGCTATCGTCCCCGGTGGGATGGTCGTCCACATCACGGGAGCGGGCGAAGCCGCGCCGCAGAACGTCCATCGCTTCTTGAAGACGGCCCTGGCGCGTGAGACGTGTGGCCTCCAGGACGTCGATCTTGGATCGTCTGGCCATTTGGTGGGCCTCCTCAAGGGTTCAATTTGGCAATGCGCTGCGTGCTCCTCGCACGGAGCGCAAAAAGGGATCGCAAAATTTGGCTTCGCGCTCAGCGGGTGCGGTCGGCCAATGCCGCCTTGACCTCGGGGCTGGCCTGAAGGGCGCCGAGCACCTGAACGGACGCGATGGTTGCTCGGGCGAGGTCCGCGGGAACATCCTCGGCGATAACGGCCATGCCAAGGACCTGGATATGGAGCATCTCGCCCGCAGCACGCGCGGTCTCGAGGTCCGCACGGCTATAGCGGCGAAGGCCAAGGTCGAGTTGATTTCGGGCCAGCGATTTCCTGAGGGCTTCGTCGTGGCGGTCAATCTGGTTGCGGATGGCCGTGCGGATGAAATCCGTCCGGTTCGAATAGAAGCCTTCACGGACCAGGAGGTCCACCTGACCCAAATCGACATAGCCGAGATTGATGGTGATCTTCTCGCTCTCGGGAGAATGGGGCCTCAGTTCGCGCACCCTTTTCGACATGATAACCATCCCAGGACCATCTGTATGGATGGTATATGGAGGCGTTGACGCGATCCGCAAGGGGGCAGCCGGCACAAAAAGCGCGAGCAGGCAGCGCGGTTGGCGAAGGAATTGCGACCGCCCCCTGCGCTTCCCCAACCAGCTTCACCACGAAGCGCGTGAAAGGATGCCGTGGGGCAGTAACCCTCGGGGCATAAACTCGCCGGCTGAGCCGCGGGCTCGCCTGGTCTGGCCATCGGCGCGTGCCCTTGCGGCCAGAAAATATTCGGTGCTGCATCGGCGGACGGCTTCCCCTTTGAAGAGAAGATGACCCGCAGCGGGTTCGGGGGGGGCATGAACTCCATGCTTCAGAAGGATCCGCTCGGCGGAGGCGACGTCCGATCTTAAATTTTTCCGCGGCAAGGCTGGGCCGTACCTACGATCGGGACTATTCCGCAAATACCCGATCGCGGCCGCGCCGCAGGTTCGGGAGAACCGCGGCGCACAGGATGGCGAAGGCGAGGATCAGCAGCGCGGCGCTGAGCGGACGCTCCACCACGCCGAGGAGGCTGCCGCGCGACATGAGCAGCGCGCGCCGCAGATTGTCCTCCATCAGCTTGCCCAGCACGAAGCCGAGCAGCATGGGTGCGGGCTCGAAGCCGAGCTTGATGAGGGTGTAGCCGGCCAGCGCGAAGCCGGCGGTCATCACCAGGTCCATCGGCGAGTTGTTGATGGAATAGATGCCGATGCAGGAGAACACCAGGATGGTCGGGAACAGCAGGCGGTAGGGCACCTGCAGCAGCCGCACCCAGATGCCGATCATCGGAAGGTTGATGACGAGCAGCATCAGATTGCCGATCCACATGGAGGCGATCATCCCCCAGAACAGGTCGGGGTTCTTGGTCATCACCTGCGGGCCGGGAATGATGCCCTGGATGGTCATGGCGCCGACCATCAGCGCCATCACCGCATTGGGCGGCACGCCGAGGGTGAGCAGCGGGATGAAGGAGGTCTGGGCCCCCGCATTGTTGGCGCTTTCCGGTCCGGCGACGCCCTCAATGGCGCCGTGTCCGAAACGCTGGGGCGATCGGGAGATGCGCTTCTCCAGCGTGTAGGAGGCGAACGGCCCGAGCACCGCTCCGTTGCCCGGGAGGATGCCGAGGATGGAGCCGACCAAGGTGCCCCGCACCACCGGCATGGCTGAATCCCGGAAGTCCCGGCGCGAGGGCAGGAGCGGGCCGATGGGCTTCGAGACGAGGTCGCGCCTCTCGTCGATGCCAAGGTTGCGCAGCACCTCGGCGAAGCCGAACACGCCCATGGCGAGGATCGCGAAGTCGATGCCGTCGGAGAGCGGCGCGAAGCCGAAGGTGAGGCGGTCCTGGCCCGTCTCGAGGTCCGTGCCCACCGTCGAGAGCAGCAGGCCCAGGAAGATCATGGCCATGGCCTTCACCAGCGAGCCGTGGGCAAGCACGACGGCGAAGACGAGGCCCATCACCATGAGGGAGAAATATTCGGCGGGACCGAACAGCAGCGCCATGTGGGTCAGCGGCGCGGCCAGCGCGGCGATCACCACCGTGGCGACGCAGCCGGCGAAGAACGAGCCGATGGCGGCGACGCCCAGGGCCGCGCCGGCACGGCCCTGCTTGGCCATCTCATGCCCGTCGATGGCGGTGACGACGGAGGTCGCCTCGCCGGGGATGTTGACGAGGATCGCCGTGGTGGAGCCGCCGTACTGCGCGCCGTAATAGATGCCCGCCAGCATGATGAGTGCCCCGGTCGGGGGCAGCCCGAAGGTGATGGGCAGCAGCATGGTGATGGTGGCGATCGGCCCCACCCCCGGCAGCACCCCGATGAGCGTGCCCACGAGGCAGCCGACGAAGCACAGGAGGATGTTGGTCGGCAGCGGCACCACGCCGACGAGCGGCAGCTGCACGTCCACGAGGTTGAGGACGGTGGAGAAGCCGAGTCCGAGGTTGGCGAGGACGTCCATGACCCCTCACAGATAGAGCACGCCGGGGATGACCAGGACGGGCATGGGCAGCTGCAGCAGGTAGCGGAACAGCCCGATGCTGACGAGCGTCATGCCGATGGCGAACAAGATGAGCTCGCCGAACCTGGTGTCGGAGGCCGCGGCGCCGCTGATCATGGCGAGGAGCGGTCCCGCCACCAGCAGCCCCGCCGAGCGCACCGTGAGGGCGAAGGCGAGGATGCCGCCGACCACGAAGACCGGCCCGCGCAGGCCGCTCCGGTCCAGGAAGGTGGAGCGCCCCGCCGCGAGGATCACGAGCACCACCATCACGGCAAGGTAGAGCACGCAGAAGGCGAAGCCGGCCGAAGGCCAGCCGAACGGCCCCTCGGGCAGGATCGCGCCGATCCCCGCCGCGGCCGCGGCCAGCGCCACGATGACGAGGGTGCCGCTGAAGTCCGCGAGGGCGATGCGCGGACCGTCCTGGAAGCAGGCGTTGGCGGCGAGGAACAGGCCGAAGCCGGCGAGGCACAGCATGAGGAAGCGGGGGACGAGCCCCGGCCCCATGGCGGTGAGCCGGCCCACCTCCAGGTCGGCCGAGCCGATCCAGCCGACCACGGCGAAGCCGAACAGAACGAGGCCGGCGGCGAGATTCTGCGGATCGCGCACGAGGGCCCGGCGGGCGTGGGACGGGGACACATCCATGTGGGGGATCTCTCCAGGTCGCGGGCGGCATGGCAGCGGCGGCCCCATGGACCGCCATCTCGAGCGGCCGCCGCTACTGAGCCGGCACGCTGGCCTCGGACTTGACGAGGGCCGCCCATTTCTCGTTCTCGCTCGAGAGATAGGTCTTGAACTCGGCGGCGGAGGTGCCCGTGAGTTCGTAGCCGAGCTGCTGCAGCTTCGCCCGCGTCTCGGGCTCCTTGAGAATCTCGACGAACGCCGTGTTCAGCCTGGCGACGAGCTCGGGAGACATGCCGGCAGGCCCGAAGATGCCCCACCAGTTGACCATTTCGTACCCCGGCAGCCCCTCCTCCGCCATGGTCGGGATTTTCGGCAGGTTGGCGGCGCGCACCTTGCTGGTCACGGCCAGGCCCTTGAGCTGGCCAGCCTCGATGGCGGCGGCGACGGTGGGGGCGCTGCAGAACATGTAGGGCAGCTGGCCGCCGAGCACCTGCGGTAGGGCCGGCGCCTCCCCGGGGAACGGCACGGCCACGGGGGATATCTTCGCCATGGTGTTGAAGAACATGGCCGCCATGAACGAGCCGTCCCCGCGCCCCCCGGTGGCGTAGCTGAGGTCGCGGGGATGGGCCTTGGCATAGGCGATGAGATCCTTGACCGAAGCCGGCGCGAAGGACGGGTTGCTCACCAGCACCAGGGGCGACCAGGCGACCAGACTGATGGGGGTGAAGTCCTTCTGCGGATCGTAGCCCACGTTGGGATAGAGCGCCGGCGCCACCGCGTGGGTGGTTTGGGTCGCAAGCTGGAGCGTGCGCCCGTCTGGCGCTGCCTTCGCCACGTATTTCGAGCCGATCTGCCCGGTCGCTCCCGCCCTGTTCTCGATGATCACGGGCGTCCCGAGCTTTTCCGACAGGCGGGAGCCGAGCACCCGCGCGAGGGTGTCGGTGGTGCCACCGGCCTGATAGGCGACCACGATGGAAATAGGCTGCTCCGCCCGCGCCGCAGGCACGCCGAGGGCGAGAAGGAGGGCCGCGGCGCAAGCGATGCCACTGCGACGGTTCATGGGATGCTCCCTAGATTTTCTTGGCCGGGCCGTCTGGTTCCGGCCGCCCGTGGCGGCCGACGCGGTCCTCGATCGGGTCTGACGCGCCGAGATTATGGGGCGCCATGTGCGTTTCAAATACTGATTGCGACTCCAGTATGCCGGAACGATATGACTTGGGGCTCAGCTATAATCCCCGCGCAGCCCCGCAACCTGCCCTGTCAGGGGCGCCCTCAGTCGGCGAAGGGGTCGCCGGGCGGCTCCGACGAAAGCTCGACCACGATCGTCTTCACCTCCGTATATTCCTTCAGCACCTCGAGGCCGTTCTCCCGCCCGATGCCGCTCATCTTGAAGCCGCCATAGGGCAGCATATGGTGGACCGGCCGGAAGGTGTTGACCGAGACGAGGCCGGCCTCAATGCGGCCCGCCACCCGGTGAGCGCGCGTCACGTCGGACGTCCAGAGGCCGCCGACGAGGCCGTAGTCGGTGTCGTTGGCAAGGGCGACGGCCTCCTCCTCGTCGTCGAACGGGATGACCAGCGCCACCGGGCCGAACACCTCCTCGCGGGCGAGGCGCGCCGTGTTGGGAAGGTCCACGAACACGGTGGGCTCCACGAAATAGCCCCTCGGAAGGCTCGCGGGCCGCCCGCCGCCGCAGAGCGCGCGTCCGCCCTCCTCCAGTCCCAGCGCGATGTAGCGCTCGGTCTTCTCGCGCTGCTCCGCCGAGGTCTGGGGTCCGATGTGAGTGCGCGGGTCAAGCGGCATTCCCACGCGGATGCGCCCGGCGCGCGCGGCGAGCCGCTCGGCGAAGGCCTCATAGGCCGGGCGCTCCACGAACACCCGCGAGCCCGCCGAGCACGACTGCCCGGTGGAGCGGAAGGCGCTGTGGGTCGCCACCGTGAGCCCCTTGTCGAGGTCCGCATCGGCAAAGACGATGTAGGGGGACTTGCCGCCGCACTCGAAGGTGCAGCGCTTCAGCGTGTCGGCCGCCGAGACCATGATCTTGCGCGCGGTGCGGTGGTCGCCGGTGAAGGACACCTTGGCGACGCCCTTGTGGGCGACAAGGGCGGCTCCCGCGATGGCCCCGAAGCCCGGGACCACATTGACGACGCCGTCCGGAAAGCCCGCCTCCTCCACGAGTCGCGCCAGCTCGATGAGGCTCGCCGGCGTCTGCTCGGCCGGCTTCAGCACCATCGTGTTGCCGGCGGCAAGGGCGGGGCCCAGCTTCCACGAGCACAGGGAGATGGGCGAGTTCCACGGCAGGATGGCCGCCACCACGCCCACCGGCTCGCGGCGGGTATAGGCGAGGGCATCCGGGCGGAACGGGATCTGCTCGCCGTTGATCTTGTCGGCGGCCCCCGCGAAGAAGGCGATCCAGTCCGCCGCCCGCAGGACCTCCCCCCTGGTGTCGCGCAAAGGCTTGCCGTTGTCGCGGCTTTCCACCTCGGCGAGGCGATCGGCATCCCGACGCATGAGGGTGGCGAGGCGGGCCAAAAGCTCGCCGCGCCGGGTAGGAGACAGGCGGCTCCACGGCCCGCGCAAGGCCGACCGGGCCGCGGCGACCGCGTCGTCCACGTCGGAGGCGTCGGCTTCCGCGACTTCCGCCCAGACCTCCTCGGTGGACGGATCGATGGAGCGGATCATCCGCCCCGAGCGGGGCGCGACCCACGCGCCGCCGATGAACAGCCGGTCATAGCGGCGCGGCTCGGGCGCCGGCGCGGGAGAGGGAGAGTGTGCCGCCGGCGCCATGGCTCAGACCGCCTGCGCCACCTTGTGCCGCGTCGCTTCGGCGGCTAGGCGGCGGAACAGGGCGTCGGCCGGCGCACCTTCCGGAGTCTCGGCGAGCGCCGCGCCGACCGCGCGTGCGTTCGGCCCGAACAGCCATCCGGTGTTCCGGGCGAACTTGTCGAGCACGTCGTCATGGGACAGCGCCGCTTCGGGAGACCCTGGATGGTACGGCACATGGCGGAAATAGCGCCGTCCGCCCGCGCGGACCTCGAGCCGCGCCGGGCAATGCTGCGGATAGTCCGATTCGGGGTCCACGGACGCGTCCACCAGCGCCGAGAGGCGGCGCACCACTGGATCGCCGAGACGCTCCAGGCGGAACGTCTCCACGTCCACGTCGCCATGCACTAGGGTGGCCGCAACCCCGTACGGCAGGCTGAAGCGGGCCTCGTGGGGATGCTGCGGCGCGCGCTTCCTCTCCTTCGGTTCGGTGACGAGGGTCAGCCCCGGCTCGGCGAGCCGGCAGTGGATGGCCTCGACCGCGTCGAGGGCCACCCCGTCCCGCGCCATCTCGGCCCGGATCTGCTTGCCCGCCTCGATGAAGGCGTGCAGCAGCTGGCAGCAGGGATAGGGCTTGTAGGCCGTTTCCGGCAGATACCAGCGCGTGCCGAGGCCCTCAGCGGCGCGGGCGAAGTCGAGCTGGCCGCTGATGGGCGTAAGGAAGCAGCTGAAGAAGCCGAACTTGCCCTCGAACACGCTGGCCGGACCGGTGATACCCGCCTGCGCCAGGTCGAGCGCCACGATGCCGGAATGGGCGCCCCAGCCCCCGTGCAGGATCTTGGAGGTGGAGCCGGTGCGGGTCGCCTCCTGGATGCCGGCGGCGAAGGTTCCTGCGATGCCGAGGGCGTCGGCGATCTGCGCCGGCGTGGCGCGGATCAGGGCGCCGATCGCCGCCACCGTGCCGAACGCGCCGAGCAGCGAGCTGGTGTGGTAGCCGCGCTCGAGGAACCGCTCCCCAGCGACGAAGCCCAGGCGGATCATCACCTCGTAGCCGACCGTCACCGCCGTCACGACGTCGGCGAGGCCGAGGCCGTTCGCCTGGGCGACCGCGAGCACCGCAGGCGTCACCGTGGAGCCGGGACGGGCGAGGGACGACCCGTGCTTGTCGTCCATCTCCAGCGCCTGGGCGAGCGCGCCATTGAGCAGGGCGGCCATCTCCGCGCGTACGCTCGAGCCGACGCCCAGCACCGTCGCGCCGGCCGGCGCCGCCCATTTGGTGGCGAGCCGGTGGGCGACCATGCCGCTCTCCTCGCGCGGATTTGCGCCGGCAATGCACACGCCAATGGAATCCACCACGTGCCACAGGGCGGCCTCGCGCACCTCGGCGGGGATTTGCTCGGGCCGCAGCCCGGCCGTGAAGGCGGCGAGTTCGGTGGCGAGCGTGCGCTCGGGGGTGGGCTGTCCCATTCTTGGCATCCTTCGTGATGGGGGAGGCCGGCGCGCAGGCGACCGCGCGCCGCACGCGGCGTCAGGCCCGCAGCTTCTGGAGGGCCGCGCCAAGGCGGGGGGCAGGCTCGGCCTGGTCGTCGAGGGTCGAGACGATGTGCTCCACCTCCTCGACCGCCTCCGGCGCGAGGACACGCCCGGCGAGATCGCGGAACTTGGCCCTGAGCACCTCGTCGGACATGGGATTTTTCCAGTGGCCCGAGCGGTAGGTCTGGGCGTGGGAGAAGGTCTCGCCCGATTTCATGGTCACAGTGACGCGCACCGCGCGCATCTCGTGCGGCCCGAGGGCGTCAAGGTCGGGGGCGACCACCACCTCCACCCGGTTGGCGAGGTCGATGATGGTGGGATCGCGCAGCTTCTCGTCGGTGTACTGGTCGATGAAGGCGTTGCCTTCCAGCAGCGTCACCGCCGCCGTATAGGGCAGGTTCATCTGGGCGGTGATGGTCTCGGCGGGCACGTAGGGCCAGCCACAGTGGCGGTGGACCATGGCGGTGGTCTCGATGAACACCTTGGCCACGTCCGCGCCCTTGATGCGGTGCTCGGCGATGATGGCGCGCAGGGCGTCCACCGAGGTCTGGCTGGAGGCGAGCGAGGAATAGCGCTTGAACCCGTTGTGGCGCATCTCGAACTCGGTGCCGAGCCCGTTGGTGGCATAGCCGAGGTCGTACGTCTCGGCGTAGGTGGAGCAGAAGCCGCCATAGGGCGCCTCCAGCACGTTGCGCACGCCGGTGAGCCCCTCCTGCGCCGACATGGCCGCGAGGATGCCGTTCTGGCACGCCTTGCCGGAATGGAAGCGCTTCGCCATGGCGCCGTACTGCGACGCCATCAGGCCGGCCGCCTGCGATCCGGCGAGGCCGATGGCGCTGACGAACTGCTCCGCGTCCAGCTTCAGCAGCTTGCCGGCGGTGGCGGCGGCGGCGAAGGTGGAGGTAAGGCCGCAGGGGTGAAACCCGCGGTTGAAGGCGTGCGGGCTCACCGTGTTGCCAATCCGGGTGCCGAGCTCGTAGCCGACCACGGTGGCGAGGATGATGTCCTTGCCGCTGAACGGACCGAAGGCCTCGGCCATGGCGAGCACGGTGGGCACCACGCCGGCGCCGTAGTGCGACATGGACTGGTCGTGGCAGTCATCGAGCTCGAATCCCTGCGCCGAGGTCCCGTTGACGAGGGCCGCGCCGGTGGGATCGGCCTTCAGGCCCATGCCGAAGGCGCTGGCGCTCGCCTTCTGGCCGAGGCGGGAGACCACCCGCGCGACCGACTTCGTCCAGGGCTTGTCGGAACCGAAGACGGAGCAGCCGAGGCTGTCGAGGATGCATTGCTTGGCGAGGGTGACGAGATCCGGCGGCAAGTCCTCGTACTTCAAGCTCGCGGCGAACTCGGCGAGTGCCCGGGTGGGGGACGAGACGGAAACGGCGACGTTCATGGTGCTTTGGCTCCCTGGATGTCTTCTGGACCGGCGCGGGCCGGGCATCGGCGCTCACCCGTACTTGCGGGTCTCTTCGAGCGGGGTCGCCGTGGTCCGCGCCCCCAAGGCGAACAGCGCGGCGCTGCGGCCGGCGAGGCGGCCGAACACGGCGCCGCTGGTGAGGCCGCTCGCGCCCGGATAGTTGAAGTAGAAGATCCCGCCGATCATCTCGCCAGCCGCGTAGAGGCCGCGGATGACCTCCTGCGCCGTGTTCACGACCTCGGCCCTGGTGGTGACGCGCACCCCGCCGAAGGTGAAGGTGACGCCGCAAGTGACGGCATAGGCCTCGAACGGCGCCGTATCGATCGTGCAGGCCCAGTTCGAGCGCGGCACTGGCAGCCCCGGCGCCCCGCGCCCGTCCTTGACGTTGGGATTGAAGGGCACGTCCTGCTGGACCGCCCCGTTGAACTCCCGAATGGTGGCGAGGAACTGGTCCTTGTCGATCTCCTCGATCCGGTCGGCCAGCTCCTCCAGCGTGTCCGCGCTCACCTTGGTCACTGTGCGCGTGCGGTACTCGTCGCGCAGCAGGTGGCGGGTCTTGGCATCGTAGATCTGCCAGGCCACCTGCCCGGGCTGCTGGAGCACGGCCTGGCCGTACTTGGCATAGGTGTAGTTGCGGAAGTCCGCCCCCTCGTCGATGAAGCGCCTGCCGTCCTTGTTCACCACCACGGCGAACGGATAGGAATGGCGCTGGTATTGGGGCGTCACGGCGAGGTCGCCGAACTCGCTGGCGTAGCGCTCCCAGGCGGTGGCGTGGCAACCCGACCAGTGGCCGTACGGCTGGGCGCCGATGGCGAGCGCCATGGCGAGGCCATCGCCATTGTTGAACCTGGTGCCGCGCACCTTGGCGAGGTCCCAGCCGGGTCCGAGATAGCGCGCCCGCCACTCGGCATTGGCCTCGAAACCGCCGCAGGCGAGGATGACGGCACTGGCCCTGAACTCCACCGTCTTGCCGTCATGCTGGACACTGACGCCGTGCACCCCCGCATCGTCGTGGATGAGGCCGCGCACCCAGGCCTCGTACATCACTTCCACGCCCTTCTTTTCGGCGGTCGCGAACAGCGCATCCACCAGCCCGGGGCCGCCCGAGGCCACGACGATGGTGGCGCCGCCCCAGAACTTGAAGCGGCCGTCCACGCGGAAGGCCTGGCGGCCGAAATTTGGCATGAAGCGCACGCCCTGGTCACGCATCCACAGCAGCGTCTCCTTGCTGCGGCGGACCAGGATCTCGCACAGGTCCGGGTCGGTGCGGTACTGGGTGATCCGGGCCATGTCGTCGAAGAAATCGTCCTCGGTGTAGCTGCCGAAATCCGAGTTCGCCATCTCCTCGTCAGTGAGGTCCGGGGCCAGGGCGCGGATGTCGTCGGCGCCCTCGTAGACGACCCGCATCAGCCCGTCGGTGTAGGCCGAATTGCCGCCGCGCTCCTCGAACGGCGCGCGCTCCAGCACCAGAACGCTCGCCCCCTGCTCGCGGGCGGAGAGCGCGGCGCACAAGGCGGCATTGCCGCCACCCACGACGATTACATCGTATTTCTTTGAAGCGTGCTCCGACATCGAGCGTATCTCCCTGGCGCCGGGACTGATACGCCCCGCTCCGTCGGGAAACACATAGAGCCATCTTCAGTATGCGCGCACAGAATATGATGTTATTCTGGCATATTAATTGCGCATGATGAGGCGCCATGAAACTGCAGCAGCTCCGCTACATTCTCGAAATCGTGCGCCAGAACAACCACCTGTCCGCCGCGGCGGAGGCGCTGCACACGTCCCAGCCGGGCGTCAGCCGGCAGGTTCAGCTCCTGGAGGCGGAGCTCGGATTCGAGGTTTTCCTACGCACCCGCAACCGCATCATAGGCCCCACCGAGCCAGGGCGGCTGGTGCTGGACATCGCCAAGCGCGTCGTAACCGACATGGCGGCGCTCAAGGCGCTGAAGGACGACGTCAATTCCGGCGCGCACGGCACGCTGACCATCGGCACCACCCATACCCAGGCGCGCTATGTGCTGCCTCGCGTCATCGAGGAGTTCGTGCGCAGCCATCCCGACGTGCAGCTGGTGCTGCGCCAGGGCAATCCGGAAGACATCTGCGCCATGGTGGACGCGGCCGAGGCCGACATCGCCATCGGCACGGATACGGTCAACGCCTTGCCGAACCTCGTGAAGCTACCCTGCTTCGCGCTGCCGCGCTCGGTGGTTGCGCGCCGGGACCATCCCATCCTCCAGGTGCCCGAGCTGACGCTGGAAGCCATCGCCGGCTATCCCATCATCTCCTACGACCAGCGCTACAGCGGCCGCTGGCGGGTGATGAAGGCATTCAAGGACGCCGGGCTCGATCCCAAGATCATCCTCAGCGCCATCGATGCCGACGTCTGCAAGACCTATATCGAGCTCGGCCTCGGCATCGGCGTCCTCACCACCATCACCTTCGACCCGAAGCGGGATTCCGAGCTCGGCGCGCGGGACGCCAGCCACCTGTTCGATCCGAGCACCATCTTCATCAGCCTGCGCGCCAACACCTACCTACGCGGCTACATGCTGGACTTCATCCGCGCCGTGGCGCCGAAGCTCACGTCCGCGGTGGTGCGCGGCGCCCTGCGGGACGCCAATGCCGGGCGGACCGGCGAAGCCTGAACACCGGCGAGAGGAGCGCGCCGCCCGGATCAGCGGGCGACGACCTCCTTGAGCAACGTCGCCTTCTCCAGGGCGGCCTCGTCGAGGACGATGCCGAGGCCCGGCCCTTCCGGCACGGCGACGGCGCCGTCCTTGATGGCCAGGGCCTCGTTCGCCGCCAGCGGGTCCCGCCCAAGCGGCCCGAGGCCGAACACGAACTCCGCCGCGCCGAAGGTCCGCCGCGCCGGAATCGTGGCGCAGAAATGGGCCGAGGCCGCCGCCTCGAAGGTCGAGACGGTGGCAAGGCCGCCGCAGTTCAGCTGAATGCCGGCGCCTTGCGCGATGGCGGATATCTTTCGCGCCGGCGTCAGCCCGCCCACCTTGTAGAGCTTGATGCAGAACACATCTACTACCTTCACCTCGGCGAGCGCGGTCGCATCCTCGATGGTGAACAGACTCTCGTCGGCCATGAGGGGAACGCCGCGGGCGTTCCGACGGATCTCCGCCAGCCCAGCGAGGTCGCGCCGGCCCACCGGCTGCTCCACATAGCCCACGTCGAACGGCCGCATGGCCTCCATAGCGGCGATGCAATCCGGCACGGTCCAGCCGGTGTTGGGATCGACGCCGATAACGATGTCGTCACCCACGGCACGCCGCACCGCCTCGAAGTTCCGCACGTCCTCGCGCCAGCCCTTGCGGCCCGCCGCCTTGAGGCAGATCACCCTGATGCCGAACTCGTCCACCGCGCGCTTCGCCTCGGCGATCATCACCGCCACGTCGTCAGCAAGGCTCACCGACCATTCGAGCGGGATGACGCCCTGGCTGCGTCCCCCGAGGAGCGAGTAGACCGGAACGCCCAGCGCCTTGCCCATGGCGTCGTGGAGGGCGATGTCGAGCACCGCCCGCGCCGCCGGATTGCCGGCGAGGCGCAGGTCGAACATCTCGGTGATGGCCTCCATGTCGAAGATGCTGCGGCCGAGAAGATTCGGGCCGTAGATCTCCCTGATGGCGGCCACCACAGAATGGGTCGTATCCGCCACGAAGTGGCCGGGGCTGATGGGCCGGATTTGCGCGCAGCCCACGACGCCGTCGGCGTGGATCTTCACGAACACCGGCTTGCCGAGCAGCTGCCCGGCGGGACCGGTGTCGTAGCTTCCGCTGGAGAAGATGCGCTTCAATCGGATGGGCAGCTCGGTGACGAAGACCTCAATGCGCTCGATCATGGTTTCCTCAGGCCGCCCGGCTCATTTCGGTGCCTCGTTCCGCGGCGCGCAGGATGAGATCGGCGCCCCGTTCCCCGAGCGCGATGGTCGGCGCATTGGTGTTGGACGAGGGAATGGTCGGGAACACCGAGGAATCCACGACCCTGAGCCCCTCGATGCCGTGGACCCTGAGGTCCGGATCGACCACGGCGAGAGGGTCCATCCCCATC
Source organism: Xanthobacter flavus (assembly GCF_017875275.1). Classification (NCBI taxonomy): domain Bacteria; kingdom Pseudomonadati; phylum Pseudomonadota; class Alphaproteobacteria; order Hyphomicrobiales; family Xanthobacteraceae; genus Xanthobacter; species Xanthobacter flavus. The sequence continues at coordinate 3,890,679 of NZ_JAGGML010000001.1, read as the reverse complement.
TTGCAGGAGCCGACCACATGCCAAGTGGTCTGCGCCGTCGAGCGGATGTAGGCGATGATGTCCGCTTCGCTCTGCACCTCGGGCCCCGGCCGCGTCTCGCGCACGATCAGGCGCTTGAGCGACGGCGCCTCGGCAAGGCGCCGCACGGCGCGGATGCCGGCCATCAGCACCCGCGCGTCGTCCTCCTCCGCCAGGTAGTTCGGGTCGATCCTCGGGTGCTTCATCGGGTCGGCCGAGGCGACGTGGACGTAGCCGCGTGAGCGGGGCCGCAGGGCCATGATGCCGATGGTGAAGCCCGAATAGGGATCGAGCCCGTCCTTGGGCCGGCGCGCGTACCGGTCCTTGCCGGAGAAAGGCTGCAGCTGGAGCTTCAGGTCCGGCTGGTTCTCTCCAGGATTGCTGCGCATCACCGTGTGCGCGGTGGCGGAGCAGATGGAGAGCAGGCCCTTGCCGAACAGGATGTAGCGCAACCCCTCCTTCAGCTTGCTGGTGGGGCGCTGGAGCACGTCGTTGATGGTGATGGGCTGGGCGCACTCGAAGGTGAGCCGGACGTTGGGATGGTCCGACATGTTCTCGCCCACGCCCGGCAGCTCGTGGCGCAGCGCGATGCCGAGCGGAGCGAGCACGTCCGGCCGCCCGATGCCGGACAGCTCCAGGATCTTGGGCGACTGCAGCGGACCGGCGGAGAGGATCACCTCGCGGCTCGCCCGCGCGTGGACCGCCCTGCCCTCCCTCAGGCATTCCACGCCCACCGCGCGCCGGCCCTCCAGCAGGACCCGCCCGACCATGGTGTTGGTCCACACCGTGAGGTTCGCGCGCCCGCGCGCCGGCCGCAGGTAGCCGACCGACGAGGAGCAGCGGAAGCCGCGGCGGGTCGAATACTGCAGGTAGGACGCGCCTTCGTAATGGCCGTCGTTGTAGTCGTTGACGAGCTCGAATCCGGCCTCCCGGTTGGCGGCGAGATAAGCGTCGGCGAGCTTGTCGAAATTCTTCAGCTGCGTGACGTTGATGGGTCCGCCCTTGCCGCGGGTGTCGGGATTGCCGTCGGCAAAATTCTCCATGCGCTTGAAGAAGGGCAGCATGTCCTCCCAGCCCCAGCCGGGGCAGCCCATGCTGGTCCAGCTGTTGAACTCCGCGGGGTCGCCGCGGACATAGACGTTGCCGTTGATGGAGCTTGATCCGCCCAGCACCTTGCCGCGGGCCCACAGCTGCTCCTTCCCGTTCAGGTGGACCTGCTTCTCGGTCATGAACGGCCAAGTATAGCGCTCGTCCCGCAGCAGGTTCACGACCATCAGGGGCACATGGATGTTGATGGAGGTGTCCCGTCCCCCGGCCTCGATCAGCAGCACCTTGAATTTGCCGTCCGCCGACAGGCGGTTCGCCAGCACGCAGCCGGCCGAACCCGCTCCGACGATGACGAAATCAAACACGTGGACTTCCGCTGCCGCGACCGCGGCCTCCTTTTCTGGCGTTCCCATCATCCCACCGTCCCTTGCGGTCTTGCTTGACCGTCGAGCTTCATCCCGGAAATGCGCCGTGCGCCTCGCGTTCCCGGCCCGTGCGCCGACCTTAGGAGCCTTCACCATCGAAAGATAATCACGAAACGACCTCCAGTATGCGCCTTGCGCATTGTCGGCTGCCGGAAGCCAGTATGCCCTTGCCGCATCCCGGCAGCGAAAGAAGGTATTTTTCCCCTATGGTCGGCGCTTCTAGCGTCGGCGCCGTCAAAGCATGTGCGGGCGTGAAGGCCCGCCGGTTCGCCAGCGTCAGGGAGAGACGGAATGAACGCCCTCGGCCAGCTCAAGACCTACCAACTCTATATCGACGGCCGCTGGACGCCGGCGCAACGCGATGCGACCTTCCCCACCTACAATCCTTACACGCAGGAGCCCTGGGCCCTCGTCTCCCAGGCCGCCCCCGCCGACGTGGAGGAGGCCGTCGCCGCCGCCCGCCGCGCCTTCGAGAGCACCTGGCGGCACACAAGCGGGCTCGAGCGCGGGCGCCTGATGCTGCGCCTCGCGGAGCTCCTGGAAGAGAACGCCGACCGCATGGCGCGGCTGGAGACCACGGACAACGGCAAGGTGATTCGCGAGACCGGCCCGCAGATGCTGTTCTCGGCGCGCCTCTACCGCTTCTTCGCAGGCTATGCGGACAAGATCTGGGGCAAGGTCATCCCCCTCGACCAGCAGAACGTATTCGACTACGCGGCCTATGAACCGTTCGGCGTGGTGGCGCTGATCACCGCCTGGAACTCGCCCATGGCGCTCCTCGCGAACAAGCTCCCGGCCGCGCTGGCGGCCGGGAACTGCGTGGTGGTGAAGCCGTCCGAGCACGCGTCCATTACCACGCTGGAGTTCGCCAAGCTGGTGGAGCAGGCCGGCTTTCCGCCCGGCGTGTTCAACGTGGTCACGGGCGATGGCCGCACCGGGCAGGCGCTGATCGAGGCGGGGGTCGACAAGGTCTCCTTCACCGGCAGCGGCCATACCGGCCGCAAGGTGGCCGCCGCCGCGGGCAAGGCGCTGGTGCCGGTCATCATGGAGCTGGGCGGCAAGTCGCCCAACATGATCTTCTCCGACGCCAATCTCGACCGGGCGGTGGTGGGCGCCCTCGCCGGCATCTTCGCCGCGACGGGACAGACCTGCATCGCCGGCTCGCGGTTGCTGGTGCAACGCCCGGTCTATGACACGGTGGTCGAGCGGCTGGTGGCGCGCGCCGGCGATATCCGGCTCGGCGACCCGCTCGATCCGGCCACCGAGATGGGCACCGCGGCCAACGAGCCGCAGTTCAACATGATCCTTGACTTCATCGCCTCGGCGAAGGCGGAGGGGGCCGAGCTCCGGGCCGGCGGCGAGGCGGCGCGGGAGGGCGACCTCGCCCGCGGGCTCTTCGTGAAGCCCACCATATTCGCCAATGTCCGGAACTCCATGCGAATCGCGCAGGAGGAGGTGTTCGGACCGGTTCTCTCCATCCTCCCCTTCGACGACGAGGGGGAGGCGGTAGCGATCGGCAACGATGTCCGCTTCGGCCTCGCTTCCGGCATCTGGACGCAGGACCTCAACCGCGCCATGCGGGTGAGCCGGGCCATCCGCTCCGGCATGGTCTGGGTCAACACCTATCGCGCCTCCGCCGCGCAGACGCCGTTCGGCGGAGTGAAGGAAAGCGGCTTCGGACGCGAGCGCGGGGAGGCGGGCCTCTATGAATTCCTGCGCACCAAGAACGTGATGGTGGATTTTTCCGACGACGTCCGCGACCCCTTCGCCGTCCGGGTGTGACACCGTGGCCCGCCCGGTCGCTCAGTCGGCGATCGGGCGGGCCAGCACGCGCGCGGGCGCGCCGTCGCAGCCGACGATGTTCAACGCGCCGAACATGAACTCGACCCGCTGCCCGGCCAGCGCGGCATGGCCCGTCAGATGCTCGCAGACGAGGACGCCGTTGCCCAGCAGCGCGTGGTGGACCGGCCAGTCGAAGCCCGCCGGCCGCAGGTGGTAGACGAGGTCGGGCGTGGCGAAATCACAGGCGAGCAGCTTGATGCGCTGCTCCACCAGCCACCGGGCCGCCTCCACCGAGAGGCTTGGATGACGCTCATAGAGCGGCGTGCCCACCCGTGCGGCCCAGCCGGTGTCGATGGCGAGGATATCCCCGGGCTGGAGCAGCGGACGCGCCCGCTGCAGCGTGCCGACGCCGATCACGGCATCCGGCGGCTGCGGCAGGTGCCAGACAACGCCGGGGCCCGACAGCCGCTCGGGCGGGATGTCCTCGAAGCCGGGCGCGTCGTTGAAGAAATGGAGCGGCGAATCCACATGCGTCCCGGCATGGGCCACCATGTGGATCTCGGTGACGTTGAACGGGTCATGCGGCACCTGCCGCAGCCGCTCGAAACGGGGGGCCGGGAAAATGGACGCGCAGGGCATCTCGGGACCGACCGGATGGGAGAGGTCGATCCAATCCCCCGTCGCGACCAGCGTACGGCGGGGTGGCAGCTCCATGAAGCCGCGCCAGCCCGACTTCGGGTTCACACAGATATCGCACATGGAGAGCCTCGGATCGGAGCACCGGGGTCACGCCCCGAGATAGGCCCGGTTGACCTCTTCGTTCCGCATCAGGTCGCGCCCCGAGCCCTGTGCCACTACGCGGCCGGTGGAGAGCACATAGGCGCGGCCGCACAGTTCCAGCGCTTCCACGGCCCGCTGCTCCACCAGCACCACGGTGATGCCGGTCTCGCGATGGATGTGGGCGATGCGTTCGAAGATCATGTCCACCACGCTCGGCGCGAGGCCCATGGATGGCTCATCCAGCAGCAACAGGCGCGGCGACGACACCAGCCCGCGGGCGATGGCGACCATCTGCTGCTGCCCGCCGGACAGAGTGCCAGCGAGTTGATGGGCCCGCTCCCTGAGAACGGGAAAAAGAGCCAGGGCGTGTTCGATGTTCTCGGCGCGGCGCGCGTGGTCGATCAGCGGCATGGCACCAAGCTCCAGATTCTCGATCACGGATAGATTGGCGAAGACCTGCCGATATTCGGGAACGTGCGCGATGCCGAGGTGCGGCCGGCGGGCTGCGGGAACGGGGGCTAGGTCGTCGCCTGCCAGCCGGATGCGGCCGGATGCGAGTGGCACCACACCTGAAATTGCCTTCATCAGCGTGGTCTTGCCGGCGCCGTTGGGGCCGATGATCGTGACCAACTCGCCTTCGCCCACGAAGACGTTGACCTCGGCGAGGGCGATACGTCCGCCATAGCGTACCGTGACATGTTCAAGCGACAGCATCGGCCACCCATTTGTCGCCGAGATAGGCAGAGATTACGGTGCGGTCGCGCACCACGTCCTGTGGCGCGCCATCGGCGATCACGCTGCCGCGGTCGAGGACAACGAAGCGGTCCACCAGCTTCACCATCGCGTGCATAGTATGCTCGATGATGACGATGGTCATACCATCGTCCCGCAAGCCGCGGATCAGGCCAATGAAAGCGCGAATCTCGCCGGCATCGAGACCGGCGAATGGCTCATCCATCAGCAGCAGCGTAGGGCGGGAGGCAAGGGCACGGGCGACCTCTAGGAGGCGCAGCTCGTGGTTCGTGAGGGCTTCGGCGGGGGCCTCAGCAAGGTCAGCAAGGCCGACACGCCCCAGCGCCTCGCGGGCGCGTTCGGCGGCGTCCGCGTCGCTCGCGGTGTCTACGAAGGCACCCACCACGACGTTCTCCAGAAGCGACATGCGGGCGAATACCCGTGCGACCTGGAAAGTTCGTCCAACGCCACGGGCACATATGCGGCTGGGCTTCAGGCCGGATATGTCGCGCCCTCTCAGCCGCACGGCGCCGCTGCCGGGAGCGACGAGACCGTTGAGGATATTGAACAGCGTGGTCTTTCCGGCTCCGTTGGGACCGATGATGCCGAGGATTTCCTGAGTGCGAACCCGGAAGCTCACATCGGTCAGCGCCCGTACGCCGCCGAAGCTGCGGGAGATGCCCTCGGCCTCGAGCATCACAGCGGCATGGGCAGGCAGTTGAAATGGCGTCGCTAGCCGCTCGACGCTCCGATCCACTCTCTCTCTCGAACGGGCCGGCCGCTCGCGGCGGGCAAACAGCCGGTCCCTGAGCCCCCAGACGATGCCTTGAGGCATTTTAAGCATGACCAGGATGATGGCGATGCCGAACACCACGCCCTGAATTCCAGGCAGCATGCCACCTAGCTCGGCATGGAGAATTTCGGAGACGGGGACGAGAATCGCCGCGCCCACAACCGGGCCCCACAGGGTTCCCACTCCGCCGAACATGGTGACGATGAGCGCCTGGGCAGAGGTCGCGAGGCCGAAGACGGTAAATGGGGTAACCACCAGCAGCACGACGGCATAGAAGCCCCCCGCTGCCCCGGCCAGCGCGCCGGAGAGGGCAATGGCCTTGAGCTTCCAGCGGAAGCTGTCGATCCCTGCAACCTCGGCCGCGATCTCGTTCTGCTTGATGGCGAGCAGCGACATGCCGAAGCGCGAGCGCTCCACCATTAGCGAGACCAGCATGGCCAGGACGAGCAGGCCAAGACCGATGAGCGCGTTCCAGCGCTGGTCGGCGAACTGCATGAAGAGGGCGGGATCCTCCCGCTTCATGGGAAAGGACACCTCTTGAAAACCGGCCCATTCGAACACGTAAAGCATGGCCAGCGGATAGGCGAGCATGGCGAGGGCGAAGTAATGCCCGCGCAGCCGGAAGGTGATCGCGCCGATGACGACGCCGGCGATGCTGCCCGCCACGGCCGCGGCGGGAATGCCGATCCAGGGCGTTATCCCGCCCTTTGCGAAGAGAAGGGTCGTGGTGTAGGCGCCGATCCCGAAGAAGGCCGCATGACCGAAGGAGACGAGCCCGGAGTAGCCCGAGAAGACATTCCAGGAGAGGCCCATCACCGCCCAGACCGGCACCAGCGCCAGCATGAGCTGGTAGTAGGAATTCGTGGTCATGAGGACGGCGAGTGCCCACCCGATAGCGAGGGCGGCTATGCCGGCAAAGGCGAAGCGAGGGTGCATGCTGAACATGGCTCAGGCGCGCTCCACGCTGCGGCCGAACAGCCCCTGCGGGCGGATGAGGAGGATAAGCAGGAAGACCACGAACACAGTGGTGCTCTGGAGCTGCATGGGCAGCACGAGCGTGGAGAGCTGTTGCACCAGCCCGATGACCAGCCCGCCCCAGAACGAGCCCATGATCGAGCCGAGACCGCCCAGCACAACACCGGCATACATCACGATAACGAAGTCGAGGCCCACATAGGGCTGAAAGGGGTAATAGCTCGCGACCATCGCGCCGGCGAGGGCAGTGAGGCCGAAGCCGAGCCCGAACGTGACCCGGTGGCAGCGCGCCACGTCCACGCCCATGTAAATCGCGGCGAGCGGATTGTCCGCCGCCGCCCGCAGCTTCTTGCCGAGATCGGTGCGGTGGAGCAAGGCATAAAGCCCGCCGCATGCGGCGAGCGCCGCTACCGCCGCCAGAATGCGCGCCTCGTTGAGGAACACCATCATGTCACCGCCGAAGGCATCGAGCACCAGGGCTTGCGAGGCCATAGGCGTGTTCAGGGAGACAGGCGTAGAGCCGAACGCCATTAGTCCGCCGTTGGAAAGAACGAGGGAGATGCCAAGGGTCATGATGAGCTGGGTCTGGTGCATCTCGCCTTCTGTCATGTCCGGACGGTCCCGGCCGATGCGGCCGAGAAGCAGGCGATGCATGAGCCAACCCACTGCGAAGAAGATCGGCACCGCTGCGACCGCCGCCAGGACGAGCGCAGGCAGGGATCCCAACAGGGAAGCGAGCCCAAGCCCTGACATGATCGCCAGTGCGAAGTACATTCCCAGCATAAGGAAGTCGCCCTGCGCGAAATTGATCAGGCGCATGATGCCGAAGATGAGGCCGAGAGCGACGCACATCAGGCCGTAGGTCGCGCCGACCAGAAGCCCGGTGGCCACGGCCTGGAAGAAGGCCTCAAGGCCTGAAGGATAGAAAGGCATGGGCACCCCGCCTCGTTCGGGAATGCGGGGGGCGGCGGGATGATCCGCCGCCCGGCTCTCACGATTTCGGCCAAAGCGGTGTGCGTACGGCGTCCTCTTTGGGCCAGATCAGGTAGGGCAGGCCCGCCTGCCATTGGACGAGGCCGACGGCGCCTCCCACCCGGCGGCCATTGTGGTCGAAGGCGAGGCGATCCCCGAGATAGTAATCGGCCGGTCCGTCGCTGCGGTTGGTCGCGCGCAGCGCCGCCATCAGCTTGGCGCCGTCAGTGGACCCGGCCCGTTCCAGCGCATCCTTGATGAGCCATACGTCGCCATAGGTGCTGATCGTGTCCTGCCCCAGCCACGGCTCACCGCTGCGACGGGTGAGGCCCGGCAGCGCGGCCTCCTGCGCCTTGGATGGCCAGTTCGGCGCCACCACCACGAGCCCTTCCAGCAACTCGGGACCCACTGCCTTCAGGATCTCTGGGCTGGCGAGCTGCACCCCCACGGTGACTGCCGGCAGCTTGCCCTTGCCCAAACCGAACTCGTTCATCTTGTTGAGCACCAGCTTCGCGTCGGGAAAGCTGGTGGAATAGAACAGGAGGAAGTCCGGTCTGGTGGCCCTGAGCTTCTGGATCATAGCGGTGGCGTCGGTCAGCGGCGGCGTGAACACGTCATCGGAAACGACGGTGACGCCGAGCTTCTGGAAGCCGCCGTCGCGTAGCGGCGTCACGAACGCCTGCGAGGCCGCCGTGCTGTCGGAGATGATGGCCACCTTGGTGGGGCGCTTGCCGGAGGCGGCTTGCGCCATGTCGAGCACGGTGGGCATGGAACTGAGCGCGAGCTGGCTCGCCACCGGTACAGTCTGGACGACATATTTGAAGCCGCGGCTGGTGATCTGGTCGGCATAGGAGAGGGTGAGCCACGGCAGTTCCGCCCGCTCCGTGACCTCGGTCACGGCGAGGGTGAGCGAAGAACTCCAGGCGCCAGTGCCGGCCACCACGCCGGCGCGGTTCGCGACAAGGCGCTGGGCTGCGTTCTTGGCGGTCTCCACCTTGTCGCCGGCATCCTCGACCATGAGCAACAGCTTGGCACCGCCAAGCGCCTTGATGCCGCCCGCGGCGTTGATGTCCTCGATGGCCAGCTCTGCGCCCTTGCGCATGAGGTCGCCCTGCCGGGCCATCGGTCCGGAGACCGGGGCAATGAGAGCGATTTTCACGTCCTCGGCCCGAGCCGTCCCGGCTGGGGCTAGCGTCGCAAGGCACAAGGCAGAGAAAAGGGCACGCCCAAGCGTGTGCTGGCCGACCATGGCGCGATTGCTCCCTATGTTCTTATTTTTCGGCCGCTGCGGTCATTGAACTTCGGCCTTGTCGGAAGCATAGGGCACGCACGCTATGCGTTCTCATAATAATTTCAAATTGCATTATGCGCTTGACGTATTCTGGCATCAATTGCGGCATCGTCCGAAAGCGGTCGTTCCGCAGTTGCTGCGCCTGGAGCCGGGACCGCGGCACGACCAACATCCGCAACACGTCGAGCAAGCACTGGCAGCGATGGCTGGGGCCCGCGAACCGCTGCCTCGTGCCGTTCACCAGCTTCAGCGAGTTCAACAAGGCCGGGGGCAGCGACGTCTGGTTCGCACTCTCAGAGGCGCGGCCGCTGGCCCTGTTCGCCGGGATCTGGACGCCGGGATGGACGTGCGTCCGCAAGATGAAGACGGGTGTCGAGACAGTAGACCTGTTCGGGTTCCTCACCGAGCCAAGCGAGTCCGTCGCCAGCATCCATCCGAAGGCAATGTCCGTGTGTGTTTCGGCTGGTCGAGCGTGAGGAGGGTGGGATATGGACGTTCGTACGCCCCTGATCGGCTTCCAAGCGTGCGGTCGGATTGAGCCCCTCAGATTCCCGGACGCCTTCTTCCCTAATTTTGAGGCAAGGAGGCCCCGATGGGCAAAGCGAACTTCACCGAGGACTGAACCGCGCTGAGTTTTCTAGACGCCTTCGGGGGTCAGTTCGAACTCGATGGGCGACAGTATCCCTGACCTAAGCCCCTTTTCTCCTCCGGTCTGAGGGAGAGTCCTGAGTTTCATGGATCCGAGACCATTCGTTGGAGCGCCGGAAGTTAGAGTTTCCGGCACTACTCACGGCGGTGGGCTGGGTGCGCCGCCGGAGTTCTGCAACGTGATCGGCGGCTTATGGCCGTTGGCCCCAGCGTCAGCAGCGCGCCGAGGCGTCCGGCCAGCATCGGGTTGAGGATGCCGGGCGCTCACCAGTGGCAGATCAGGAGAAGCGTGGCGCGAATGGCTGCCATCGCTCCGACCAGAACAAGAGCGATCAGCGCTACGCCCCGGTGCCCGTTGGGACGCCGCTTGAAAACCATGCCTCCGATGAGGGTGCCTATCACCAACGCCGGGAGCAAGGCCAGCGCGAGGGCAAAGGCGCGACCTGCCACTTGCCCGGTCAGGGCGCCGAACAGCAGGGGCGCGGCGCAGAACAGCGAAAATACCAGCGTCATCGATGCGCGGGCGGTCGCTGGAGCAAACCATCCTCTCAGATAGAAAGCTGTGAGCGGCGGCCCGCCCATGGCGACGAGTCCCTGCAGGAATCCGGACGATGCTCCCGCCGCAAGCGTAAGCACAAGGCTCGGTCGCGGCGTGCGCACCGGCGGCGCAAAGGCCAGAGCCAGCGCTGCGCCGATGGTCACGATGCCCACCACCAGCCGCACCACATTCTGTGGCGCGAGATGGAGCAGCACTGCCCCGACCGCGACGAAGGGCAGGCCGGCCGCGGAGATCGCCGCGCTGCTGCTCCGGTCCACCGCCGCAAGATCGCTGCGCAGCGTTACAGCTCCGGAGGCGAGCTGGAGCAGGAGCATGACCGGCACTGCACTCGCCGGATCCATAAAGAACGAGGCGAAAGGCATGGCGAACAGGCCGAAGCCGAACCCGGTAAAGCCGCGCAGCACGGCTGCGACGGCCACCACCGCTGACAGGACGAGCACCATCGTGAGAATATGGGGATCGGGCATGCGCGGTGATCAGGTGCCCGACGCCAGCACCCGGGCGGCGAAATAGGGGATGAGGCCGACCGACGGATCGCAGTTCACATACTCGAAGTCGGCGGCGTGCTCATCAAGCACGTAGATCTCGTTATAGGTGCGAAGCTCCAGCGCCTCCTGATATTTGCGCCGCTCGGCCATCGCCCGGTGATAGATGGCAAGATGGGTCGGATGGTCCTTCGCCCAGGCCTCCAGGTGGCCGAGCGACAGGAACAGGCCAAGGGAATAGGCTTCTTCCAGCTCCCCGCCCTCGTTATCCGTCAGCACCACCTGCCGCAAAGCGGGGCAGCCGGTCTCGACCGGATTGCGGCGCAGATACTCCATCCCGGCGTCGAGCTTGGGCCGCACATTGCGTTCATAGCTTTCGCGCTGCTCCGCACCGCAGGCCGACCAGGACACGCCCGAGCGGATCACCGCAAGTCCCGACGGCGGGCGGATGGCGAGGCGCAGGCCACGGCTTTCCGACGTCCGCCCGAGGGCTACGAGCGAGGCCACTTCTCCCGCAAGCCGGTCCCAGCCGGAGGCGGGGATGCGGTCGCGCGCGGCGCCCCAGTAGCCGGTCTCCCCCATTTGCTCGAGCCGGGAGAAGGGGCATGCGGACAAGCCGCGGCGATACTCGGCGAACGCGATCGTTTCGGAGCGGTCCGGTGCGACGTTCACCGGCTCCCACCATTGGCCGAAATCCTCGGCGAGCGCGCGGTGCCCCGCGCGCCACGCCGCCACGTCGGGCGTCTCGACCCAGCGACCGTATGCGGAGCGGTCCGGCCAATAGAGCGCCGCCACGCTGTTGCGGCGCCCGTTGGCATCGAGGAACGTCGCGCGGTCGAAATGGGCCGGAGCATCGGCCGAGCGGCACGCGATCGCCAGGAAGTCGGACAAAGCGAGCGCCGCCCGCCCGCCCTCCTCCGCCGCAATACCCATGAAGAGCACCGCGAGCCGCTCGGGGCGGTGATCGAAGCGCGAAGAGTAGCGGGCGATCGGCGGGACATGTCCCGCCGGCCGGCTCATAGGGAAGATGCGTTCGGGCCGCTCACTCATCGCCCGGCTCAGCTCGCGTCCATCGCAAACGCGTGAAGCTTGGGGTCGTCGGCGATCATCTTCAGGTATTTGTCCGTGATGTAGTCCTTGGCGTCAGGCGTCTTTTGAAGCGTCCCGGTGGACCTTAGATATTCGGCAAGGTCGTTGTGCCACGTATCCATCACGGACGGCCCCTTGGAACGGTCGAACAGCTTCAGCTGCTCGTCCAGCGTATAGATCGGCCGCTTATCGTAATCGATCTGGATAAATTGGTCGGACAGAGTCGTACCGCCCTCGGGATAGAACTTCTTCATGTATTCCAGAGTCTCGGCTCGGTGCTTCTTCTGCCACGCAATGGAGCGCAGGTAAACAGCCAGCACCTTGGCGACCGTCTCGGGATGCTCCTGCGCGTAATCGGCGCGCACCACAACGGCGGCGGTCACCGCTGCGCCGCCATCGCGGCCGGTGCAGAGGGTCTTGGTGTCGGCCTTTTCCTGGAGCGTGTAGGAGAAGGGCGGCCACGCGGCGGCAATTGCGCCGTTTCCGGACGAATAGGCGGCGATGGCCTGGGCCGGGCCGAGATTGACGACGCGCACCTCGTTCGGGCCAAGGCCCATCTTCTTCAGGCAGGCCACCGCGGTGTAGTGGCCGGTCGAGTTGGTGGTGAGCAGGATTTCCTTGCCCTTCAGGATGGAGGGATCCTTCAGGATAGCGTCGGCATCCTTGGCGCGCGCGGCCACCCAGGCGGTGTCGGACTGATCGTCGGCAAGGGCGATGGTCACGAGGTTGAAGCGCACCGCGCCAAGCACCGCCGGCGGCGAGCCGGTGCCGCCGATATCCCAGGACTTGGAAGGCGCAGCGGCGATCTGCTGCGGGCCGGCCGGGAAGGTGGAGAAGCTCGGCTCGATGCCGACATCCTTCCACCAGCCCCGCTCCGTGGCGATATAGAATGGAAGTGACCAGTAGAGAGCCGGCTGATAGGAGATGTTCACGGGCTCGGCTTCGGCAGTAGCCGGGACTACGGCAGAAAAAATCAATCCGGCCGCAAAAAGCGTGCCGGCGATAGTCGGGCTGCGACTGGTCATGGCTTTGACTCCTGTCCCCTGGATTCTTGGAAGGCTGTTTTTTGTCGTTTGCGCCGTCGTCACGAGGCGATGGAGAGATTGCGGTCGGTGGCGTCGCCCGCCGGGTGCGCACCGGCGGAGCGAAGGAGGCGCCAGAGCCGCGTGCGGATGCGGATGAACGAGTCCAGTTCCATAACCTCCTCGACAGTGCGCTCCGCCCAGCATTCGGACTTGCGGAGGGCGGCAACGTCGATGATCTCGCGGATGGAACCAGGCCGGCCCGCCATCACCACCACGCGATCGGCCAGATAGGTTGCCTCCTCCACGGAATGGGTGATGAACAGCACGGTACGGCGCTGGCCCGCCGTGAGGCGGATGAGTTCCTCCTGCATTTCGATCCGGGTCTGCGCATCGAGCGCTCCGAAGGGCTCGTCCATCAGCAGAACCTCGGGCTCCAGGATGAAGGAGCGGGCGATGGCAACCCGCTGCTGCATGCCGCCCGACAATTGGTGGGGATAGCTATCGCCGTGGCCTTCGAGGCGCATGGTGGCGAGATAGCGGTCCACGAGCGGGCGCGCTTCGGCTTCGCCCAAACCACGGCATTTGAGGCCGAAACCGATGTTCTGACGCACTGTCTTCCATGGCAGGAGGGCAAACTGCTGGAACACCACAGCCCGGTCGGGGCCGGGGCCCGAGACCGTCCGGCCGCCCACGGTCACGCTGCCGGTCGTCGGATGGTCGAGCCCCGCGGCAAGGCGGAGCAAGGTCGTCTTGCCGCAGCCGGAGGGGCCGACGATGGCCACGAACTCGCCATCCGGAACGTGAAGGGAGACGGGCTCGAGGGCCTGGTAGGTGCCGCCTTTGCGCTCGAAGGAGCGGGTGACGTCGTTGAATGAGATGCCGCTCATGCGCCCGTCCTCCAGTTGCGCCCGATCCGGGCGTCGATCTGCCGTAGGCCAAGGTCGATGACGAGCCCGATGAAGCCGATGGTCGCCATGCCGGCCATGACGATGGGCGTTTCCACCGAGCCCTGCCCCTGCACGATGAGATAGCCGACCCCCGAAGAGGCCACGATCAACTCGGCCCCGATCAGCGATTGCCACCCCAGCGCCGCCGCAACGCGGACCCCGGCCATGATGGATGGCAAAGCAGAGGGCAGAAGCACGTCCACGATGAGCCTGAAGTTGCTCGCCCCCATGGTGCGGCATGCCTCGATGAGCCGTTCATCGGTCATCTGCGTGCCACGGAACGTATTGATGACGCAGGCCGCGAAAGCACCCGAGAAGACGATGAGGATCGGCCCTCCGATGCCCGTGCCGAACCACAGCGCCGCAAATGGCACCCAGGCAAGCGGAGCGATGAAGCGGAAGGTCTCGAAGAAGGGCGCTATGGCGTGGCGGAAGGGCGCGAACCAGCCCATGGCGAGCCCCATCGGCACACCGACCACCACCGCGAGGACAAAGCCCGAGAAGAAGCGCCCGAGGCTCGCTATGAGGTGCTGCTGCAGCGTTGCGCCAGCAAACGGCACGCCAATGTTCTTCACCAGCGCCTGCGCCACGTCCCAGGGAGATGGCAGGACCATCTTCGGCAGCAGCCCTGACAAGGCGAGGCCGAACCACAATCCGAGCACGACGCTGATGCTGGCGGCCGAGAGCAGAGGAAGGCGGGCGCCGCGCGGCAGCCAGGGGCGGGAGGCCCGCCGGGGCGGGAGGCGCGTCGCGCTTTTTGAAAGCATGTCCACGCTCATGGCGTCACCTTGAGCCAGGGCAGGCAGCGCCGCTCGGCGACGCCGAGAAGCCAGGTCATGGTCGCCCCGCAGGCCGCCACCGCGGCCATCGCTACGACGATCATGCCCGGGAAGATGTCCTGCGCCGCCGTCATCAGGACGCGGCCGAGCCCGAAGAAGGCGCCGATCAGTTCCGCTGCCACCAGTGCCATCCATGATGCCTGGAGCGACACCCGCAGGCCCGAAAAGATCATCGGCGCGGCGCCGGGCAGGATCACGTCTAGCAGGAGGCGGCGCGTGCCGGCTCCATGCACGCGGGCGGCGGCAATGATGTTGGGGTCGACATTGCGGACGCCGGTGAAAGTGTTGATCAGTGTCGGCACGAACGCGGTGAACCAGATCACGAAGATCTTGGCCCCGTCGCCGAGCCCGAACCAGATGATGGCGAGCGGAATCCAGGCGAGTGGCGGGATCGGCCGTATGAAGGCGATGATGGGGCCGAACACCGCTTCCGCGCTCCGGCTCATGCCCATGGCCAGACCGATGGGCAAGGCCGAACCTGCCGCCACCGCGAACCCGAGGAAGGCGAGCCGAATGGAATGAAGCGTGTGATCGAGAAGCGTCCCACCCGCATAGCCCGTGGTCGCGAGCTGGACGGCGGCATCCCAGACATCCGCCGGCTGCGGAACGCGCATGGGATCGAATGTTCTCGCCGAGACCCACCAGCAGGCGAGGAAGGCGAGAACGGCGGCGGCGCCGATCAGAAATGGCGCGCCAGGCAGGGAACGGCGCAGGGGGGTGGCGCGCATGGCCTCCTCCTATTCCGCGGCGGCGCCGAACGAAGCCGGCACCTCGGTCTCGCCATAGAGATCAGCTGGCGCGTCGCTCACGCTGTCGAGCAGGCGCGGTCGCTCGCGGCGTATCCGCAGGGAAAACAGCTCGTGCCGATTGTAATAACCGGCCATGTCGTGGTGCTGCTTGAGCTCCACCAGCGTCGAGAGGTCGATCTCCGCAACCACCAGCCCCTCGGTCTCCGGTGGCCGTTCCGCCAGAACCTCGCCGTTGGGTCCCACGATCATGGATGAGGCGCGCGGACACGCCCGCATCATCTGCGCGACCTCCTCATCGCCTTCGCTCACGGCGGCGACCGTGGCGTCGTCCAGCACCCCGGCGGCGACCACGCAAAAGACCTTGGCCTCGAAGGCATGGGCCGCGGTGCGGAAGCGGATGGCATCCTTCAGATCATAGGGGGCGCTGCCCAGCGGATTGCGGAAGGGCCAGATCGCGGGATAGCAGGAGCAGTGAATCTCCTCGCCCTCGCTCATCAGCACGTAGCGGGCGAGCGGGTTGTTGTTCTCACCGCAGATCAGCCCGCCGATACGGGCGAACGAGGTCTCCACGACTCGCAGGCCCGCGGCATCTCCGCGGTTCCAGGAAAGCTGCTCGTAGAAGGTCGGCACCAGCTTGCGGTGCAGGTTCACGATCTCGCCGGCATCCGAAATGAGCGCCTGCGAATTCCACATGCAGCCCGGGCTCGTCGGAGAAACTTCACAGAAGCCGAGACTCACGAAAATTCGGTGGCGCGCGGCAGCGGCCGCGATTTCGGTTATTGGGCCTCGATCCGAAAGGAGCGCGCTTTCGGCAAACCGGCGAAAGAAGCGGTGCGCATCTATGGGTCGGTAGAGGCCGCTCCAGATCGGAAAGCCGGGTATGAACGACTCCGGGAACACCACGAGACGGGCACCCGCCCGAGCGGCATCCGAAATGACCTCGATTGCCTTCGCAACGCCGCCGGCTAAGTCGAAGGGGGGTGCCGCGACGTGCGCCGCAGCAACCACCACTTTGCGGCTTCCTCGATCGCTCAAAACGGCTTGCATCCCAATTGCTTCCTCTTGATTGCTTAAATTTACGCCATTGCGATGGCGTGCCCCTATTGCAAGCATCGTATCGCGGGAGCAGCATTCGAAAAGACATAAGAAACCGAATATGAGGTTCGGAAAATATGAACCGCTTTACGCTCCGAGCGCTCCGGACCTTTGTGACGGTGGCCGAATGCGGAACCATCGCCGCAGCCGCGGAGCGTCTCTGCCGGAGCCAGGGCTCGGTCTCGACCACCATTAGCGAATTTGAAGATCAGGTCGGCCTCCAACTGTTCGTGCGAAAGCCTGCCAAGGGCTTGGCGCTGACGCCGTCCGGCGAGTTGGTTGCGCTGGAGGCACGGGGCCTGTTGGCTCATGCCGACGAGTTTGAGTCCATCGCCGGCGCTCTGGGCAATGCGGTGGAGGGGGAGCTGACGGTGGGCTGCTTTACCAACCTCGCCCCAGTCGTTTTCGCCAACATCATGGGCTCTTTTGCGGCCC
This sequence comes from Xanthobacter flavus, assembly GCF_017875275.1. Lineage (NCBI taxonomy): Bacteria > Pseudomonadati > Pseudomonadota > Alphaproteobacteria > Hyphomicrobiales > Xanthobacteraceae > Xanthobacter > Xanthobacter flavus. The sequence continues at coordinate 3,873,993 of NZ_JAGGML010000001.1, read as the reverse complement.
GCTACCCTCAAATTCGCATCCACATTGAGATCGGGGATCAGGAGGAGATCCTTGATGGGCTCAAGAGCGGCCGCGTCGAAACTGCACTGACATTCGATCTTGGCCTTTCCGATCAATTCCAGGCGGTGCCGATGGCGACGCTTCCCGCCTTTGCGGTTTTGCCGAATGCCCATCCGCTCGCCACGCGTACGAGCTTGCGCCTTGAGGAACTTGCCCCCGAGCCCATGATCCTGATGGACTTACCGCACACCCGCGAATACTTTCTTTCTCTCTTCTATGCTCTCGGGCTTGAGCCACACGTTCGTTTTCGGTCCTCGTCCTTCGAGGCCGTTCGCACTTTGGTCGGTAATGGACTAGGTTATTCGATCCTGAACCTGAAGCCCGCACTAACGACCACCTATGACGGGACCCAGATCGTCAACGTCGCCCTGGAAGATGGCGTGCGCCCTCTCAAGGTGGTGCTCATTAACTTGAAACGCGTGGCCAAGCGCCGACTGACAATGACCTTCCAGGATTTCGTGCGGGGGTTTCTTATCAACTGGTCCAAAAGCCAGATCGATTGAGGCGGCGAGGCCGATTACTCCGCGCCCGAATGCGGTGCCGACAACTCCCACGGCGGCGTCTTCACCGCGACCTCCACGGTGTTTCCCCCGCCTTGGGAAGGTGACAGATAGGAAAGCAGCAAGCGGGCGCACATGCGGGCAGCTGGCGCCCGGCCCCGTATCTGACCGAATGAGGGTTCGGACAGACGTTTGCTTCTAACAGGATCGCGGCATTGCTCTGACGCGGCGAGCTAGGCGACCTATGGCAAACCGCCCGGCTTCCTTCTGCAGGCCGACGAGACGTCCGAGCTGCGCCACTATGATTTCGGTGTTTGAAGGCACGAGCGTCCATCCCTCGGCAGAGGGCAGAAAGGACGCGATTTCAGGCTGGCGCCTCACGGGGCGATCGCGGCGACCCCTTGCGAACAGCTTAGCCAGACCGGCGAGGCGCGTGCAACCCCGCAGACCGCCTACGTGCCGTGTCCGTGCCTGTGGTGGATGTCCGGATAGTGGGGATGCCGGTGCATCATCGGCGCGTGCCGGTGCCAGTGGGTGTGCGGCTCGCCGGAGCGTGTATCCGCATCGTGGGCGTGCTGGTGGTGCGCGTCGTGGCGGTGGCGGTGCTCGTGCTCCAACGCCTCATGTGCGTGCTCGTGCTCATGCTGCTCCGAGAGGTGCAGCCAGAGGCCGAGTGCCATGAGTAGACCCGCGATCACGAGCTGGAACGTAATGGCCTCGCCGAGCAGGGCAATGGACAGGACGGCCCCAACGAACGGCGCGAGCGAGAAATAGGCGCCGGTGCGCGCGGTGCCGAGATGGCGGAGCGCGAGCACAAAAAGGGCGAGGCTGACGCCATAGCCGAAGAAGCCGACCACGGCAGCCGCGGCGATGGCCGCGTCCGAAGGGAAGGCCGCCCCATGGCCGAGGGCGATCACGAGATTGATGGTTCCGGCGATCAGGCCCTTCAGCATGGCGATCTGCACGGGATCGGCAGACGAGAGCTTCCGGGTCAGGTTGTTGTCGACGCCCCAGCACAGGCACGCCCCCGCGATCAGCGCGGCACCGACGTCGAGCGTCGCCCGGCCCTGCCATGACAGCAGCGCAGCCCCGGCGAGGATCGCGAGCGCGCCCAGAAGGAGGCGCCTGTCTACATGCTCGCGGAAAGCGATCCAGGCGATAGCCATGGTCGCCACACCTTCCAGATTGAGCAGGAGGGATGCGCTCGCACCATCGGTGCGGGCAAGGCCGAACATGAGCAGCAGCGGGCCGAGGACGCCGCCAGCGAGGATCACCAGTGCGAGCCATGGCACATCGGTCCGGCGCAGCGGCGCTTCCACCGCCGGTAGCCGGAGCGCTGCCCTTGACAGGTGGACGGCCGCGAGGCCCGCGCCCGCCCCGAGGTAGAGCAGGCCGGCCATCATCCACGGGTCGATGGCGCCGAGAAGCAGCTTGGCGAGCGGCGTGCTCGCGCCGAACAGTCCAGCCGAGATGAGGGCCAAAGCGATACCAAGCTTCACAATTCGACCAAATCCTATTCGGGCAGTTCTTCGTCGTCAGCGCCCGAGATACCTGATGAGCGCAGCGATGCCGAGCACGACAAGTGCCAGGATGAGAAGGCCGAAGAGCCACATCCCCCACATGCCGCCGCTCATCATCTGATCGTAGTGCATGACGGTCTCCACTGCGGGATCAGGCCACCTTCACCACCGCCATCATGCCTGTGGCCATGTGGTAGAGGTGATGGCAATGGAGGAACCACTCGCCCTTCGGCCCGGCATCGAAGGCGATGGTGACGGGCATATGCGGGGGCACCATTACCGTGTCGCGCACCGCCCCGGGGAAGCGCTTCCCACCTATGCCGACCACCTGGAAATGATGACCGTGCAGGTGCATGGGATGGCTCATGCCGGTGGAGTTCATGAAGGTCATCTCCACCCGCTCTCCGGGGCTCACCACGAATGGCTCGGCCTCGGCATGGGTCCGCCCGTTGATGGTCCAGCGGTAGCCGGGCTCCTCTCCGAGCATGATCGGAAAGACCTTGTCGGCCCGCCGCCGCGCGAGCGGTTTGCGGGCGGAAAGGCGCGCCTCGAAGTCGAGATCGACCAGCCCCGCCGGACGGCCGGCCGTTTCGGGGATGCGCGGGACGGACGCGCCGACGGTCGCAAGGACGAGACCAGTCCGGCGCGGCGAGGCCTCCACCTGTGCCAGCACGGGGAAGGCGCCGCCACTGGCCGGGATGTCCACAATCAAGTCCATGCGCTGGCCCTGCGCCAGCGGAAAGGCTTCCGCCAGAAGAGGCGCGCAAGGCACGCCATCGACCGCGATGCAGCGTGGCGAGAGGCCTTGTGCCGAGATGAAGAAGGCGGTGGCGGTGCCGCCGTTGATGATGCGCAGCCGTACCCGTCCGCCCTTCTCCACCCGCACCACGTCGGGATCGCCGAGCGTCCGGCGATTGGCGAGGAAGGCGTCGTAGTCCACATCATTGGCGTGGGTCATCATCCCGCCGCCCATGCCGCCCATGCCGTGCCCGGAATGGTTCATTCCCGGCATGGCGATCCCGGACATGCCGTGCATGGTCCCGCCCATGCCGTGGCTGCCGTGGGTGCTGCTCCCGCCGAGACCGGCGAGGATTTCCTGCGGGCTGCGAAAGGAGAAGTCGTGCAGCATCAAGACCACGTCCTGCACGTCGCCGGCGTCGGCCTCGCGGGTGACGAGCGGCGCGGCGAGCAGTTGCTGCTCGCTCAGGGTGTGGGAATGCATCCAGTGGGTGCCGGGCGTGAGCGGGAAATCCACCTGGTCCGTCCCACCGGGCGCCAATTCACCGCCGTCGGGGCGGGCCCGGTCCTGCTCTGGCGGGGCGAAAATCTGGCCGTGCCAGTGCATCACTGCGGGGGTGTCGGAGGTGTTGAGCACGGCGCCGGAGAGGCGGTCGCCCTCCTTGGCGAAGATGCCCTCACCGGCCGGACCCTTCACCGCGAAAACCTTGGCGGCCTTGCCGTTCACGTCGAGGGTGAGGCTCTCAACGGCGAGGAGCGGGGCGGCGAAGGCGCGGTTCCATCCGCCGGAAACAGCGAGCGCGCCAGCGGCGGCACCGCCCGCGAGGAAGGCGCGGCGGGAGAGGCTGGGAATTGGCGTTGGTCGGGTCATGGTGGCCTCTCGGAGACATCGCCGGGCAGACGAGGCGAGGCGGGCATGATGGGGATGTCAGTATTTGGCCTGGGCAGAGGAGCCGTCGGGAGCCGTGATCTGGACGGCGCCCTTCACACCCCTGGGAATGGCCACGGCGGCGGTGCCGGCGAGCCTATTGCCTCCAGCAGGAGACAGGGGAAAGCGCTGGGCCTTGCCCTCCACCACGAGGATCGCGTTCGCCTTGAAGCCTTCGGCCGGAACGGGCATGTCGGATCCATCACTGAGATAGAGCGCGACGGCGGGCGTGCCGTCGGCCACCAGCTCGGCGTGATAGTGGCCGGCATCCACCCGCACACCGCCATTGGCGCCGGTGCCGGGCTCGTGCGCGAGCAGCGGCGTGGCCGAGAGGGTGACAGCGAAGAGGGCGGGAAAGAGGCGGCGGACAATCATGGCAGGCTCCGTCAGAAGGCGTCGGCGCGGGCGGCGTCGGCAAGGGGAGAAGCCTCGTCGGCAGCAGCCACCAGCCGCTCAAGCGGGCGGCGGCCGTAGGCGAGGACGAGGATGGGGGTGAGCACGGCGTCCAGCAGCGTCGCGCTGACGAGACCGCCAAAGATGGTGATGGCGACCGGGTGGAGGATTTCCTTCCCCGGCACCTCCGCCCCGCTCATGAGCGGCAGCAAAGCGATGCCGGCGGAAGCCGCCGTCATCAGCACGGGGGTCAGTCGCTCGAGGCTCCCGCGCATGACGAGGGCCGGGCCGAAGGGCAGGCCCTCGGATATGGCGAGATTGATGATGTGGCTGATCTTCAGGATGCCGTTGCGCGCGGCGATGCCGGTGAGCGTGACGAAGCCGATCATGCTCGCCACCGAGAGCGGCTGTCCCGCGAGCCAGAGAGCCGCCACGGCACCGATAAGCGCCAGCGGCACGCTGCCCATGATGACGAGGGCAAACAGGACCGACCGGTAACGGCTGTAGAGGATGGCGAAGACCAGCAGGAGCGACACCGCGGCGAGGCCGCCGATGGTGCGCATGGAGTGTTCCTGTGCCGTGAAGGTGCCCTCAAGACTTGCGGAGATGCCCGGCGGGGGGTCGGTCGCGGCGATGACGCGGCGCATGTCGGCGATGACGGCCGCCGTGTCGCGCCCTCCGGAGGTATTGGCCAGCACCACGATGCGCCGGCGCCCGCCCTCGCGCAGGATCTGGTTCGGCCCGTCCGTCTCCTTCACGTCCGCGACCTGCAAGAGGGGAACCCCGCCGGTGGGGGTCTCGATGAGGAGGCGGGCCAGGCCCTCGGCGCTCCGCGTCGCGTCGGGGAGGCGGACAATCAGGTCGAAGCGCCGGTTCCCGTCCACGAGAGTCGAGACCACGCGGCCGTTCGAGAGTCGCGCCAGCGCGTCCGTCACCTGGGCGGGCTGGAGGCCGTAAAGGGCGGCGCGGCCATAATCCACCTGCACGGTGACTTCTGGCACGCGGACCTGCCGCTCCACCTGCAGGTCCGCGAGGCCTGGAATGTCGGCCAGACGCTGGCGCAGGGTTTCGGCCGCGACCCGCAGGGTGTCGAGGTCGTCGCCGAACAGCTTCAAGGCGATTTCGGCTCTGACGCCGGAGAGCATGTGGTCCAGCCGGTGGGAGATGGGCTGGCCCACATTGAAGGCGGCAGGCAGGACGGAGAGCCGGTCGCGGATATCGGCGGTGATCTCGGCCCGGCTGCGGGCGGAGGGGGAAAGGTCCACCTCGATCTCGGAGGAATGCACGCCCTCCGCATGCTCGTCCAGTTCGGCCCGGCCGGTGCGGCGGCCCACCGCCTTCACCTCCGCCACCTCAAGGATGATCTTTTCGGCCATGAGCCCCATGCGATGGCTCTCGGCCAGCGACAAGCCGGGCCGGAACGACATGGAGATGGTCAGCGACCCCTCGTTGAACGGCGGCAGAAACGCGCGCGGCAGGCCTGCGGCAGCGGCCAGCGCGGCAACGAAGAGGAGCGCTGTTGTGCTCATCACGAGACGTGGATGGCGGAAGGCGGTGGAGAGCACCGTCGCGTACCCACTCTTGAGCATGCGCACTAGCGCGCCGTCCCGCTCCGTATGCCGGCTGATGGCCGGGAGCAGATAGAAGGCGAGCACGGGCGTGAGCGTGATGGAAGTGAGAAGGCTGGCGAGGATGGAGACGATGTAGGCCTGCCCCAGCGGTGCGAACAGACGCCCTTCGATGCCGGGCAGCGCAAAAAGGGGCACGAACACCAGCACGATGATGAGGGTGGCGTAGACGATGCCGGAGCGCACCTCCCGGCTCGCCGCCACCACCACGTCGAACAGAGGGCGTGGCGCCGCGGAGGCGGAGTTCTCGCGCAAGCGCCGGAAGATATTCTCCACGTCCACCACGGCATCGTCCACCAGCTCGCCGATGGCGATGGCGAGGCCTCCCAGCGTCATGGTGTTGATGGAGAGGCCGAAGGCGTGGAACACGATGGCGGTGGTGAGGATCGACACCGGGATGGCGGTGAGCGAGATGACGGTGGTGCGCCAGTTGAGAAGGAACAGGAACAGCACCACCGCCACCACCGCCATGGCTTCCAGCAGCACCTTCTCCACATTGCCGATGGAGGCAGCGATGAAATCGGCCTGCCGGAACACCGGCGGGGAGATGTGGATGCCGTCGGGCAGCATGCGGTTGAGGTCAGCCACCGCCTTTTCCACCGCATTGGTGAGGGCAAGGGTGTCTGTCTCCGGCTGCTTCTCTACGGAGAGGATCACGGCAGGCCGCCCCATATAGCCGGCATCGCCGCGCTTCAGCCGCGCGGCGTAATCCACCTGCGCGATCTGGTGGAGGAAGACGTTGCCTCCGGCGGGGCGCGGCAGCACGAGGTTTTTCAGGTCATCGAGGCTGAGCGTGCGCGCGATGTTCCGGATCAGGAACTCACGCCCGTTCTGGTCGGCGAAACCGCCGCCCGAATTGGTGCCGAACTGCTGGAGCGCCTTTTCCAGGGCATCGAGCGTGATGCCATTGGCCCGCATTGCGGCGAGGTCAGGCGCGACGCGGAACTGCTGCACCTCGCCGCCCATGGGGATAACCTGTGCGACACCGGGGATGGCGAGAAGTCGCGGGCGGATTACGAAATCCGCCGCCTCCCGCATCGCCATGGGCGAGGCGGTGTCGCTGGTGAGGGCGAACATCAGGATCTGCCCCATGATGGAGCTGATGGGGCCCATCTGTGGAGAGACGTTCGCGGGAAGCCGGTCCCGCACGAGGGCGAGGCGTTCCGCGATCTGCTGGCGATTGCGGAAGATGTCCGTGCCGAAATCGAACTCCGCATAGACCACGGAAAGGCCCACGCCGGACACCGAGCGCAGGCGGATGAGGCCCGGCAGGCCGTTCACCGCGGTCTCCAGCGGGAAGGTGACGAGCTGTTCCACCTCTGCCGGCGCCAGGCCCTCGGCCTCGGTCATGATGGTGACGGTGGGGCGGTTGAGGTCCGGCAACACGTCCACCGGCAGCCGCGTTACCGCATAGGCGCCGTAGACCACCAGCACGAGAGCCAGCGCCAGCACCAGCAGTCGATTGCGCAGCGATTGGGTGACGAGGACGGTGAACATCGGCCGGCCTCAGCGGATCTGATCGATGAGTTCGGCGCCGTCGGTCACCACGCGCTGGCCGGGGGCGAGGCCTGCCAGAACCAGCACGCGTGTGGCATCGAGGGGCGCGGTCTTTACCTCCAGGGGGACAAAGCGCTCGGCGCTGATGTGCGCATAGACGATGGATTGGCCGTTCGCCCCGCGCACCACCGCAGAGCGGGGGATCGCGATGCCAATGCGCGGGGCGCCGGCCTCGGCGAATACCGTCAGGAACTGGCCTGGGCGCAGCTCCCTGGTATCCGAGGCGACCGAGAACAGGAGGGGGAGCGCCTGCGCGCGTTCGGGTAGTCCCGCCCCCAGAAAGGTGAGGTCCACGGTGCGCCCGTTCGGCAGGCGGCCGGTGGCGCCCGATCCGCCCGCATCCGGCGAGAAGCCGAGGGCCTCCACCCACAGCCGCTCGGGATCGACGATGCGGAACACCACGGTGTTCGGGTCCGCCATCTGTCCCGCCACGGCATCGGCGGAAGCGATGACTCCGGCGACCGGCGCGCGGAGGGCTTCCGGCTCGCGCTGTACCCGCTCCAGCTTGGTCCGGCGGACCTTGAGGCCGTTCAGCTCGATTTCCGCCTCCTCCACCTCGCGGCGGGTGACGGCGTTGGGAATCGCGGAAAGCCGTTCGTAGCGGCGCTTCACAAGGGCGATCTGCTGGTCCAGCTCGTAACCCTGCTGCTCCAGGTCCTTGAGGTCGGAGGCGCCGATGGGGGGATGCACATAAGCGAGAATTTCGCCCGCCGCGACCCTGGTTCCGAGTGGCTTGAAGCCGCCCTCGGGCGGCGCGAGGCGGCCGCCCACCGCGCTCTGCACCAGCCCGCTCGCATTGGCGTCCGGCACCACGCGGCCGGGCAATTCCACCGTGCCTGCGAAGGCGCCCGAAGCTGTGACGAGCGTGCGCACACCGAGAATGCGTTGGGTTGGCTTGGGCACGATCACTGAGCCGTCGGGCAGCCGCTGAGCCGCATCACGTGGGATCGGCTTCGGCGCGTCCGCCCAGGCGTCGCGCGGCGTTCCGGCCGCCGCGAGGCCGACCGCTCCTAGGAGAAGAAGCGCCCCGGCCCGTCGCCGCGATACGGCGAGCGCCCCGACGAAGACACCGATGAGCATGCCCACCGCAACGCCCGCGAGGGCGCCGGATGGCAAGCCACCGATTAGCGCTAGTGCCGCGGGCACGGACGGCCCCGCATCGGGTGAAGGTGCCTCCGCCCCAATGGTCAGGGTGCCGGCAAGCACATCCAACGTGTCGCCTGCCGCGACGGTGAAGGCGATATCGTGCGCGCCCGGCGTCGCCGCGAACGGCGCGGGCAACACGTAGGTGCCCGGTCCGGCGGCCTTCGCGGGCTGCGAGCCTTCCGGCGTGTCCACCTCGACAATGGCGCCGTCCACCGAGGCGTTGTCGGCGAAGCGGTCGAGATAGATCGTGAGCATGCCGTCGCGCAGCACCCCCACCAGCTCGAAATCGGCGGAGACGGCCTCGACACGGGGGGCGAGCGTCGTCACCTGAGGCGGCGGTGGTGCTCCATGGTCGTGGCCTTCATGGGCCGCAGCGGAGCCGGACAGCCCCGCGCAGGCGAGAAGCCCGCACAGGCCGAACACGACGTTCCGCAAGAAATGGCGCCACATGCCTCCACCCGTCCGCTCGTGATGCCGGTACGGGTGAGCGATAGCGGGCGGCGCGTCACGCCGCGTATCGCTTCTGTATCAGTTTGTTTCAGCCTGGACCTTGGGGAGGCACACCGTCGCGATCAGGCCGCCATCGGGCGCGTTGGCGAGGGTCAGCGTCCCGCCATGCGCCTCGGCCACGGTGCGCGCGATGGTGAGGCCGAGCCCGACGCCGCCGGTCGCGCGGCTGCGCGAGGCCTCAAGCCGGACGAACGGCTCAAGCACGGCGGCCAGTTGGTCCTCGGGAATGCCGGGGCCATTGTCGCGCACCTCAAGCACGGCTGCGATGCCGCCGTCCGTGAGCGTCACATGGGTGGAGCCGCCATAGGTGAGTGCATTCTCGACGAGGTTGGATACCATCCGTTTCAGGCTCACGAGCCGTCCCGCCACCACGAAGCGCGGCGGGGCGGAGAGATCGGCGGAAAGGCCGCGGTCCCGCGCTCCGTCCACGATGGTCTCCACCAGCGCCACCAGATCGAGCGGCCGCACCGGCTCGTCGCTGGCCTCGCCGCGCAGATAGGAGAGGGTGGCATCCACCATCTGCTCCATCTCCGCGATGTCATCGGCCATGGCGTGGCGCAGCGCCGGATCGCTCACATCCTCCAGGCGGAAGCGCAGCCGCGTCATGGGCGTGCGCAGATCGTGGGAGACGGCGGCCAGGGCCTGCGTGCGCCGCTCAACCAGCCCGGCGATGCGCGCCTGCATGCCGTTGAACGCATGGGCTAGCTCGCGAACCTCCTTGGGGCCGGTCTCGGGGAGCCGCACGAGGGGGGAGGCGGGCGGTAAGGTCGCGACCGTGTGCGCCATGGCCCGGAGCGGGCGGGTGAGCCACGCGGCGATGGCGAGCGAGAGCAGCAGAACGCCCGCCGCCATGAGCGTGGTGGACAGCAGGGATCCGTGCGCCGCCGGCGCCTGCGGGGCGGAGGCGAACAGGCGGGCGTTGAGCCAGCTGCCGTCCGGTAGGCGCACCGCCACGAGACTGAGATGCGGATCGGCCCCAGCACTCACCAGCACGTCTCCAGCCTGAAGGTCCGGTGCCAGGGTGCGAACTTCCTCGGCGAGGCGCTGGGCGGCGTCGGTCGCGCGGGCGCCGGCCGCAGCGATGGCCTCCCGGCTCCAATGCGCGTCGATGGCGCCGCCCGACAGATCGTGGGCCACATCCTCGCGGCTTTCCGGCGCCACGGCCGCAAGCGACCGGCGCAGGGAGACCAACTGGTCCGCGAGGCGCACGGCGTGGGCGGCGTGGCGCTGGCGCTCCATGGCGTGCTCGTAGGTCCACAGGCTGAGCACATGCACCACCACGATCCCCAACACCGCGACCACGGCAGTGCGCATGGCGAGGCTGTCGAGGGCGCGGATCACGAGCGCTCGACCTCCGGAGCGAAGAAATAGCCCGCGCCGCGCACCGTCTTCACCATCTCCAGACTGCCGTGGGACTCGAGCTTCTTGCGCAGCCGGCTGACCTGGATGTCGATGGCGCGATCGAAACCCGTGGCGGTTCGGTTCTTGGCGGCGTCCATCAGCTGATCGCGGTTCAGCACCCGCTGGGGGTGCTCGAGGAAGGTCAGCAGCAAGTCGTATTCCCCGGTGGAAAGGTCCACCACCGCGCCTTCTGGATTGGTCAGTTCCCGCCGCCGGGTGTCGAGTATCCAGCCGGAGAACTTCAGGCTCGACCCGCCCGCGGTCGGAACGGTGTCCGAGGGCCGCGTGCGCCGCAGGACGGCGTGGATGCGGGCGAGCAGCTCGCGCGGATTGAAGGGCTTTGCCAGGTAATCGTCGGCGCCCAGCTCCAACCCGACGATTCGGTCCACGTCGCTCCCACGTGCGGTGAGCATGATGATAGGGACGGTCGAGTGACGGCGCAGGTCGCGGCAGAGGTCGAGGCCGCTCACCCCCGGCAGCATGATATCAAGGATGATGAGGTCCACGGGGCCGGCAGTCATCGCCTCCCGCATCTCGCGGGCGTCCTGCGCCGACGTCACCTTGTGTCCATGCTCGCGCAGGAACTTGCCGGCAAGCCGACGGATCTCGGCGTCGTCGTCGACGATCAGGATGTGGCCTTCAGGGGACACGGTCGCTCGCTCCTCGGAGCCGCATTTCTATAGCTTCGGCGATGCCGCGCAACCGCGCTCAGGCCGGAGTTAAACGAGGGCGTCGGTGGGCGGCACGGCTAGTTTCCGCGTTGCGCGCACCAGGTCTGTAATCGCCTGAACGTTCGAGGTGTGGCTTTAGAGGTTGCACATGGTTCGACGTTAAGGCACGGCGCAAGCCCATGCCAATCCGGCTCTTTGGGGCACATCGCCGGCAGCCCGATCACTATTTGGTTCCGCTGGCGCAGGCATGTGTCGGCCCGGCAGCAGGGGCGGCGCTCTGGCCTCGGCTAGCAGTCCAGGTCCGCTCAGCTCAGAGGGGCAGTCGGGCGAGCCGAGCGCGCATGCGGATATGGCGTCCGGCTCTTTCCATCTGACTCCACGGAACGCCAGGGCAGACGAGTGTCTTTAGAATGACGGCGCGGCCGGTACGGATGGCCGGGTCACTTAGCCGAGCGATGCGACCACCATCCCCCCACGCCGCTAAGCTTCGAGCGTGACGGCGGGTACTTTTCTGCCGTTAGGACCAAGCGGAAGCGGCGCGCCCTGGACTAGCGGGTCGGTGTGCCGCTCGGGCTCCTCGTGGGGCTGGCTCTGCGCTGAGCGAGATGGGCCATTCCTTCATCGTGCTCGCGGCCGTGCGCACCCTCATCGCCTTCTCCCCATACGCGATCGGCTTCGGCGAGCTGCTTCTTGATCGCGCCGGCCGCTTCCGCTGGGATGGGCAGCGGCATCGCCCCCCGGACCGGCGGAGAACGCGCTTCTTGGCTGCGCATTGGGCCTCATCGCCGCGGCGCTGGCGGAGATGGCTCGACCCCAACGGCCCGCGGCCCGGCCGGCCGCAGATGCGGCGGAATCCTGACCTGGGCAAGCGCCCATTGTGCCGGCGGCGCGGAGCGATATCCTCGCGCCATGAACCTGATCCGCATTCTGCTGGTCGACGATCATCCGATCGTGCGCGAGGGCTACCGCCGACTGCTCGACCGTCAGCCCGGCTTTTCTGTCGTGGCCGAGGCGGGCGACGGGATCGCGGCGCTCGCCGCCTTCGCAGCCCATGTGCCGGACATCGTGCTGATGGACCTGTCCATGCCCGGCGGCGGCGGCTTCGCAGCGGTGGAGGCGATGGTGGCTCGCGATCCGTTGGCCCGGATCATCGTCGTGTCCATGCACCAGGGCGCCATCTTCGCCCAGAAGGCCATGGCGGCCGGCGCGCGGGGCTTCGTATCCAAGAGCAGCCCGCCGGAGGAACTGGTCAAGGCCATCACGGCGGTGGCGGCGGGGCGGCGGGCGCTGTCGTCCGACATGGCGCAGGAACTGGCCCGCACATCCCTCGGCACCGACGACATCGCCAGCCTGACCCCGCGTGAGCGCGAGATCCTGCTCCTCGTCGCGCGCGGCATGAACGGCCGCCTGATCGCCCGCAGCCTCGGGCTCTCCTCCAAGACCGTCCAGAACAACCTGTCGCTGATCCGGGCCAAGCTCGGAGCCTCCGGTGACGCCGACCTGGTGCTGAAGGCTCAGCGGTCGGGCCTCGTCCCGGCCATCTGATGCGCCGGCTCCTGCCCCAACTGGTGCTGCGCGTGCTGGCGGCGGGGCTTGCCACGGTGGTGATCGCCGCCGGCTGGGTGTTGTGGGATACGGCGGAGGCGGCGCGGCAGGATGTGGCGACCACCGCCGTCCGGGTCGCCGACGCCATCGCCGCCCGCCCCAGCTTCGAGGGGCTCGCCTTCGGTGGTGTGGCGCCAGTGCCGGTGTTCCGGGATTGGCAGGCCTTTCCCGCCTGGACCCTCATCGCACCAGGCATCTGCGTCGAACTCGGCGCGCGGGAGAATCCGCTGCACCGACGCTGCGGCCCCTATGTCGCCGCCGATGTGGCGCCGCCGGGCTGGTTCGTGTGGCTGGCGGGGCACCTCGGTCTCATGCCCCAGCCCAAGTCCGTGCCGGTGCGCACGCGCTACCTGACCGATGCCTATGTCACCGCTTCGGCAGATACCGGAGTCGTCATGAGCCGGGCCTGGACGCGGACCGGCGACCTGATGCGGGTGGCGGTGGGCATGGCGGTCGGCGGCTCCATCCTCACCGGCCTGCTGATGGTCCGGCTCCTGGCCCCGTTCCGCATCATCCTGAGCGGCATCGAGCGCCTCCAGCGACGCGACTTCTCGGCCGGGCTGCCACCGCTCCACGTCGCCGAGTTCGATCGCCTGAGCATCGCGCTGAACCATACGGCGGAGACGCTCAAGGAGGCGCAGGCTATGCGCACCGAGCTGACGCGCCGCCTGTTCACCATGCAGGAGAGCGAGCGGCGCGCGCTCGCCCGCGAACTGCACGACGAGTTCGGCCAGTGCCTCACCGCCACCCGCGCGCTGGCCACGGCCATCGCACAGTCGAAGGAGACTACCGCCGAGGACGGCGCGCGGATCGCCGAGATCAGCGGCCAGATGATGGACAGCCTGCGCGCCGAGCTGTCTCGCCTGCGTCCGCCCGACCTCGACGACCTGGGCCTGCGCCACGCGCTGGAGCGGCTCGTCGCCGACTGGCGCAGCCGCGTGCCTGCGATCCGCTTCGCGCTGGAGCTGAAGGGCGACATGGAGGCGGTGCCGGACACCCTCGCCCTTAGTCTCTACCGCATCGCCCAGGAATGCCTCACCAATGCCGTCCGCCATGGCGGACCCGGCAGCGTCATCCTGACCCTGGAGGTCACCGGGGCCATCACCCTGACCGTCGAGGACGACGGCGCCGCGCGGCCGGACAGCCGGGCGGGCGACGGCTATGGCTTGCTCGGCATCCGCGAGCGGGTCGATGCGCTCGGCGGCAGCTTCGCGCTGCTGCCGACGGGCGGCGGCATGCGGGCGACGGCACTTCTTCCCCGCTGATCCGGGTGATCTTCCCGGGCCGGCCGGGAAGGCCTCTCTGGCGGCGCTGCGCCGGGCACCGGCATCCTCTCCCGATCACGGGGAGCGCCGGGCATGAACGACATGAGCCATCCGATCACCCGCCTCGGCAGCGCCGTCGCCGCCGGCTTGATCGGCCACGAGGCGCTGGTTGAGCGGCTGCTGATCGCCCTGCTGGTCGGCGGGCATGTGCTGATCGAGGGGCCGCCGGGCATCGCCAAGACCCGCGCCGTCAAGCGCCTCGCCGCCAGCCTGCCGGGGAGCCACGCCCGCATCCAGTGCACGCCGGACCTTCTGCCCTCGGACCTGACGGGCACCCAGGTGTTCCGGCCGGAGACTGGACGCTTCGATTTCGTCGCCGGCCCGCTGTTCCATGCGCTCGTTCTCGTGGACGAGATCAACCGGGCGCCGCCGAAGGTGCAGTCGGCACTGCTGGAAGCCATGGCCGAGGGGCAGGTGACATCCTCGGGCGTCACCCGCCCGCTGCCGCAGCCATTCATGGTCGTGGCGACCCAGAACCCCATCGAGCACGAAGGCACGTTCCCCCTTCCCGAAGCCCAGATGGACCGCTTCCTGCTCCACCTGTCCTTGGGCCTGCCCCACGCCGAGCAGGAGCGCGCCATTCTCGATCTCGTGGCCGCGGAGCGGATCTCTGGGCCGGCGCAGGCGGAGGCCGCGCTGGCGCCGGACACGCTGGCGCAGGCCAAGGCTGAGGTGGCGACCGTCCATCTTGCCCCGGCGCTCAAGGATTTCATCGTCCGGCTGGTGATGGCCTCGCGGCCCGGCGGCGTGGTTGCCGAATGGGTGGAACACCCGGTCTCGCCGCGCGGCACGCTGGCATTGGCCGCGGCGGCGCAGGCGCTCGCCTGGCTGAAGGGGCGCGACTACGGCCTGCCCGAGGATGTCATTGCCCTCGCACCCGACGCGCTGGCCCATCGGCTGGTGCCGACGTGGGCGGCCATCGGCGAGGGGCGCACCGGCCGCAGCCTCGTCGCCGACATCCTGAAGGCGGTGGAGCCATGGTGACGGTTGCGCTCGATGCGCCCGGTATCCGGCTCGTCGCGGCGGAACTGCTGGCGCTGCGCAACACGCGCCTGCCGCGCGCCAATCATCGCCCGGTGACGCGGCGCCCCGGCGCGGTGCAGGCGCGCCCGGCCGGCTCCGGCATGGACCTTCGGGAGATCCGGGCCTTCGCCGAAGGCGACGACTTCCGGCGGATCGATCCCGCCGCCACCGCCCGCACCGGCGCGCCGCACATCCGCAGCTTCCATGAGGACCGCGACGACACGGTGCTTCTGATCGCCGATTTCCGGCCGGCCATGTTATGGGGCACCGGGGACAGCCTGCGCTCGGTGCGCGGCGCCCGCGCCCTTGTGCGGCGCGGCTGGCAGGCGACGGCGCGCCGCGCCGTCCTCGCCGCCATCATCCTCGATGCGTCCGGCGTTGCCGTCGCCGCCGCAGGCGCCGGGGTGGCGCAGATGGGCCGCATCAGCCGGATGCTGGCCGACAGTCACGACCGCGCGCTCGCCGCGGGCCAGAGGGGGGACGAGGCGACGTCCCTGCGCGAGGTCCTTGCGCGGGCAGTGGCCATGGTGCCGTCGGGCGCGGAAGTGCTCATCGCCACCGGCCCGGACGGCATCCGCCCGGGCGACGACGCTGCTCTCGCCCGCCTCGGGCGCCAGCGGCGGGTGCGCGTGCTGCTTCCTCTCGATCCGGTCGAAATGGCTCCGCCCGCCGCTCCGCTGCCGATCCACGCCGGCCCGGACCAGCGGCTGGCGCGACTCCGCCCGTTCGATCCCGCGCCGCTGGCCGACCGCATGGCCGGCCTGAACGTCAGCCTCGAGGTGCTCCCGGATGACGCAGGCTGAGCTGATCGCCGCCTTGCCGGAAGGGCGCCTGCCACCCTCCCTGATGGCTCTCCATGCGACCGACCTTGTGGCCCTGTTCGGCCTTGGCCTGCTCCTCGGTGCGCTGTGCTGCGCCCTCGTGCTGCCGCTCCTCGTGCGGCGCGTCCCGCTCCGCGCGCGCCTCCGGGCGATCCGTTCCCTTGAGCCCGAGGCGCGGCTGCTCGCCATCGCCCGTATCCTCGGCCGCCTGCCCGATGACCTTCGGGCCGCCGCCTACGGCGCCGCTCCGCCGCCCGGAGACGAGGCCATCGAGCGGATCGCCCTGAAGGCGAGGCGGGCGCGCCGATGAGCCTCGCTTTTCCCCTCGTCCTGCTGCTCCTGCCCCTGCCGTGGCTGGTCCGGTACGTCCTCGCGGCGCGGGCGCCCGCGATGGCTTCGCTCGCCGTCGATGCCGCCGCCTTCGCCACCGCCGCCCCGTCCAGCCTGCGTCACGACCCCATTGCGGCTCTGCTGCGCGCGGGGGCCTGGATCGCGCTGGTCGTGGCGCTGGCCGGGCCGCGCGTCGCCGCTCCCGTGAGCCTTCCCACCGCGTCCGGCCGGGAGATCATCCTCGCCCTCGACCTGTCGGGAAGCATGGCGAAAACCGACTTCGTGCTGGATGGCCGGCCGCTGTCGCGCCTCGACGCAGTCAAGGCAGTCGCGACGCGCTTCATCGCGGGCCGGAGGGGTGACAGGATCGGCCTCGTCGTGTTCGGCGACCGGGCCTATGTGGCGCAGCCGCCCACCTTTGACGTGGCCTCCACGGCCCGCGCCGTCGATACGCTGCAGATCGGCATCTCCGGCCTTTCCACGGCGATTTCCGACGGGCTCGGCCTCGCCGTCCGCCGCCTCTCCCGCAGTGATACCAAGTCCAAAGCGGTGATCCTCCTGTCGGACGGGATCGACACCTCGGGCAAGGTGCTGGCGAGCGACGCGGCGCGGCTTGCGGCGCGCCACGGCATCCGCGTGCACACCATCGCCCTCGGACCGGAGGATCTGGAGAGCCAGCCGGACGCCAGCGATGCGGTGGATGTCGCCGGCCTCAGGGCCACCGCCGCGGCCGGCGGCGGGGAGAGCTTCCGGGTGCGCACCCTCGACGATCTGGTGGACGTGGCCGCGACCCTCGACCGGCTGGAGCCGAACCCGATGCGCCGCCCCCCGGTCCTGTACTGGCGCTCCCTCTGGATGTGGCCTGCGGCGGCAGCGCTCGTGCTGGCCGCGCTGCTGGCCGTTCTGCCGGCCATGGGGAGGCGTGCATGAGCGGCTTCCTCCTGCTCCGCCCCTGGTGGCTCGCCGCTTTGCCGCTGCTCGCCGCGCTGGCCTTCTGGCTGTGGCGACGCGGCCCTGTGGCGGGGGGGTGGGGCCGGGTGATGCCACCGACCATGCTGGCGGCCATGCGCGCCCTCGGCCATCTGCGCCGGGACGATGCCGGTGCCAGCCTGATGCCGGTGGCAGCGGCAGCGCTCGTCGGCCTCGGCCTTGCGGGACCCGCGATCCCGCGCGCAGATGCCCCGCAACTGGCAGGAGCCGGCGCGGTGCTGGTGGCCGTCGGCCTGTCGCCCGGCGTCGCCGGAGCGACGCTGGCCGATGCGCAGGCCGCCGCCGCCGGCATCATGGCCGCCGCGGCCGGGCGGCCGGTGGGCCTCATCCTCTATTCCGACGAGGCCTATGACGTGGCGGCACCGACCGGAGATCCCGCGGTGTTGGAAAGCCTGATCGCCGTTCTCGGTCCCGATACCATGCCGAGCAGCGGCGCCCGGCCGGCCGCTGCGCTGCGGCTCGCCCGCCGCATGCTGGAGGGGATGCCGGACGCCGATCTCGTGCTGATCTCGGACGGCAGCGGCATCGATGCCGCTGCCCGTACCGAGGCGGCGCGGCTCGCCACGGGCGGCATCCGCCTCTTCACCCTCGGCCTGGGCGTGGGGAGCGACAAAGCCACGTCGCTGGAGGCGCTGGGCGTCGCATCCGCCCCGGCCCGCGCGCCCGGGCCGGTCATCGACCGCCTGTCCGGTTCGGCGGCGCTCGCGCGTGACGGGCGGGCGGCGGGGCTTGCGTTCGAGGATCTCGGCCCGCTGGTCGCGGCGCTCGCGCTCGTCCCGTTTCTCGCCCTGTTCCGGAGGCGCGCATGAGCGGCCTCTCCCCGGCACGGCGCATCCTCCTCATGGCGGCGGCGGGCCTCGCCTGCCTCATGCTCGCCGGGCCTTCCTCCCTTGCGCGGCTCGCCTTCTGGGCCGGGGCGCCGGGGACGGCGCGCTGGCAGGATGATGCCGCCGCACGGGGCATCGCCTTCTACCGCGAGGGCGATTATTCCGCCGCCGATGCGGCGCTGGCGGAGGCGGGCCGCAGCGAGACCTTCAACCGCGCCTTGACGCTCGCGGCGACCGGCCGCTACGCGCTGGCCGTCGCCTATCTCGACGCCGTGCTGTTCGTGGACCCGGCGGACGCCGAGGCGCGCCGGCTGCGTGAGATGATCGACGCGCTGGCGCCCAAGACGGTGGGCGTTAGCGTCGTCCGCGGCAATATCCCGGTCTCTGTCGGCATCGCCTCCGCGAGCAGGAGCGACGGCGTCGCGGCCACCCGCGACCCGGAGCTGAAAAAGCCGATCGAGGCGCGGGGCATTGCCGCCTCCGACGCCTGGCTCGACACCATCGCCGACGATCCCGGCGCGTACCTGCGCCTGCGCCTGCGCAAGGAATTCGAGCGGCGGGCGGCGCTCGGCCTGATCGGGCGGGATGGAGACGCACCATGACGATCCATGCGCTTTGCCTTCTCGTCCTCCTGTCCCTGGCCGGCGGCGCCCGGGCCGAGAATTTGCGGCTGGTCATCCCCGAGATGCGACCGGTGGCCGGCGAGATGATCCCCGTCACCGTGCGCGGCGAATACGAGCGGCAGATCACGCTGGAAAAGCTGAGCTTTCCGGATTCTCCCGACTATGACTGGATGCAGCTCGCTCGCGACCAGTGGCGTACGGAGCAGGTGGAAGGGCGGGCCGTCCGCGTGTTCGAGCGCCGCATTGCGGTGTTCCCCCGCCATGCCGGTCCGCTGGTCATCGGGCCGGTGACGCACCGGCTGACCGTGGTGGGCACCGATGCGCCGCGGGAGGAACTGCCGGTCACGGCGGAGCCCGTGACTCTAGCAGTGGCACCGTTTCCGGCCGAGGGGTGGATGCTCGCCGCGCGGGGCCTCACCGTCACCGATGCGCTGTCCACCGAGCCCGGCAAGCTGGGCGACGGGGAAACCCTGGTTCGCCGCGTCACGATCGAGGCGGTGGGAGCGCCGTCTCATCTTGTGCCGCCGCGCCCCGTTATGCGCGCGCCCTGGCTCATTAGCTTTGCGGCACCCGAGGCGCGCACGCAGCGCCTGACGCCGGACGGGCCGGTGACGACTGTGACATGGGAATGGCACCTGCGGCCGAGCACCGGCGACCCCGCCGTGCTTCCGGCCATCGCCATCCCCTGGTTCGACACCGGAGCACGGCAGATGCGCACGGCGGAGATCCCGGCGATCCCCTTCGGCTATGCCAGCATCTATGCCGGGCTTGGCGGCACCGGGCATTTGCCCCCCGGGCAGATACGGGTCGCGGCACTGGCCGTCGCCGGCGGGCTGATGACAGGATTCGCGCTGGTCCTTGCGGGCTTCGGGACGCGCCGGCGGGGCGACCTACTGAGGGCGCTCGGGAGGCTCTCGCCGGTGGACCCGACCCGCATCGCCGTGCATCGGGCGGTGCAGTCGGGCGAGCCGATCGCGCTCCGGCACGCGGTGGATCGCCACTTGCGTCGGTGGCGCGCACTCGGACTGCCGGTGAACGGGCAAGAGACGGCCCGCCTCGACGCGCGGCTCTACGGGCCGGGCGGAGATGCAGTACCTTTCGACGCCAAGGCGGAGGCGAAGGCGATCCTTCGGGCGATCGATGGGCTCAGGAAGCGGAGCGGCTGGTAGGATCAGCACGCTGAATTAGACCATCCGGCTTACGCTATGACCGACGTTCTTCTGTGATGCGCGAAGCTCTTGAGGACCGGTCATATGCAGGCCGCGTGCGAAACCTGGACCGCGGTAGACTGATGCACGGTAAGCAACCCAAAGTAGAGCAGCAAGAGCCGGGCGCACTTGCGGGAGTGGCGCCCGGCTCGATATCTGGCCGAGTGAATGTCGGGGCAGACGTTTTTGTTTCTAGCAGGAGTGCGGCATTGAGCTACCTCGATTGAGGGATGAGCCGGGCGACCTACGGGCGTGCAGATCACCCGGCTCGTGTCTGCCCCAATGTCCGGGCTTGGGGCGACCGCCTCACAGTACCACGGCCGCCTCGCGCGGCGTTTTCTTTTCTCAACCCGTTGACAGGTGATCCATGGATCTGCGCGACCTGCAGTTGGCGCTGGATGCGCGCGGCCGGACGCCCCCGCTTGCCTTTGATGGTGAGTGGGGGCCGGCGACCGACAAGGCCGTCTCCGACCTCCTATCCGAAGCGGGCCTCACATCGGAGGAGTACTGCCAGCACAATCTTTATTAATTGCGACACACTATCCTAAGCCCGAGTTGCAGGCGAAGTTGTTCGGAGGCAATCCCACGGCCGGCATCTATGGTTATACCCATGCGTTCTGCGGCTATGCAGGTTCGCATGCGGAATACATCTGCGTGCCGTTCGCAGACAACGACTGCTTCCATGTCCCTGACGGGGTGGCGGACGATACGGCGCTGTTCCTCTCAGATGCGGCGCCGACGGGCTATATATGGGCGCCGATTTCTGCAACACCCCATTTGGGCGACACTGCCGCAGTCTGGGGCGCGTCGCCGTCGGGATGATGGCGCAGCAGAGCGCGCGGCTGATGGGGGCGAAGCGGGTGATCGCGATCGACCGCTACCCGGAGCGGCTGCAGATGGCGCGTGAGACGATGGACTACACAAAGGTCGACAGCGTCCTGGAGCCGGACAGCGGCACGACGAACATCCGCAACACGTCGAGCAAGCACTGGCAGCGCTGGTGGGCAAGAGAACCGCTGCCTTGTGCCGTTCGAGCCGGTCGCATCGGTCCACCCGAAGGCGATGCCGGTGATCCTCACGCAGCCGGAGGAGATAGAAATCTGGATGACGGCGCCATGGCAGGATGCGAAGGCGCTCTAACGGCCCGCCCCGCCGGCGCGCTGCAGATCGTGGCGCGTGGCGTGAAGGCGGATGTTGCATAGTGCGGCGGTTTCAAATGACCGGCACGAGCGTGTGGATCGTGTTGATGTTGAAGATGACGAGCGCGATCAAAATCACGACCGCTAGCGCAAGGTAAAGTGTAACTTCTGTGTCCATAGTAGAATTTGTTATAGGTAAAATTTACATCATGTCAATCTTGCAGTTTGGTTTTACTATTTCCGCATGCAGACTTGCCGTCATCGAAATTGTAGGATGCTCCGTTCTCGAATACCTCGACCGGCATTGCAGAGCCATAGCCCATCGCGCCGATTGCCAGTTTCGCGCCCACGCTGACCGTTAAGACGAAAATGGCAACTATGACTGCCGTGAGTGCAAGCTCCGCTCGGCGGAGGTTAGCGCTCGCGTGGTTTTTGCACTCCGCCATTTTTATCGTTCTCGCCCCGGGCATCGTTTTGAACTGCTCATGCCCCAAGGGCAGGTTAATCTAACCGTTTTAGTAGTCGCGAGTGCCGGCTGACGCGAGCGCAACTCGGTCCAGATCGGAACGATGAGTGCCAGCGCCGACGCTTGATGGGGCGGCCGGTGTCATGGTAACCAATCCCCTCATGATGTTCGCTTTCACATTTTTCCCGCTGATCTGAGCGCCCCGGTGCGCGGCAGTTGTGCCGATCAGATCGTCGCGCCCAGGCGGCGCCGAGCGGAGATATGTGACATGCCCAAAGATCATTTTCCTGGCCTGACTGGCAGTCAGGTGCAGACCTTTATCGACAATGGCTACGTGAAGCTTGATGACGCCTTTGGCCGTGATCTCGCACAGCGATGCAGGGACGAGTTGTGGGCCGAAATCGGCCTATCGGCGGATCACCCGGAGGCCTGGACGAGTCCGGTCATCCGGGTCCCATTCAAGTCCTCGCCTGCCTTCGTCGAGGCGGCGAATACGCGATGCCTCCACGCCGCCTATGATCAGCTCGTCGGAGTGGGGCGGTGGTTGGCTCCGACCGGCCTCGGCACCTTCCCTATCCGTTTTCCTTCGCCGGATGAGCCGGGCGATGACGGCTGGCACGTCGACGTGAGTTTCGGCTTGGAAAACCCTGATTTCATGGAATGGAGGGCAAACGTCAAAAGCAGCGGTCGCGCGCTGCTGATGCTCTTCCTGCTGTCTGATGTGAGCCCCAGCGATGCACCGACGCGGATTCGTAGAGGCTCGCATCTCGCGATAGCCAGAGAGCTCCTGCCATATGGCGAACGGGGAGCAACGCTTCGACAGCTATCGGCGCATGGATATTGTTCGACGGCCGAATGTCCGGTCGACCTGGCGGTCGGCGCAGCGGGAACAGCATATCTGTGCCACCCATTCCTCGTCCACGCCGCACAACCTCACCGAGGTCAGAAGCCCCGCTTCATAGCGCAGCCTCCGCTATTGCCGCGATCGGAATACGATCCCTCGCTGCCGCCGTCGCCGGTCCAGCTTGCCATCCGCCGCGCTTGTGGCCTCGCGGCGTGAATGAGGCGAGCCAGCTTCCGGCCCCGGTTTTAAGTTCTGCGTCCGACGGCAGCAAACCCCTGAGCTCGCGGGGAGGGCTGAAGTGCATGCGTCATTGGGCCGGCGCCTCGCGACACCGGCCCTTTTTTCTATGCGGCGCGGATCAGGCGGCGCGAAGGGTGGAGACGAAGCTCGTCACCTCGCGCTGGAGATCCTGCGACTGCTCGGAGAGCGCAGAGGACAGGCTCATGAGCTGGGTGGCGGCGGAGCCCGTCATGCCGGCGGCCTGGCCCACGCCCGACATGTTGTTCGTCACCTGGGTGGCGCCCTGCGCTGCGCGGTGGGTGTTGGCGGCAATCTCGCTGGTGGCGGCCCGCTGCTCTGAAGCGCTCCCCGTTTCTAGGCCACCCGGAGCTGGAAAATCCCGGGGTTATGAAGCGCTCCCCGTTTCTAGGCCACCCGGAGCTGGAAAATCCCGGGGTTAGGGCTCATTCCGGCGGGGATGCCGGAGAGCCATTCATGAGCGCGATCGGCGGCTTGTTGCCGATCGCGCTGTGCGGCCGGACCTCGTTATAGTCTCTACGCCAAGCCTCCAATTTCGCCCGCGCGTCGTCAAGGCTCATGAACCAGTGCGTGTTCAGGCATTCCGCCCGGAGCTTGCCGTTGAACGACTCGATAAAGCCGTTGTCCGTTGGCTTGCCGGGCCGCGAGAAGTCGAGCACCACGCCCTTCTGATAGGCCCACAGGTCGAGATCCCGACTGATGAACTCCGATCCCTGAGTCGTCGAACATGGCGGCATAGAGCACCACCTTGCCATTGAATTTTGGCCGAGCAGCGGACTGCGCTGCTAGCGTTCGCAGTTGCAATCCGAGCGCGCGGCGCTGCTTATCAAGGCGATCGGCCTTAATGCCGAAGGCGTTTTTGCCACCGCCGGTGATCCCCTCGGGTTTGGGGTCCTTTGTAAAGCGCAGGACCGGTTTCAGAAGCGGGTTACGAGGATCAGCCATGTCCCGCCTCCTTCAGGTAGCGATAGACCATCTGCCGGCTCACGCCGACGATCTCGGCAATGTCGCCTGGGCGAACACGGCCTTGGTCATGCAGAAAGAGGCTCAGGCTCTTCTTCTCGGCCGTGTCGAGCTCGCGGTTTTTGAGCAACTGCGGGCTGCCCGCGCGTGAGGACTGCACTGCCATCAAGATCTGCGCGAGGCTTGGCTCCTGATGGCCGAGAACGGCGCGCCGGCGAACCGCGAGCGCGATGTTCTCGATGTCGGCGCCGCTTAACCCATCCGATGCCCTTGCCAGAAGATGTGCATCATTCAGCTTGGTCTCGTCATCCTGATAAAGGAAATGCAGCCACAGGCTGCCCCGCACATCCTCGCTCGGCAGTCCAAGTTCGACCTTGTATGGGAAGCGGCGCCAAATAGCCGGATCCAGCAGGTGCGGATGGTTAGTGGCTCCGATCGTAACGACGTCGTTGGGGAGCGAGTCCAGTCCCTGCAGGACCGTGTTCACGACGCGCTTGAGCTCACCGAGCTCATGCCGGTCGTCACGCAGCTTGGCAATGGCATCCATTTCGTCCAGGAACAGCACCGCATTCCGGGCTGGGACGAACTCGAATATGCCGCGGATGTTCTTCGCCGTTTCGCCCAAGCGCGACGAAATTAAGGAGTCCAGCCGCGCCACATAAAACGGCCGCTGCAGCATGGCTGCTATCGAGCTTGCGAGAAGTGTCTTGCCGGTGCCAGGAGGTCCGTACAGCAGCATACTGAGCTGCGAGGACACCCCCTTTTCGGTCAGCAAGTGAATGTTTTTCGCATCTTCGACCAATTGCGAGACCGTCTGTCCGGCTTCGCCAGACAACATCACCGGGGTGGTTGGCCACTGGCCTTCCTCAACGAGCGGCAAGCGGGACCCGGCGTCACGCGGGAGGGCCTCGGCATACCCTGAGGCCTGAAGCGGCACGCCGCGTTTGCGGAGAAGGGTCTGCAGGGCCTTGGCCCCCTCAAGATCCTTCTGCTCGGCCATCAGCTTGGCAATATTGGTGCCAATGCGGCGCACGCCGGTGTAGTCCGCGGACATCGCGGCGTCGATGAGGGCTGTGATGAGTGATTTGTCAACATACATGGCGTTATTGTCGCGAAACGATCGCCATATGTCAACTCAATAATGATAATTGTAAACCATCTATCATGGCGAGGGCTCAGTGCAGGTTCTGCAGCGAGCCTACCGATCGCCGTTTCAAGCTGCGATAGGGTCATTTCCCATAGCGTAGTCGTACAGGTCGCTTTTGGTGGCATTCCAGGTGGCGGTCGGCGCTGTGCTGCCCGATCGCACACTACCGCCAGCCTTCGACCGGTAGCGAAGCCAAGCCCCTCATTTCGAACGTCGGCTTCCGGGCAGGCGTCGAAGTTCTGCTCTTGGCGCATCAGGAATGGGGGCTCCGCACTTTTGAGCAGAGCCCCTATTATCCACTATCCGCTCAGAGCGCCCGCTTGATCTCAGCGTAGCTTCCGCTGGTGCGCAGCGTCACGGTTACGTCCGAAGTGCCGCGGTTGCGCCAGAACCAGCCGTGGTTGCCATCGAAGGCGGCTTCCAGCACGCCGTCCGCCCCCGGCACGCCGCGGCCCTTCTGGTAGCTCGTCTCCTGCCCACCACCGTCGCCATGGAGGTCGAAGTTCACGACGCCGCCGGTGACGGCCCAGGAAAAGTTCACCTTCGCGCCCTGGACCATCACCATCTTCACCTCGGCCCCTTCGCCGGGCTTCAGGGTGATGGACATCTTGTCGTTGCGGTGCGCCGGTGTTGTCTGGGCAGCCGCGGGACTAATCAGAAGTTCGGCGAAGAGCCGGTCGAGGAGGCCGGATCGCCGGTCAGGCGTCGGGACAGCAACGGGAACAGCACCCTGCTGGCCTGCCGTCCGGTCCTTCTCCGCCTCTGCTGCGAGTTGGGCCTTGATCTCACCCATCTCGGCGAGCCCCAGCATGCGGCCGATGCCGGTCGGATCGATGGCATATTCCGCCGGCAGCACGATGGAGACGAGGATCGCCGCCGCGGCGACGATGGCGATGAACGTGGAGCGCAGAAGCTGGGCGGAGGTCGGCAGCTCGGCGCGGGTCGGGATGTCGGTATTGTACATGGTTGGTCCTTTCGGGAAGCTCAGGAAACGAACCAGCCGGTGAGCTGATAGCCGATCAGCACGAACCCGGCCGTCATCATGACGACGTTGGCGGTATAGGCGTGGCGGAAGAAGCTCGGTGTCCTGCGCCAGAAGCCCATGACGATGAGGATGGCGGCGAGCGCCAGGAGTTGGCCGATCTCGACCCCCACGTTGAAGGCGAGGAGGTTCGGCAGGAGTCCGTCGGGCGAGATGTCGTAGTCGATGATCTTGGTGGACAGGCCGAAGCCGTGGAAGAAGCCGAAGATCAGCGTCGCAAGCTTGGTGTTGGGCTGGAAGCCGAACCAACGCTGGTAGGCGCCCATGTTGTCGAGCGCCTTGTAGACCACCGACAAGCCGATGATGGCGTCGATGATGTAGCTGTTGATGCCGACGTTGAAATAGACGCCGAGCAGCATGGTCGTGGAGTGGCCGAGCGCGAACAGGCTCACATAGATGCCGATGTGCTTCATCTTGTAGAGGAAGAAGATCACGCCGAGCAGGAACAGGATGTGGTCGTAGCCCGTCACCATGTGCTTGGCGCCGAGGTAGATGAAGGGCAGAATGTTGGTGCCCGTGATTTCCTGGATATAGCCCTTGTCGCCTTCGGCGACGGCGTGAGCAAGGGCTGCGCCGGCGAGAAGCGGCAAGGCCAGGACGGCGGCGAACAGGGAGAGGGCGAGGCACCGGCGCGCGCATGCGCGCGGCGGGCCCTGATGGACAGGTCCGTGCATGAGAATTCCGTTCTTCGTTGATGAGGGAGGCCGCGCGAGCGGCCGCGATCATGGGACGAAGGCGGTTTTTGGGGGACGCTCGTGCCGGAACGAGGTTTCGAGACCGGCAAAGACTGGCGGATACGGATGCCAGGCGCGGCCCATGGGCGCAACGGGCGCGTTCACCACCGACAACGTGTTCGGTGTCTCGTGCGAATGGTCCGCGGGATTGTGGCCATGGGCATGGCCGGGGCTCTGCTCGTCTTCCTGGCCATCGTCATGGACATGGCCATGATCCGCGATCCGGGCTGCCAGCTCGGCATGGCGCGAGGCCTCGGCGACCGCCAGCGCGGTGGGATCGTGGGAGGCGGAGCGGCCGGCGGGCGACAGCAGCAAGCCGATCGTCATCGCGAGCGCGACGACGAGGCGAAAGGCGGTGCTGAAGGTCCAGTTCGGCATGCGCAGGGACAATCCGCGAAAATCCTGACGAAACGGTGTCGGACAGAATCACTGCCCCATCGCTGCTTGTGATATCCCCTCCAGGGGGATAGCATTAAGCCATGACCGAGCAGACCCATCTCCATGAGACACACCCCGAGATCGTCAAGCGGCTGAAGCGGGCCGATGGCCATCTCAAGGGCATCATCGAGATGATCGAGCAAGGTCGCCCCTGCCTCGACATCGCCCAGCAACTTCAGGCGGTCGAGAAGGCCATCGCCCAGGCCAAGAAGACGCTGATCCAGGACCATCTCGACCATTGCCTTGAGGACGTCGTCGGTCCGCTCGCCCGGGAGCAGCGGCGCTCGATCGACGCGTTCAAGGAAATCACCAAATACCTGTGAGCTCCGCATGCCCTCATTCGCCGACCTGATCCAGCAGGGCGCCGTCCCGGCTGGGGCTGGCGTGACCGACGATGTGTCTTTGTTTCCACGGTGAACGGGAAAAGCCCCTCTCCCATGCTGCGCGTCCTCGCCAACCGCACCTACCGCCACCTCTTCCTGGCCCAGGTCATCGCCCTCATCGGCACGGGCCTTGCCACGGTGGCGCTCGGACTCCTCGCCTACGACCTTGCGGGGGCCGATGCCGGTGCGGTGCTCGGCACGGCGCTCGCCATCAAGATGATTGCCTATGTGGGGGTAGCGCCGGTGGCGGCGGCCTTCGCCGAGCGCCTGCCGCGGCGGACAATGCTCGTCGGCCTCGATCTCGTGCGCGCCGCCGTGGCGGTGCTGCTGCCCTTCGTGACCGAGGTCTGGCAGGTCTATGTGCTGATCTTCGCGCTGCAGTCGGCATCGGCCGCCTTCACGCCGACCTTCCAGGCGACCATCCCCGACGTGCTGCCGGTCGAGAAGGACTACACCCAGGCCCTCTCCCTCTCGCGGCTCGCCTATGACCTCGAAAGCGTCGCCAGCCCGATGCTGGCGGCGGCGCTCCTCACGGTCATCGGCTTCCACAGCCTGTTCGCCGGAACGGTGGTAGGCTTCCTGGCCTCGGCCGCCCTCGTCGTCTCGGTCCTGCTGCCAAGCCCCATCCCGACCGAGCGCCGCGGAATCTACGACCGCACGACGCGGGGCCTGCGCATCTACCTCGCCACGCCGCGCTTGCGCGGGCTGCTCGCGCTCAACCTTGCCGTCGCTGCGGCGAGCGCCATGGTCATCGTCAACACCGTGGTGCTGGTGCAGGCCCAGTTCGGGCTGGGCCAGAGTTCGACGGCGTTGGCGCTTGCCGCCTTTGGCGGGGGCTCCATGATCGCCGCGCTCCTGCTGCCGCGCCTCCTCGACACCATTCCCGACCGGAACGCGATGCTCGCCGGCGCCTCGGTCTTGGCGGTTGGGCTATTCATCGGCGCCTGGGTTCCGAGCTACGGGCTCCTGCTGCCGCTGTGGTTCGCCCTGGGCCTCGGGTATTCGCTGGCCCAGACGCCATCGGGCCGGCTGCTGCGCCGCTCCTCCCACCCGGAGGATCGCCCGGCGCTGTTCGCCGCGCAATTCGCTCTGTCCCATGCGTGCTGGCTCTTCACCTATCCCCTCGCCGGCTGGATCGGCGCCAAGGTGAGCCTGCCGTTCACCTTCGCGGCGCTCGGGCTCGTGGCGACCGCCGCCGTCCTGGCGGCCATGCGGCTGTGGCCTGCCGAAGACCCGGACGTGCTCACCCATACCCACGGCGCGCTGGACCGCACCCATCCCCATCTGGCCGATGCCGTGGCGGCCGAAGGTGGTCTGCGCCATGCCCACGCCTTCGTCATCGACGGCAACCATCCCGAATGGCCGCGGCCGGCATGATCTCTCTAATTCTCTCCTATCCGAGATGACGGCAGGTGAACGATCTTCCCATCTATCTCGGCCTGTTTCTGACGGCGCTGGCGGCGGCCACCATCCTGCCGATGCAGTCGGAAGCGGTGCTCGTGGGGCTCCTCCTTGCCGGCTACCCGCCGCTCCCGCTGCTCGCTGCCGCAAGCATGGGCAACGTGCTCGGATCCGTGATCAACTGGCTGCTGGGCCGAGGCATCGAGCGGTTCAAGGGCCGTCATTGGTTCCCGGTGAGCGAGGCGGGACTGGCACGGGCCCAGCACTGGTATGGCCGCTATGGCAAGTGGTCGCTGCTTCTCAGCTGGGTGCCCATCATCGGGGACCCCCTCACCGTGGTCGCCGGCGCACTGCGCGAGCCGCTGCCGACGTTCCTCCTCCTTGTCTTCGTCGCCAAGATCGGACGCTATCTCGTCCTGACCGCCGTCACCCTTCAACTTGCATGAGGGCCCGTCACAAGGCGGCCATGACGGGCGAGCAAGGCTCATTCTGATGGGAACGATCCTTGATCTCCAGCGCTGGCTCTATGGTGGCGCGCTGGACGCGCTGAACGCCTTGCGCACGGTGGGCGTCGGCGGCTTGCCGGCGCTGATCGGCGCGGCTTTCGGCTTCGGCATGCTGCACGCGCTGCTGCCAGGCCACGGCAAGGCGGTGCTGGCCTCCCACTATGCGGGAGACGGCCGCCTTCTGGGCGCACTCGGCGCCAGCACCGTCCTCATCCTCACTCATGTGGGGTCGGCGGTGCTGCTGGTGCTCGGCGGTTTCGTCGTCCTGCAGCGGACCATCGGCGGCGCCGGCCGCGCGCCCGTGCTGGAGCATGCGAGCCAGATCCTGATCGTCCTGATCGGCCTGTGGCTGCTGTTGCGGGCGCTGCGGCCGCATACCCACGCGCATGACCGGTCCGGTCCGGTGCTCGCCTTCGTCACCGGCCTCGTGCCGTGCCCGCTGACCACCTTCATCATGACCTATTCGCTCGCCAACGGCCTCCTGGTGTCGGGTCTTATCCTCTCCGGGACCTTCGCCGCCGGGATGATCGTCACCGTCGCGTCGTTCCCGTTGCTGGCGGTGCTGCTGCGCACGCGGCTCCTGCCGCTGCTGGCCCGCACAGAAACCCTGAGGGCTCGAACCGGGTACATTCTGGAGGTCGGCGCGGCGCTGGGGGTGATCCTGCTCGGCCTCTGGCCGCTGATCCGCTGAGCCCGCCGGAGCGTCGGACGCTGTTATTGCTCTTCCGGTGGCTTGATGTGCCGGAAGGCCTGGAGCAGCGCGATGTCGTAGAGGATCTTCAGCGCTCCGCAGAGGATGAATGGCCATGCCTCGTAGCCCGCGGCGAACAGGGCGCCGGCCAGCATGGGGCTCAAGGCCGCGGCGAGGCTGCGCGGCACCGAGGTGATGCTCGCCGCGGCCGCGCGCTCGGGCGGCGTCACCACCGCCATCACGAAGGAGGAGCGGGTCGGCACGTCCATCTGCGAGAGGGCGGAGCGCAGCAGGAGCAGGCCGAGCGCCGCCTCCAGGCTCGGCACCACGGCGGCGAGGATCAGGCAGAGGCTGGAGGGAATGTGCGTGAACACCATGGTGTTCACCAGACCGATGCGCCGCGACAGCCAGGCCGCCACCGGGAAGGAAAAGGCGGAAAGGACACCCGACCAGAAGAAGAACAGGCCGGCGGCCGACAAGGACAGGCCGAAGCGCGAGAACAGCCACAGCGCCATCAGGGACTGCACGGCAAAGCCGCCCGCGAACGCATCGATGGAGAACAGGGCGGCCATCCGGTAGACGATGCCACGGGAGGGGCCCAGCGCGGAGGCGGATCGCGCCTCCGCGGACGCCGCGCTGCGGGGAATGCGGCTGTAGAAGACGCTGCCCGCGATACCGAGCACCGCGTAGAGCGCGAACATCCCTTCCAGGGCGGCGAGGCGCGACACGCCGAAGTCGGCCAGCAGGTCCGGGCCCATGGCGGCGAGCGCACCCACCGCCGCCGCCAGCGCGCCCATGAGGCTGTAGCGGGCGAAGGCCGAGGTCCGCGCCTTGTCAGCCACCAGATGGGAGAGCGCCGCGTGCTCCAGCGGCACGAAGATGCTGACGCTGCCGGAGGACGGGTTGATGGTGCCACAGAAGGCCACGAGCAGCACCGCCCCATAGCTCGCCGACTGGGTGAAGGCGAGGCCGGTCGCCACCATCAGTCCGGAGGCGGCGATCAGCACCGTGCGCCGGTCGATGCGGTGACCGAAAAAGCCGATGGCGAGGGTCATCAGCGCCGAGCCGAGGAGCGCGGTGGTCGCCACCACGCCGATCTGGAACACATCGAGGCCGATCGCCGAGAGGTAGACCGGCAGCAGCACTGCGACGAAGCCATCGCCGAAATCCCGCAGCGCCCGCGCCGCATAGAGCGAGGAGACGGGGGAGAAGAGGCCCTGCCCTTCAGCCGCCGGACGATTCAGAACCTGGGGCACTGGCGCAACTCCCAATTCAGGCGGCAGTTGGATACGTCGCGCGAGTTCCGCCGGCCCAAGCATAGAGAGCGTCGTAGATGACGAAGCCGCGCTTCAGCAGATCGTGGTCGTCGGGCGTCACCTCGCGCAGCCCCTTCGAGATGGCGAGCAGGCCGGCCGACTGGGGCGTGAGGTCCGGCCGGCTGGTGTCGGCCCCGCGCACGATGTCGGCGAGGGCAACGATGGCCGGATCTCTCTGAAGGCCGTAGTGCGCCACAAAGGCGTCGAAGCTGCACTTGTCGCCCGCATGACCGAACGCCACGCCAGGCACGTCGAACGGCGTCGCACCGGTCTCCTCGGCCTTGCGGATCACATCCTCAGGGGGCGCGAACAGGAATTCCGGCGCCGCGTCGATGAAGCGCGCGATCAGCCAGGGGCAGGCGATGCGGTCGATGACCGGGCGGGCGCGGGTGATCCATTTCATGAGCCGTCTCCTTGCCGGGCACGGCGGGCTCTGATCTCCGCCAGCCATGAACAGACGCTACGCTGGCATTGTTAGTGATACAAGTGTTGCATTTCATATTCTCGATGATACGATTTTCTCATGAGCGACGATGACGCCACCGAACAGCGCTGGCTGCTGCTGATCCACCAGCTTCCCACAAAGCCGGCTTACTTCCGCGTCAAGATCTGGCGGCGGCTGCAGGGCATCGGTGCCGTGGCGGTGAAGAGCTCGGTCTACGCCTTGCCGGCCTCGGCCGAGACGCAGGAAGATTTCCAGTGGCTCGTGAAGGAAATCGCGGCCGGCGGTGGTGAGGCCATGGTCTGCGAGGCCAGGCTCGTGGACGGCCTGACGGATGCCCAGGTGAGGGCTCTGTTCGACGCCGCGCGCGATACCGATTACGCCGCGATTGCAGAGGACGCCCGCGCCATCACGGCTGCGCTGGATGCCGAAGCGAGCGGCGAGAAGCGGGCGGATGCGCGGTCCCAGATCGGCCGCCTGCGCCGGCGGCTCTCCGACATTGTCTCCCTTGATTTCTTCGAGGCCACCGGGCGCGTCGTCGCCGAAGGGCTCATCCTCGAGCTTGAGGCCCGAACCGCGGAGGACACACCCATGCCATCCCCGTCTGCCGCCCTGCCGGCCGATCTCAACCCTCTCGCCGCGCTCAAGGGGCATGTCTGGGTGACGCGGCGCGACGTGCATGTGGACCGCATCGCCTGCGGCTGGCTGATCCGGCGCTTCATCGATCCCGATGCCGAGATCCGCTTCGTCCCCGGCAAGGGCTATGTACCGAAGCCCGGGGAGCTGCGCTTCGACATGTTCGAGGGCGAGGTCACCCACGAGGGCGATCGCTGCAGCTTCGAGGTGCTGCTCGGCCGCGCCGGCCTCACCGATCCCGCCCTTCAGGCGGTGGGCGAGATCGTCCACGATATCGACCTCAAGGACGGCAAGTTCGGCCGCGATGAGGCCGGTGGCATCTCAAGCCTCATCGCCGGCATCGCCATGAGTGAGCCGGACGACGCCCAGCGCCTCGTGAAGGGCGCCGGAGTGTTCGACACGCTCTACCAGTATTTCCGCGCCAGGCGTCCATAGCCTCAAACGCGTAGACCCAAGGAGATACATCATGGTCAATCTGGACGGCGCCCGGGAGGCGCCGGCCCTGGGCACGGCTGTGCCCGATCAGGGGCCCATTCAAACGGCGCCCAAGGCACACGGCATCTCGTTTGGCGAAGCCTGCCGCGTCTGGGCCCGCGTCGCCGCCTTGAGCTTCGGCGGACCGGCGGGGCAGATCGCGATGATGCATCGCATCCTCGTGGAGGAGAAGCGCTGGATCGGCGAGGAGCGCTTCCTGCACGCCCTCAACTACTGCACGCTCTTGCCCGGCCCGGAGGGGCAGCAACTCGCCACCTATATCGGCTGGCTGCTCCACCGCACCAAGGGCGGCCTCGTCGCCGGCACCCTGTTCGTGCTGCCCGGCATGATTGCCATCATGGCGCTCAGCTGGATCTACGTGCTGTTCGGCAATGTGCCCGCCGTGCAGGCGCTGTTCTTCGGCCTCAAGGCGGCGGTGCTCGCCATCGTGCTGGAGGCCGTGTCCCGGATCGGCAGGCGGGCACTGAGGAACAACGTGATGGTGGCTCTTGCCGCCAGCGCCTTCATCGCCCTGTTCGTGTTCCAGGTGCCGTTCCCGCTGGTCGTCCTCGCCGCCGGCGTGATTGGCTATGTCGGCGGGCGGGCCGAACTGGCGGCATTCCAGCCGCGCAAGGGGCACGCGAAGTTCGGCGCGACGCAGGTGGCCGATGCCGACACAGCCCTCGGCGAAGAGGTCCCCGACCATGCCCGGCCGCCGGCCAGCTGGTCCTTCAAGATCGGCGCCATCTTCCTCGCGCTCTGGCTGGTGCCGGTGGCGGCCCTGGTGCTCCTGCTCGGCCCCGGCAATGCCTTCGGCGACATTGCGGTGTTCTTCTCCAAGATGGCGGTGGTCACTTTCGGCGGCGCCTATGCGGTGCTCACCTATGTGGCCCAGCAAGCGGTGGACTCCTATGGCTGGCTCAAGCCCGGCGAGATGCTGGACGGCCTCGGCATGGCTGAGACCACGCCCGGCCCGCTGATCATGGTGGTGCAGTTCGTCGGCTTCCTGGGCGCCTACCGTGATCCCGGCAGCCTTTCGCCGCTTCTGGCCGGCACCCTCGGCGGGCTGCTCACCACCTGGGTGACGTTCGTGCCCTGCTTCCTGTGGATCTTCATCGGCGCGCCCTATGTGGAGACCCTGCGCAGCAACAAGGCGCTGTCCACGGCACTGGCCGCGATCACGGCCGCGGTGGTGGGGGTGATCCTCAACCTCGCAGTGTGGTTCGCCATGCACGTGCTGTTCGGCGAGAGCACGACGCTAAATGCGCTGGGGCTGGGGCTGGAGGTGCCGGTGTTGTCCTCGATCCGCCCAGCGTCCCTGATCCTCACTCTTGCCGCCGTCGTCGCCGTCTTCCGCTTTCACCTCGGCATGCTGACGGTCCTGGCAGGCTGCTCAGTGCTCGGGCTGCTCTACGGCCTCTCGGGTGGGCTCATATAGAGTATTTCCGAACTGAATCTGGTCGCTCTTACTCTCGACTTCACTCCCCTGCTTCCGCGGCTAAGTCCTCGTCAATGAGGCGAAACGGAACCCCGATTTGATGACCTGCTACGAACGTCCGGAGATGGCATGCGAGCGAATGCCTGCAGTTGGCGCATCCTACAGGTCAGACACCCTTCGCCGCTGCCTCCGGTTGGCCGACAGAGCTCGATTGTGGCTCTTGTGGCTCTACATCTCTCGTGAAATCATGGATTTCAAGCTGTTCCAGGCAGATTCAGATGGTAGCGCGTGTATCGGCGCGCGCCGGTTCGCGTCAGCGCACCTTTCTCGACCAGATCGTGCAGGTCGCGCGTGGCGGTGGGGCGTGAGGTGCCGGTGATCGCGATGTAGTTCTCCGCGCTCATGCCCCCCGTGAAGCCGCCGGGGCCCTCACGGAACAGGCGGGCGATCACCTTCTCCTGCCGTTCGTTCATCATGTCGCGGAAGCGATCGTAAAAATGCGCCTTGGCGATGTGGAAGGCGACGCGGCCGAGCGTCGTCTGCTGGGCCGCGATGATCGTTTCGGCGAAATAGACCAGCCAGCCCGTGACATCGAGCGTCCGCTGATGGACCTCGAGCTGGTCGTAATAGGCCTTGCGGTGCTGCTCGATGGTATGGGCAAGCGCGATCAGCGTCGGCTGGCCAATGTTCTGGGCGAGGGACTTTTCCGCCATGGTTCGGCCGATACGGCCGTTGCCATCCTCGAAGGGATGGATGCTCTCGAAATAAAGATGTCCGATCCCGGCCCGGGTGAGCGCCGGCAAGGGCGTTTCACCGTCGGGAGCCGAGCCATTGAACCAGGCGAGATAGGCGACCATCTCTTCTGGAACTCGAGAGGATGGCGGCGCCTCGAAATGCACGGTGGGCCGATCCTGGCGGCCGGACACGATCTGCATTGCCTCTTCATGGCGACGGTAGCCGCCGATCGTCTCCAGATGCCGGCTGTCCGCCAACAGCATGCGGTGCCAGCGGAATAGCATGTCGGCGTCGAGGGGATCGGCCCAGCTCCGATAGAGATCGACCATCATCTCCGCGATGCCACGCTCTTTCGGCTTCACGTTGCGATTGTCGGTGTCGAGGCCGAGCTGACGGCGCAGGGAGGATTGCACGCTGAGGCGATCCAGCATCTCCCCCTCGATCGCGCTGGTCTTGACCGCCTCGTCGCTGAGGAGTTCGATCCGCAGCAGGTCGCGCTCGCCGTCGCTCACATGCCGAACCGCGCCGATCACCTCGCCGGTGAGCAGCAGGAACTGCCGCTCCAGCGGTTCGAGGGCGACCGGATCATAGGCAAAATGCGGCCAGCCGTGCTGCGTCCAGTTCCACACCATGAGCGATAGAATTCCTTTCTATAGCTCATATAATAGCGGAATTGTGATTGATAGATAGCCGTCCTATCGCTCATGGCAGCGCGAGGGAGAACTGAGAGCGTGATGCCGGGTCGATAACGTGACGCGCGCGACCAAGGGGTGAATGGTCCACCTGCTGCCGAGCGATACCCAATGTGCGCTACGATCGATTGAGGATCAGGAATGGCACATGGGATTCGGCGTCTTCATTCACCGCTCGGACTCGATCTATGACGACAGCCCGGCTGAGCGGTATCAGTTCCCGCGCCCATATCTGGGACGCGTCGAGGCCTGCGTCGGCGACTGGATCGTTTATTACGAACCCCGGAAAGTGGCGGAGACCCGCGGCTATTTCGCGATCGCCAGGGTCGAGCGCGTCGTTCCCGACCCCACCGCTCCGGGCATGTATCTCGCTCTCATCGAACCGGGCAGCTATCTCGATTTTGCCAGCCCGGTACCGTTCACCGATGCGGATGGCGTGGTCGAACGCGGTGTGCTGAACGCGGACGGGCGCATGTCGGGGCGTGCGCAAGCCGCCGTGCGTCCGCTCTCGCCGGGCGATTTCAACCGGATCGTCACTCTTGGGCTGAATGATAGCGAGCCGCTGCTGCCCCGCGTCGACGGGGGCGCGTCCCTCTCAGGCTTTGAAGAAGAACAGGCGCCATTCGCGTTCGAGCAGCCCCGCGAGCGCGTCGAGGCTCTGTCCTCTCGCATCGTCCGTGACCGCATCTTCCGGCGCGTCGTGCTGCGCGCCTATGACGAGCGCTGCGCCATCAGCGGGCTCAAGCTGATCAATGGCGGCGGGCGTGCCGAGGTGGCCGCGGCGCATATCCGCCCGGTGGAAGCGAATGGCCCCGACATCGTCAGCAACGGACTGGCACTGTCGGGCACGGCCCACTGGATGTTCGATCGCGGGCTGAT
This sequence comes from Xanthobacter flavus, assembly GCF_017875275.1. Classification (NCBI taxonomy): domain Bacteria; kingdom Pseudomonadati; phylum Pseudomonadota; class Alphaproteobacteria; order Hyphomicrobiales; family Xanthobacteraceae; genus Xanthobacter; species Xanthobacter flavus. The sequence goes on along the minus strand of NZ_JAGGML010000001.1, from coordinate 3,837,565 downwards.
CAGCCTCTCGGATGATCTGGACATCCTCATTTCCCGGCAAACCAACGATCCCGACGGCGTGCGCGCCTTCATCAACAAAGACGGCCGCGCCATTGCGCCCCGCAGGCTGATCGAGCGGCCCCATCCCCACTTCCTGCGCTGGCACAGGGAGCATTGTTTCAAGCCGTGAAGCGGGGGCTTCCTATGCCGCTTCCCAACCCTGTTGAGTATAGGTGCGGAGAGGGCCGCCTTGTCCTGCGGCACGAACCGGCCGTAATGCTTGGCCACCATGTCCGGCCTGTCCTTGATGGCGTCGCTCGCCTGCTCGTAGGACCCGGTCTGTTCCAGAATATGGGTCGCGAGCACGTCACGGTCATGCGTCCAGGCTTGCGGATTCATTCGACCCGGTAGTCGTCGACATTCGGCGGAGATCAGGACATATCCGTCTGGTCGAACACAGCCGGAAATCCTCGCCATGGCGCGAAAGCCAGCACTTTCCATAGAGGCATTGACGGCCCTGGGTGCCGAAAAGCTGGCGCGGCTTGTGCTGGACGAAGCGGAGCGCAGCGCGGCGTTCCGCAAGCTGGTCTCGGCGGCGCTGGCGGGGCAGAAAGGTCCGGACGCCATCGCCAGGATCGTCGATCGGCGTCTTGGTGCGCTGGAGAAGGCGCGCGGCTTCATCGACTGGGACAAGGCGCGGGCCTTTCGCGATGATCTCGCCGCGACGGTCACGGTGATTGCGAATGCGTTGGGAGACGCCTCGCCCGCCATGGCCTTCGATCGCCTGCTGCGCTTCATCGCGACGCATGAGAGCGTGTTCGAGCGGATCGACGATTCGTCCGGCCGCATCCAGGACGTCTATCATCAGGCCATCGCCGCCGCTGGCGCTCTGACCCCCAAGCTTGCGCAGGCTGACGCCGCTGAACTGCCGGCACGGGTCATGGCCGTGTTGGGAAACAGCTCCCATGGCTATCTGGCCGATGTCGCGCAGGTGGTGGCGGACCATCTGCCGAAAGAGGCGCTTCGCACCTGGGATGCCGATCTCGCCGCCCGCCAGCGCGGTGAGGAGGCGAAGGACGCCAAGGCGGCGCATCGCCACTTTTACTCGAACGCCTCGCAAGTTCGCGAGATCCGGCAGATCATCGCCGACAGCCTCGGCGACCTCGACGGGCTGATTGCCCTGGAGGCGAAGAAGCATCCGAACCTTCAGGACACCATCGGCATGGCCACGCGCCTGCTGGAGGCCGGCCGGACAAAGGAGGCGCTTGACTGGATCCGGCGTCCCACATCCCGTGGCCTCCCCTATCTGTCGGCCGAGGATCTCGCCGATGGCTTGGCACCGGACACCGACCCGTTCTCGCAGCGCACGGGCCTCGAGGCGAAGATATTGGAGGCGGTCGGACGGAAAGACGAGGCGCAGGCGCTGCGCTGGTCGGCGTTCGAGGCCACGCTTCATGCCGGCATCCTACGCGAATACCTTGCCGCCGTGCCGGATTTCGAGGATTTTGCCACCCTCGACCGGGCTTTCGCCCACGCGCTGGCCTCTGAACACATCTACAACGCGCTCGCATTCCTGGTGGAATGGCCGCGGCTCGATCTCGCCGCCAGGCTGGTGGTCGAGCGCCGGGGCAAATGGGACGGCCGCCAGTATGACATGTTGCCGCCGGTCGCCGACGCTCTGGCGGCAGATCATCCGCTGGCCGCCACCATCCTGTACCGGGCGCTGCTCGACGACATCCTCGCCCGTGCCCGCTCCAAGGCCTATCCGCATGCGGCGCGCTACCTCGGCAAGCTCGACGAACTGGCCGTCGGCGCAGACGCGGAGGCCGGCATGCTCAAGGATTGGGGGCGCAATGGCGACTACCGCGTCGGTCTGGAAAAGGCCCATGGCCGAAAATCCGGCTTCTGGTCGCTGGTGAAGTCACGTTGACACCCCCCTCCGTTGCCAGGCGGATGCCGATCGACCGAGAAGGCCATTCTGTGATGGGACACGGCGCTCACCATCAGGATCGCGAATCTGAGATGTCTTCGGTGATTTCCTGCGCCAATCTCGGTCCCTTCGCGAGCCGCCGTCCCAGTGCCGCGACAAACGCCTCATAGCGTTCCCCCGCCTTGGCCCTGGCCGCCTGTGCCGCCGGCTCGGGCAATACCGGCGTGGTGGCCAGCCAGAAGCGGATGAACACGGCCAGCGTCTCGACTGAGATGCCGACGTCGCGCTCCATCCGCGTCATCCGTCTGTCCAGCTGATCCAGGCGCTTGGCGATCGCGGCCTCGCGCCGCTCGGCTGCGTCGGGAGACAGGAACGATGCAATGGCGGCTTCGGCGATCAGGGACTGAGGCTGGTCGCGCCGCGCGGCATAATCTGCGAGCAACGCCATGGCGTCCGGATCGAGATAGACCGAGATCTGCGCCTTCTTCTTGCGTGGAGCCATCGCCGTCATAGCTCCAAGCCGTCGTTGGGATCGAGCGCGACCTGACGCGCGACGCCCTGCATGAGACGGGTCATGCGACTGGTCCGGGCCACGTCGTCGTCGGTCTCATCGAGCAGATCGATCTCGAACTCGTTGCGGGGTTGCGCAGGCGCCTCCAGCGTCTCCACCCGCGCCAGCTCCGGCTGGCGCCGCTGCTCTGAACCCGTGGTGTCCTCATCGTCGCTTCCCTCGACTATCAGGTTGAGCTGTGACGGCACCGGCAGCGGAAAGACGCTCCAGTCGTCGGGCTGACGATCGCGAGGGGCCTGGAGCTCCGGCGGGTGCAGCACCCGCTCCCTGAACCGCTCATCCTCGTAATATCGAGCCTTCCTCGCCCGGATCGGTGGCGTGCCAGCGACCATGACGATCTCGTCCGCAGGCGGAAGCTGCATCACCTCGCCGGGCGTCAGAAGCGGGCGCGCCGTCTCTGAGCGCGAGACCATGAGATGGCCGAGCCAGGGGGAGAGCCGGTGCCCGGCATAGTTCTTCATCGCCTTCATCTCCGTCGCAGTGCCGAGGGCGTCGGAGACGCGCTTTGCGGTGCGCTCGTCATTGGTGGCGAAGCTCACGCGGACATGGCAGTTGTCGAGGATGGAGTTGTTC